>JAVBNZ010000001.1:0-50818 GCA_031551145.1 Desulfovibrionaceae bacterium | reverse complement strand
GTTCATAATAGCCTCCTCGCATTTGCCGCAGTTTATAAGAAAAGGCGGCTGAGCGCCAGCCCCAGGGCAAGAAGCAGCCCGGTGAACAGGGCGGCCTTGACCGTGGGTTCCAGCATGGGGCGCAGGTCGGCGTCCTGGGGGTGGCTGAGCACAAAGCGGGCTTGGCGGTACAACAAGGGGAGCGTGAGCAGGAAGAGCCAGAGGGGCCAAATTTTCCAGTCCGGCAGGGCATACAAGGCCAGGCAAAGTGGGGCGCCGGCCAGCAGGCAGGCGTGATAACGCCTGGCCCAGACCGGTCCGAGGCGCACGGCCAGAGTTTTTTTTCCGCCCCGGCGGTCATTTTCCAGGTCGCGCAGGTTGTTGATGTTCAGCACCGCCACAATCAGCAGACCGAGGCCGGTGGAAACGAGAAAAAGCGGAAAATCCACGCTCTTGGTCTGCAAATAGGCGCTGGCACCCACCCCGCCCCAGCCGAAAAAGATTAGTACCGCCAAGTCCCCCAGCCCCAGGTAACCGTAGGCCTTTTTTCCCACCGTGTAAGTGATGGCCGCAAGCACCGCCAGACCGCCCAGTACGATAAAGACCAGCACGTCAGCCAGAGTATCGCAGGCCACGGCGAAGAGGGCGGCCAGCGCAAGCGCCGTGACGAAACCTAGCAGAACAAGGGCCTTGCGCATGCAGGCCGGGCTGACAAGCCCCGCCTGTACCACCCGGCGCGGGCCGATGCGCTCTTTGGTGTCCGAGCCTTTTACGGCGTCGCCGTAATCGTTGGCCATGTTGGAGAGAATTTGCAGCAGGGACGCCGCGAGCAGGGTCAGAATAGTCACGGCCGGCGAAAGCTTGCCCAGGCGGAAGGCCAGGGCCGAGCCCACGACGATGGAAATTAGAGCCAGGGGCAAAGTGCGCGGCCGGGCCGCTTCAATCCAGACGGCAAGCGAAGGGGTATGCATGGCGGGTTTAGTGTTTCGCGCCATGAGCATAACCGCTCCGCGCGTAAGCCTTTATAGGGCATCCGGCAAAAAGTGCAAGGGCAGACTGGGAGCACGCGCAGGCAAAAAGTCGGCAAAAAATTTTGCCGAGCGGTTGTGGGAACCCAGGCAGTGATCTATGCTGGAATCCAAAAACCGATCGCTGGAAATCACTTAACTCCAATAAAGGAGCTTGCCATGTTTGACAAAGACGCCGTGGACAAAAACCGTTGGATGATTGACCCGGACGATGCCGTTATGCTGCTCATCGATCATCAGAGCGGCCTGTTTCAACTGGTGCGCGACATGGAGCAGCCGGTGCTGCGCGCCCGCGCGACGGCTCTGGCAAGGGTGGCGCATCTGGCGAAAATTCCCACCTTCACCACGGCCTCGGTGCCCGACGGCCCCAACGGCCCGTTGATTCCGGAAATCCACCAATGCAATCCCGATGCGGTCTATATCCCGCGCACCGGGCAGATCAACGCCTGGGACAATCCGCCTTGGGTAGCGGCCATTGAAAAAACCGGGCGCAAAACCCTGATCATCGCGGGCACGCTCACCAGCGTATGCATGGCCTTTCCCGCTTTAAGCGCGGTGGAGGCGGGCTACAGGGTCTTTTGCGTGGTCGACGCTTCCGGCAACTGGAGCCCCATGGCCACGGATCTCACCATTGCCCGCATCATGCAGGCGGGCGTTATGCCCATAGACACCTTCGCGGTGCTGTCGGAAATCATGAGCACCTGGAACAGGCCGGATGCCGGGGAATTCGCGGCGATTATGGTTGAAAACATCGTGCCTCCCTACCGCGCGCTCATCGAAAGCTACGAAAAGGCGCAGAACGTGCAGAAGCATGGGCATGAGACAACACTCAATAATCAATAAAGATATTCTCTGTCCCTTCCTCCTTCTTGCCGCGGTTCGGGAGGAAGGAGGGGGGGAATCCGCGCCGGAAACTGTTTTTTGCCGTCTGGACTTTTTGCCCGGCTGCTGCTTTGCTGTGTGCCGTCCGCGCCGCGTGCGGACGGCATCTCAAGCAGAGGCGGAAAGAACATGTACAGCTTCAAAAACGACTACACGGCAACGGCGCATCCCCGTCTTTTGCGTGCGCTGGCGGACACCAACCTGGAACAGGACGAAGGCTACGGCCTTGACCGGCACAGCGCCGCCGCCCGTGAACATATCCGGCGTCATCTCGGCGCGCGCGGCGCAGAAGCGGCCGTCCATTTTCTGTGCGGGGGCACCCAGGCGAACCTGACGGCGATTTCCGCCTTTCTGCGGCCGCATGAGGCGGTCGTCGCGCCGGAAACGGCGCACATATGCGTGCATGAAACCGGAGCCATAGAGGCCACGGGCCACAAGATCATCGCCGTGCCCGCCGGAAGCGGCAGGCTTGAGTCCGAGAGCGTGCGCGAAGTTTTGGCCGCGCACGAGGACGAGCACATGGTCAGGCCTCGTCTCGTCAAGATATCGCAGCCCACGGAAATGGGCACGATTTACAGCCTGCGTGAACTGGAGGCCCTCAGCGGGCTTTGCCGGGAAAACGGCCTGCTGCTCTATGTCGACGGCGCGCGCCTGGGTATGGCCCTTGTTGCGGACGGCAACGATGTTTCTCTGGAAGACCTGGCCCGCCTGACGGACGCCTTTTATATCGGCGGCACCAAGAACGGAGCCCTGCTCGGCGAGGCCGTCGTCCTGTGCAATCCCGCGCTGCAGGAGGATTTTCGCTACCATATCAAGCAGAAGGGCGGTCTTTTGGCCAAGGGCCGGGTGATTGGCGTACAGTTTGAGGAGCTTTTCCGGGACGGGCTGTATTTCGAACTGGCCCGGCATGCGAACGCAATGGCCCAGACCCTTGCCGCCGCGTTGCGCGGCGCGGGATACGCGTTTCTGGCGGATTCGCCCACCAACCAGATTTTTCCCGTTCTGCCCGACGAATTGACAAGATCTCTGACCAAAGACTGGCCTTTCTACGTGTGGCAAAAAACGGGCGGGGGCCGTTCGGCCGTTCGCCTTGTCACGTCCTGGGCCACGCCGGAAGAGGCGGTGCGGGCTTTTCTCAAGGCCTGCGGTATTTATGTATCGCACGATCCACATATGAGCTATAGCTGATATCAAAATGGGAGGCATACCAATGAAAAACGAACAATTGCGGCGCATGCATGAAGACGCCGGTTTCATCGCGGCACTGGATCAGAGCGGGGGCAGTACGCCCAAAGCCCTTGCCCAATACGGCATCCCCGAGTCGGCCTTCTCCGGCGACGCCGCCATGTTCGACATGGTGCACGCCATGAGAACCAGGATTATGACATGTCCAGCCTTCAATGGTGAACATATCCTGGGCGCCATTCTCTTCGAGAACACCATGGATCGCATGGTGGAGGGCCTGCCGACAGCCGATTATCTTTGGAACAAGAAGCGCATCATCCCGTTCCTCAAGGTGGACAAAGGACTTGAGTCGCTAAACGCCGGCGTTCAGATGATGAAGCCCATTCCGGATCTGGACGCTCTCCTGGATCGGGCCGCCGGGCGGGGCATCTTCGGCACCAAAATGCGCTCGGTGATCAAGGAAGCCAACCCTTCCGGCATCAAGGCCGTTGTCGCCCAGCAGTTCGACGTGGCCAAGCGGATCGCGGCGGCGGGCTTCGTGCCCATCATCGAGCCGGAAACGGACATCCACAGCCCGGACAGGCAGCACGCCGAGGCCCTGCTGAAAGCTGCGGTGGAGGATCACCTGGCCGCCCTGGGCCCCGAGGTGAAGGTCATGTTCAAATTCTCCATTCCCGTGGAAGACAACCTTTACCACCAACTCACAACCGATCCGCACGTGGTGCGCATCGTAGCCCTTTCCGGGGGGTACAGCCAGGCGGAGGCCAACCGGCATCTCAGCCGCAACAAAGGGATTATCGCCAGCTTCTCCCGCGCCCTGGTCGAAGGCCTTTCCGCCCGGCAAAGCGATGAGGCGTTCAATACGAAGCTCGACAGCTCAGTGAAGGCCATCTATGCGGCGTCGACCACCTGAAAAAATCGGCAACGGCAGGCGGTAACGGGGGGAACACCTGGAACCCCCCGAAGAGGCCGGTATATGGTCACTACAGCCATATGCCGGCTTTGATTCAGCCCAATGGGCGAACATCAGGAGAGGGCGGCAGCGGACGAGGGGCGGAATACGTGGTGGAACCGGGCCGGAGCACCGTAGTTGTCGCGTTGTGCGCTGAAAATGTTCAGCGGTTTTCCGCTGCTTCGGCAGCCTGCGGCGGACGGATCTTTTCCAGTTCGTCGGGTTTGAGGCGCAGAAAGCGTTGCACCAGCTTTTCGTCCAATTGGGTCCCGGCGACGGAGAGCATGATTTCCACGGCCCTGTCGTGCGTAATGCGACCGCGGTACGGCCGGTTGGTGATCAGGGCGGAATAGGTATCCGCAACAGAGATGATGCGGGATTCGAGCGGAATCTCGCTGCCCGGCAGCTTGTAGTATCCTTTGCCGTCCATTCTTTCGTGGTGATACAGCACCCAGTCGCTGATTTCATGAAAGCTGGTGTCGTCCAGGATTTTTTTGCCGTCTTCCGGATGCTTCCTGATGATTTCCCACTCTTCGGCGCTGAGTTTTCCCTTCTTGTTCAGAATATTATCTCTTATGCTTATTTTTCCGCAATCATGCAGAAGGGCCGCGTCCAACAGCTTTGCTTTGTGGATTTGTTTTTTATGTGTTTCATCAAGGTGGTCGTAAAACAGATCCACAATTTTGTAGACATGCTCGGAATGCCCTTTGGTATAGGTGTCCTTCATTTCAACTGTATTTATGAATGTCTTCAGTATTTCGAGATTCTTGTTTTTCAACATCTCGACCATGTGTATCTGTATATTCGTATTCGAATATATGAATGTTGTGCCTATGACAAATATGAATACGATGAAGGTATAGATGGGCTCGACTTCTCTGACAAGATTATCGACAAACCCGACGATGAATCCGAGCATGAACAGATAGAGATGGGCGGTGAATATCCATTCCGTGACTCTGGTCATCACAGGAATGCTGTAGGTCGAGGTGCGGAACAAATGCGCCAGTTTGCGGCAGAGCAGGGTGGTCCGCACCATGAGTGCGAAGCCGCCGGCTATCAAAATCAGGTTGACATATTGTAGGCGCATGGCTCTCGGTTTTTTTCGCGGGCCGCCCGCCGTGTGCCCGCTCAGGTTTGCATTCGATCGGAAGCAAGCGGGTAGCGGCCGCAGGTAAAGCGTTCGCCTTCCGGGCAATATCCCAGGCGTTCGCACTTGGCTCCGGCCGGGGAGAAGATTTCGGGCAGCGCTTCCCGGCATTTTTCCAGCATCATGTTTGCCACGCCGCGTATTTCCCACTGCGCGCGCATGCAGCAGCGCTGTTCGAAAAACGTGAGCAGCGAGCGGCAGTTCATGCTCACCACAATGCGCGTCTGCGCGGCCTGGGGCAGCACAAAGCGCGCGTCTTCATTGGATTTGGGGCCGGCGCGGCCGTCGGCCTCCAGCAGTTCCCTGATGTCGCGGTACGCCGCGCCCACCTCGTCCATAAAACGCTCGAAACGCTCTTTGGCCGCCGGGTTTTTGGCCACGGCCGGGGGCAGGATGTAGTCGAAGTTCGAGGCGTCCACATAGCGCTGGCTCTGCTGGGAATAGGAGGCCAGACGATGGCGCACGAGCTGGTGCGTCAGCGCGCGGGAAACCCCGGAAAGCGCGAAGGTGAAGCTTACGTGCTCCACGGGACTGACATGCCCGGATTCCAGCACCTGAGCCACAAAAGAGGCCTGCTTTTCGCGCGGGAGGTCGCCGTTCAGGAGCTTTTGCCACATGTCGGCCGCATAGCCGTCATGATAGCACTGCCTGAAGGCGACATAAATCAGTTCCAGGGCGTTGGGCGTGTGGGCGAGAAGTTCGACGCGCGCGCATACCGGGGGCATGGAATCTCCTATGTGAGCATTTCCGTTTTGAGATCGCCGTTTACGGAGGGTAAATTCTTTCAACCCCGCAAATTCAGGATCACATAGGCCTTGTCGGCGGCCATGCGTCCTCTGGGCGTGCGTTTCAAAAAGCCGCACTGGATGAGATAGGGTTCATAAATGTCTTCCAGCGTGCGTTCTTCCTCGCCGCAGGCTATGGCCAGGGTTTTGATGCCCACCGGACCGCCCGTGAAATGCTTGATGAGCACGGAGAGGATTTTTCTGTCCATCTGATCGAGGCCGTGTTCGTCCACTTCCATGCGCGCCAGCGCGTCCGCCGCCTGTTCCCGCGTAATGCGCCCGTCTCCGTGCACAAGCGCGAAGTCGCGCACCCTGCGCAGCAGGCGGTTGGCGATGCGCGGCGTGCCCCGCGCCCGACGGCCGATTTCCAGCGCGCCGTCTTCGGTGATTTCTATGCGCAGTATGGAGGCCGCGCGCAGCACCACCCGCGCCAGTTCGTCCGGGCCGTAGTATTCCAGGCGCATGGCAATGCCGAAACGGTCGCGCAACGGCGCGGAAAGCAGCCCCATGCGCGTGGTGGCGCCCACCAGGGTAAAGGGCTCCACGTCTATTTTCACGGTGCGGGCCGCCGGTCCCTGGCCGATGATGAGATCGAGCTTGAAATCCTCCATCGCGGGATAGAGCACTTCCTCCACAGCGATGGGCATGCGGTGGATTTCGTCGATAAAAAAGATGTCGTGCCGGCCCAGGTTGGTGAGGATGGCGGCCAGATCGCCGCCGCGCTCCAGCGCCGGGCCGGAAGTGCAGACAATGTTGACCCCCAGTTCGGAAGCCATGATCTGCGCCAGCGTGGTCTTGCCCAGGCCGGGGTTGCCGTGGAAAAGGACGTGATCGAGCGCTCTGCCGCGCTCCAGCGCGGCTCCGAGGTAGACCTTGAGGTTGGCCCTCAGTTCCCGTTGGCCGATGAATTCGTCCAGCCTGCGCGGGCGGACGGATTCATCGGCCGGCTGCACCTGTTCCGGCATCATCTGTTTTTGGCCAGTTGTTTAAGGGTCGCGCGCAGGGCGGCCGCCACGTCGAGGTCGGCCTCGTCGTTCAGCAGCTTGCGCAGCACAGGGGCCACTTCTTCCTCAGGATAGCCGAGGTTGGCCAGCGCATCCAGGGCGTCGCGGTACACGCCGCCCGGCTTTTCTCCCCGGCCGGCGATGGGCGCGGCCTGGGGCATGCCTTCCACCTTCAGCTTGTATTTCAATTCCAGAAAAATGTGCTGGGCGGTCTTTTTGCCGATGCCGGAAACCCTGGTCAGGGCGAGCACGTCGTCCTCGTACACGATGCGGCGCACATCCTCCGGCCTGAAGAGCGAAAGCACGGCCAATCCGGTCTTGGCGCCCACCTTGGAGATGGAGATGAGCAGGGAAAAAGTCTGGCGCTCTTCCCAGGTGGGGAAGCCGTACAATTCCTGCGCATCCTCGCGCACCACCAGGCAGGTGTGGAAGGCGACGAAGCCGCCCTTGTCCGGCAGGTTCGCCAGAGCGTGGGCGGGCAGAAAGATCTCGTAGCCCGCGCCGCCTTCGGTGATCACCACGCAGGCGTTGCCCGCGCTTTCTCCCCGCCTGCCTTCGATGTATGCGATCATTACGTCAGCCCCCGATGCGCAGCATGTGCTTGGCCGCCACCGCGCCCTGCCCGCGCCGGCGCAATATGTCCGCGCCGAGCGGTTTGTCCCGGCCGGCCAGTTCGACCACGCGGGCAAGATGCGCGTCGCTAAGGCGCGGATTACGCAGAATGCCGCGCAGGCGGTATTCCTTGTCCGCGAAGAGGCAGGTGCGCAGCCGTCCGTCCGAGGTGATGCGCAGGCGGTTGCAGCTTGCGCAGAAATGATTCGACATGGGCGTGATCAGGCCTATTCGCCCGAGTCCTCCGGCGATGCGGTACATGCGCGCCGGGCCGGCATCGGACGGCGCGGAGGCGCAGGGTTCGAGATCCGCCCATTTGCGGGCTTCGGCCAGCACAGCCTCGGCCGGCAGGAAATACGTTTCCGACCAGTTGGTGCCGCTGCCCATGGGCATGAATTCAATAAAGCGCACATCCACCGGGTGCGCGCGGGCAAAATCCACAAAGTCCCGCACGTCAGCGTCGTTGATGCCGCGCAGGGCCACGGCGTTGATTTTCACGGGAACGCCGGCAACCAGCAGGGCGTCGAGGTTGCGGCGCACCACGGGCAGCAGGCCGCAGCCGGTGGAGGCGAGAAAGCCCTCGGGCCGCAGGCTGTCCAGAGAAATGTTGATCGCGCCGATGCGCAGCCGGGTCAGAGCTTCGATATGCGGGCCGATCAGCGTCGCGTTCGTGGTGATACGCAGATCCGTTTGCGGCAGGCGTTCGCGCAGCATGCGCAGAAAGTCGACAAAACCCTTGCGTGCAAAGGGTTCGCCGCCGGTGAGACGAATTTTTTCAATGCCCTGGCCGACCGCGACGAGAGCCAGGCGCAGCAGTTCCTCATACCGCAGGATTTCATCGTGGGGAATGCAGCGCGTTTTGATGTTGCTGCGGCAATAGAGGCAGCGCAGGTTGCAGCGGTCGGTGACGGAAAGGCGCAGATAGCGTACCGTACGGCCGTAGGCGTCGGTAAGACGCGGCGCTCCTGCCGGGGCGAGGGGGGAGATCGGGCGCTGCTGCATCACGATACTATATGTCCGAACAGAGCCGGGAGCAACCGTATTTCGCGCTGTGCCGCCCGGGGGGCGGCAAATCCATTACCGCAAAAGCTTGTCGGATTGGGAAAAAGGCAGTAAGGAGCAGTGATGTTCGGACAAGGCGCGCCGTGACGCGCTTCCAACCGGCGGCGCGGGATGCGACGGCCCGGTGTTCGAGGCGCCTTAACGGCATCAGGAGGAAAGCCCATGCCCCGAGGGCTTGCATACGGCGTATCCGCATTGGCGACAGCCGTGTTTTTGAGTGGAACGGCGGGCCCGGCCGCGGCCTGGGACGGTTTTGACGCGGAAACCTCGCTGCTGGTGGAAGTGGAACCCGAACGCGTGCCCGCCGTGGGCGACACGGTGAGCGTACGCAAATACAAGGGTGATACGACGCGCACCTGCCTGGTGGAAGAGGTGCGCCGCAACCTGCGCACCGTGGAACTGATCGTGCGCTGCCCGGATTCAAAGGCTCTGCGCACCCTGGTTATGGACAGGTTATAGGGTGCGGGGCCGGCGGAACCGGCCCCGCACCCATCTCGCGACGCACATGCTGTAAGGAAGAAGGCTTTATAGGCCCGCGGGTGGGCCGAGTTCGGGCAGTGTTTGCGACAGCGCATGCGCCGCGCCGAGCAGCGTGGTTTCGTCAAAGGGCCGGCCGATGAGTTGGAAGCCCACGGGCATGCCGCTCTGCCTGCCGAGCCCGGCGGGCAGGGAAAGGCCCGGCAGCCCGGCCAGGTTGACCGGCAGGGTGTAGATGTCGCGCAGGTAGACGGACATGACGTCTTCGTTCTCTTCCCCGGACGCCCAGGCCACAAGCGGGGAAACAGGGCCGCAGATCAGGTCGCACTGCGTAAAGGCGGCCTCGAAATCCTGTTGAATGAGGCGGCGCACCTGGGCGGCCTTCCTGTAATAGGCGTCGTAATAGCCGGAAGAGAGCACATAGGTGCCCAGCATGATGCGCCGCTGCACTTCCCTGCCGAAGGCTTCGGTGCGGGAGCGCAGGTAGAGATCTTCGAGATCTTTCACGTTATCGGCACGATATCCGTAGCGTATGCCGTCGTAGCGGGCCATGTTGGAACTGCCTTCCGCCATCATGATGATGTAATAGACGGCGGCCGCAAGTTCGGTGCGCGGCAGGGAAACGGGCACGATTTCCGCCCCGGCGGCGCGCGCCGCGTCCAGCGCCGTGCGGCAGGTTTCTTCCACCTCGGCTTCCAGCCCGGGCCGGAAGAATTCTTTGGGCAGGCCGAGGCGCAGACCCTTCAAGCCTGTTTTTTCGCGTTCGTGCAGGGCGGCGGTGAAATCCTCCGCCGGACGGGGGGCGCAGGCGGCGTCGCGCGGGTCGTGCCCCGCGATAACGGAAAGGACGATCGCGCAGTCTTCCACGCTACGGGCCAGCGGCCCCACCTGATCCAGGGAAGATCCCAGCGCGATGACCCCGTAGCGGGAAACGCGGCCGTAGGTGGGCTTGAAGCCCACGCAGCCGCAGAATGCCGCCGGCTGGCGTATGGAACCGCCGGTGTCCGAACCGAGCGAGGCAAAGCACTGGCGCGCCGCCACCGAGGCCGCCGAGCCGCCGCTGGAGCCGCCGGGCACGCGGGCGGTGTCCCAGGGATTCCGGGTCGGGCCGAAGGCGGAATATTCCGTGGACGAGCCCATGGCGAATTCGTCCATATTGGTCTTGCCAAGCAGGATGGCGCCGGCTTCGCGCAGGCGCTCCACCACAAAGGCGTCGTGGAAGGGCACGAAGTTTTCGAGCGTCTTCGAGGCCGCCGTGGTACGCGTGCCCCTGGTGAGCAGCGCGTCTTTCACGGTGACGGGCACGCCCCACAGAGGGCGGGAGGGATCGGGGCCTTGAGCGTCCAGGGCTTTGGCTTCGGCCAGGGCTTCTGCTTCCCGCACGGCGAGCAGGGCATGAATGCGCGGTTCGGAGGCGCGGATGCGCTCCAGGCAGGCGCGGGTGACATCCTCGGCGCGCAACGTGCCGGCAGCGAGCCTGTCGCGCGCGTCCTTCAGGGAGAGATCAACAGGATTCATCCCACTATCCTCGGCACGACATAATATTGTCCGTCCTGTTCCGGCGCGGAGCCGACAAGTTCCGCGCGGCCGCGGGAAGGGATCACCCTGTCGGGCCGGATGCCGCCCTCGTGGTAGACGGGCCGGTACAAGGGTTCCACCCCCTGCGTGTCGACGCTGTTGAGCAGATCCATGTGACGCAGAATTTCGCTGAACTGGCGGGCGAAAAGATCGAGCGTCGGCTCGTCCGGGGCCAGTTTTGCCAGGGCGGCCATGTGGGCCGTTTGTTCTCTCGTGATGCTCATGAAGGTTCCTTTGTCATCTCTCTATGGGGGCCGTCTGTGTCGCGGGGGGCGGCGGAAGCGGCGCGGCGGGAGCCGGTTGCCGCGGTTGCGGCTGTTGCTGCGCGGCGGGGGTGCCGAGCAGGGGCGGCGGGGCCGGGCTGCCGCCCTGAGCTATGCGCAGGCGCTCGGCATAGAGGGCCTGGGCTTCGGCCAGGGACTGCCTCAGGATTTCCGGGTTCAGGGGCGCATAACCGCCCACCACCGGGGTGAACAGGAAAAGCGCCTGGGAAGCCTTGCCCTGAGCGTCCCAATGCAGGGGCGCCATGTTCCAGGGACCCTGCTGCGCCTCAAGCGCGCGGGCGTTGACTTGCTGTGATGTCCAGCCGGCCGCGAGGTTCATGCGCGCGCCGAAATGCACGAAGTCGTAGCCAAGGGCGCGCCAAAAGTCCGGCGAACCGGCCTGGACGTCGGCCAGGACCTTGGGAGCCGGCAGGGCCGGGCTCCAGGGGCCGGGAAAAACTGCGAGTTTGTAGTTTTCGAGCACCACCGGAGGCTTGGCCAGAATACCCTCCCCCCAGAGGGAGGAGCCGAAAAGCAGGGCTTTGTCCTCGCCGTTATAGCGCAGGCCGGTGATGATCTGTTCCATGGACGACCAGGAATCGGGCAGGAAAATGGCCTGGAACTCCCTGGAAGGGAAGGGGGTTTTGTTGATTTCATATTTGCCGACCAGTTTGCCCGCGGCATCCGTCCAAGTGGTGGGGCTGCCGGGGGTGTAGGCTCCCGCCTGCACCGTGCCGCCGTGCCGCTGAACGCTTTGGCGGAAGATCTCCGTCATGCGTTTGCCGTAGGGCTCGTCCGGATAGAGCGCGCCGTAGGATGAAAAGCCGAGTTCCGTCTGCGCGAAGCCGAGCAGGGCCTCGGTCTGATCCTGCGGACTTGGGAAGAAACGCCAGGCCGTAAAGCCTTCGTCACCCGGCTCAAGTTGCGGCAAAAAGGCGAAAAAGGCCCGCTGCATCGCGGCGTGGGAATTTTTGGCCGCGCTGAAGGCCGTGCTTTGCAGCGGTCCGCCCACCAGCGCGCACTGCGGGGGAAGCTGGGCAAGTTGGGCGAGCCAGTCGGGCTGATCGGTATCAAGCAGGCGCACGTGGATGGCCGTGCCCCGGCCCTCGATTTCCTGCCGTGCCGCGCGCGCGCCGCTGACGATTTTTTCGGAAACGCTCTTCATCGGTCCCTGCATGGGCAGGGCCAGGGAAAAGCAGATCGAAGGCCCCGGCGGAATCTGCGCCTGGATCGGCTGCTGCTGTGCGGGTGGAGCGGGCCTGGGGGCTTTTTCGGTATCGGCTTTCTGAGGAAAGAGCGACATGCAGGAGCAGAGCAGCAGGCAAAGCACGAGCGGGAGACAGGCGTATTTTCTCATGGCGTCGGCTTCTCCAAGGCTGAAAAATAAAAAACTCCGGTTCGCGCTGCCGCGAACCGGAGTAAAGTAAACCAGATGTCACCGGTAAAGCAAGGGCCGGTTTTTCGTGTGTTTGCTTATTTCACTTCCGTATAGTCCGCATCCACGACGTCATCGCCGCTCTTGCCGCCCTGTTTGGCGTCCGCGCCGCAGTTGCCCGAGGCACAGCCCGCGCCGGCGGCGCCGGCCGCGCCCGCTCCCTGGCCGCCCTGCTGCTGGTAGAGCGTTTCCGCCAGCTTGTGGGAAGCCTGGGCCAGCGAGTCCGTGGCCTGCTTGATGGCGGCGGCGTCTTCGCCTTCCATGAGGCGGCGCAGTGTTTCCATCTTCTGGTCAATGTCGGATTTCAGGGCCGCATCGGCGCGGTCGCCCAGATCCTTCAGGGATTTTTCCGTGCCGTAGAGCAGGCTGTCGGCATCGTTGCGGGCCTTGACGAGTTCCTGCTTCTGCTTGTCGTCGGAGGCATGGGATTCGGCTTCGCGCACCATGCGCTGGATGTCCGCTTCCGAGAGGCCGGAGGAGGCCGTGATCTGGATGGACTGTTGTTTGCCGGTGCCGATATCCTTGGCCGAAACGTTGACGATGCCGTTGGCGTCGATGTCGAAGCTCACTTCAATCTGCGGCACGCCGCGCGGGGCCGGGGGAATGCCGGCGAGGTCGAAGCGGGCCAGCGTCATGTTGTCCGCGGCCATGGGGCGTTCGCCCTGAAGCACATGGATGGAGACCATGGGCTGGTTGTCCGAGGCCGTGGTGAAGGTTTGGCTTTTGCGCGTGGGAATGGTGGTGTTGCGCTCGATCAACCTGGTGGACACGCCGCCCATGGTTTCAATGCCGAGGGAAAGCGGGGTGACGTCGAGCAGGAGCACGTCCTTGACGTCCCCGGCCAGGATGCCGCCCTGAATGGCCGCGCCCATGGCCACCACTTCGTCGGGGTTGACGGTGCGGTTGGGTTCCTTGCCGAAGAATTCGCCCACTTTTTTCTGTACCAGAGGCATGCGGGTCATTCCGCCCACCAGCACGACCTCGTCAATCTGGCCGGTGGAAAGGCCGGCGTCGGCCAGAGCCTTGCGGCAGGGCTCTATGGTGCTGTTGACCAGGTCTTCCACAAGCTGCTCGAGCTTGGAGCGGGAGATTTTGACGAGCATGTGCTTGGGCCCGTTCTGGTCGGCCGTGATGAAGGGCAGGTTCACTTCCGATTCCATGGAAGTGGAAAGGTCCTTCTTGGCCTTTTCCGCCGATTCCTTCAGGCGCTGGAGGGCCATGCGGTCCTTGGAAAGATCGATGCCGTTCTCGCGTTTGAATTCTTCCACCAGGAAGTTGATGATGCGCTGGTCGAAGTCTTCGCCGCCGAGGAAGGTGTCGCCGTTGGTGGCGCGCACTTCCACGACGTTGTCGCCCACTTCCAGGATGGAAATATCGAAGGTGCCGCCGCCCAGGTCGAAAACGGCGATTTTTTCATTGGCTTTGCGGTCGAAACCATAGGCCAGCGATGCGGCCGTGGGTTCGTTGATGATGCGTTTGACTTCCAGCCCGGCGATGCGGCCGGCGTCCTTCGTGGCCTGGCGCTGCGCGTCGTTGAAGTACGCGGGCACGGTGATCACGGCTTCGGTGACGCTTTCGCCCAGATAGGTTTCGGCGTCGGCCTTCAGCTTGGCGAGCAGCATGGCGGAGATCTCAGGCGGGCTGTAACGGCGTCCGTCCACTTCCACGGCGGTGTCGCCGTTATCGGCGGCCACGATGCGGTAGGGAGAGTGCTCCTTCCAGCGGGTGACTTCGGGCGTATCGTAGCGGCGGCCCATCAGGCGCTTGACCGCGAAGATCGTCCGCTCCGGATTGGTGACGGCCTGACGCTTGGCAATTTCGCCGACCAGGCGTTCCTTGTCCGTAAAGGCGATGACGGAAGGAGTGGTGCGCCCGCCTTCCGGGTTCGTGATGCATTTCGGATCCTTGCCTTCCATAACGAAAACACAGGAGTTGGTGGTTCCGAGGTCTATTCCTATAGTCTTGCCCATATCAACGCTTCCTCCTTGGGGAAATCCCATTGGCGTGCTTCAGCCGTGTAATTTGCCGGAACGGCGCGGCGTCTTGCGTCCGGCGCTTTCCGGTCTGGGGGAAAAGTAAGGCTCTTTGCGCGCTCGTCCAGAGGGAAGCGAGGCTTTTTTCAAAAAAAATCTGTCGCCGGCAACAAAAAAGCCCGCTCCGGAAGGGCGGGCTTGGGCTGAAAAAGGCAGGAACGAAAAGAATCTGGTGTCAACAGACCTTAATCTTCAAATATCTGGTAATTGTACTGGGTGAGCAGGTCGAAGTCCGAGCGCAGGGCATCGTGCAGGCGCGCGTTTTCAATGGATATGGCGGCGATGTGCGCCACAGCCATGAGGAAATCGTGTTCCTCCACTGAAAACTCGCGCGGGCTTTCCGTGTAGATGCGCACCACGCCGATGGGCTTGTGCTCGACCAGGAGGGGGGCAACCAAAATGGAGGCGATGCCTTCGACCCTGGCCGCGTCGGGGTACTGCCAGCGGGAATCCGTGCAGACGTCGCGTATGTACAGGATTTTTCCGGAACTGAGCACTTCGCTGTCGATGCGGCTTTTTGTCAGGTCGACCTGACCCTTGCGCAGATAGCCCTTGCTTAAACCCGTGCTCGCGCCGGCCAGGAGAAATTTGCCGCTTCTGTCGAGCAGGCGCAGGGTGCAGGCTTTGCAGCGCAGGGCGGATGTCGTTTCCTCCACCACCCTCTGGAGCACGATCTGAGGATTGAGGCTGGAGTTGATGACGGTGACGACTTGGTAGAGAGGCTTGAAAAAGCAGGTTTGTTCCGTTTTCATGCAGCGCTCCTCGTCTCTTGCGACTAAAAGGGATATTCGTTGCCTATATAGCGTATCTTTTTCGTCTTGGCTATCCCCGTTCGCCAAAAATACCCGATGCCGGCCCGTCCTCTCCCCAGCATCTTCCGACCCGCGGCCCGTTACATACTCTCCGGCTTCGGCTTCAACGGCAGTTCCAGCACCAACGCGTCCTCGCCGTTATAATAGCCCGGTCTGCGGCCCGCTTCCGTAAAACCCAGGCCGAGGTACAGACCGAGAGCGGCGTTGTTGTCGGCGCGCACCTCCAGTACCGCCCGGCCTATGCCCAGGCGCAGGCCCAGAAGCAGGGCCGTGCGCAGCAGTTTTTTGCCGAAGCCGCGCCGGCGGTAGGCCGGAAGCACCGCCAGATTCAATATTTCCAGTTCGTCCGGGTTGTGGTAAAGGGAGATGTAGCCCGCCGGCATGCCGTTCACGCGCAGGCCGAAGGCTGCGTAGTTCGGCTGCGCGAAGGCCGCTGCAAGTTGTTCCCGGCTCCAGGGCAGGCTGAAACAGGCGGCTTCCAGATCCGCCGTTGCATCCAGGTTGCCGGAATCAAGCCGGCCGCACCATATTTCGTCCGAAGCGGAAAATTCCATGTCGCGTTCCTTGCCGCCGGTTTCATTGTTGCCCGGCTTGTACGATCCCTTGCTGTTTTCCGGCGGAAGTCCCGTGGAAGTCGTTGACCATGAGGACAGGCCGCTGCTCATCATGGATGCGCGGAGCGCCGAGGCCCAGAAACTGCCGCAACGCCGGATAACGGCGGCCTTGTTCGATCACGCGGGCCGGATCCGGCTTTCGCGCCGCGCGCTTGGAGAGACGGGCGGCCATGTCTGGGACTTCTCCGCCCAGGGCGCGGTGCTGGCCGGCGAAGCGCGGGAAGACGCGGCCGCGCGCCTGCTGGAGGAGCAACTCGGTCTGTCCGGCCTGCAGCCTGTTCCGCGTGCCGAACTGCCGCCCCAGGTGACCGGAGGCGCGCAATGGGTGAGCCTTTTCGTTGCCGGCCGGCGCGGCGCGCATCTTGAGCGGATACAGGGCGCCGGCATGTTCCTCGACAAGGACGAAAGAACCGGGCTGGCCGAACATTTTCCCGAGCTGCTCAGTCCGGGCCTGCTGTACTGCATCAAGTCGGGCCTGCTGTAGTCGCCGCCGCGTTCTTTTCGTTTCCGCCTTTGTCGGACATCGCTTTTTCCTCCGGTCGAGTATTGAGGAATACACTCTCTCCGTAAAAAGCTCGCCCTCCCTCGGCGGATAACGAAAATTCCTGCGGCTTCAGGGGCTTTTGAAGAGGAACGTCACTTTAAAAGAGCGATCATCTCTTCGTGGATACGTCCATTGGTGGCCAACAGGGAATCCTCGAAAGCGAGGGGTGTTCCGTCCATGCGGCTGACGCGTCCGCCCGCCTCTTCCACCAGCAGCCGTCCGGCCGCGAAATCCCAGGGCTTGAGGCCGCTTTCGTAAAAAGCGTCAAAGCGCCCGGACGCCACATAGGCCAGATCCGCGGCGGCCGCGCCGCAGCGGCGCACGCCCCTGCATTTGGGCAGCACCGAACCCAGCCTGCGCAGGATGAGGGCCAACTGCTTCTCGGCATCATAGGGGAAGCCGGTGGCGACGAGCGCATCGTTGCAGCGCGTCGTTTCCGAAACCCGTACGGGCGCGCCGTTGCATTGCGCGCCCCGGCCCTGTTCCGCATGAAAGCATTCGTTGAGAAAAGGCAGATGGACGATGCCCAGCCGTATCGCGCCGTCGCAAAAAAGGGCGACGGACACGGCCACAAAGGGCAGGCCGTGGACAAAGTTGGTGGTGCCGTCAACAGGATCGACGATCCAGCAATCGCCGTGCGGTGCGCAGCCGGATGCGCTTTCCTCTCCCATGAAACCCGGGCCGGGCGTGAGTGCGCTCAGGCGTTCCCGCAGATAGGCCTCCACGACGGTATCGGTTTCGGTGACGAGATCGGCGCGGCCCTTCCAGCGGACGTTGCGGGGGCGGCGGCTGTGCTCCAGAATGATGTCGCCCGCCGCGCGGGCCGCGGCAAGTGCGCCGTTAAGCAGGGGAGAGTTCAAAATGCATCACTCTTCTCAGTTGATGTACACACTGCTGTAAAATTTCCTGTTTTCCAGGGTGCGGCCCGTACCTCGCAGCACGGTGGTGAGCGGGTCGCTGTCCACCACGGCTTTTAGGCGGGTTTCACGCGCGATGAGTTGATCGAGCCCTTTGAGCAGCGCGCCGCCGCCGGCCAGCAGAATGCCGTTGCGGGCGATGTCGGCCGAGAGCTCGGGCGGCGTCTTTTCCAGAGCCTTGAAAATCGCCGTGAGGATGACGGCCGTGGTTTCGCGCAGAGCCTCGCGTATGTGGCTGTCGGTCACGCGTACGACCTTGGGCGTGCCCTGCACCATATCCTTGCCGGAAACCTCGGCCACCAGGGGCTGGGGCAGGGGAACGGCGGAGCCGATGAGCATCTTGACCCGCTCGGCCATGTTTTCGCCGACCACAAGCTGGAATTCGTCCTGCAGGTAGCGCAACACGGCCTGATTCATGGCGTCGCCCGCCACGCGCACGGATTCGGAATAGGCTATGGCCGACATGGTGATGACCGCCACTTCCGTGGTGCCGCCCCCTATGTCCACAACAAGGTTGCCAAGCGGCTCGTGAATGGGCAGATCCGCGCCTATGGCCGCCGCCATCGGCTCTTCAACCAGGTAGACCTCGCGCGCGCCGGCCAGATGGGCGGACTCGATCACGGCCCGCTTTTCCACCTGGGTGATGCCCGTGGGCACGCAGATGACGATGGTGGGTTTGAAGATGTTTCGGCCTTTCAGCACCTTGCGGATGAAATAGGCGATCATTTCCCTGGTGACTTCAAAGTCGGCGATCACGCCGTCGCGCATAGGGCGCACGGCCTTGATGCGTTTGGGAGTGCGGCCCATGTATTCTTTGGCTTCGCGCCCCACGGCCAGCACCTTGTTCTTGATCACGTCCACGGCCACCACCGAGGGTTCGTTGAGCACGATGCCCCCGGCCCGCGTGTACATAAGGGTGTTGGCCGTGCCGAGATCCATGGCCAGATGCTTGGAAAAGAAATCGAGCAGGCGGGCCCGCATCAGCGTTCCTCACGCTCGGGGAGCGTTTCGGCCGCGGACGACGGGCCTTTCTTGCGCAGTCTGGCCTTGGGCAGCAGCCGCTTCAAACGGCTTTTGAGATACAGGTTTTCAAGGAACAGGGCGAGGTGATCCGTGGCCTGGCGCACGAAACTGCGCATGATCTCCGGCATGGGAACGGCCGAAGTGTGGGCCAGGCAGAGCACGCCGCGCGTGGATTTGCTGATGATCACCGGCAGGCACATCACTGTGGGGAAATTCGAAATCTCGCCCACTTTGCCGAACAGGGCCGTGGCGGGGGTTTCGGTGTTGGCCTCGGAGAACACGGGCTGTTCGTTGCGGAACACCCAGCCGACGATGCCGCTGTTCAGCGGCAGGGAGGAGGGATTTTGCCCGTCCAGCATGAGGCGGGCGGTTTCGCCCTCTATGGTGTAGGTCTGGCTGTCCGGGGCGGAGGAGGCGAAGGCGCAGTAGTCGAAGCCCGTGGCCCCGCGCACCGTGCGCAGAAAATGCTCCAGAAAGACGTTCCATTCTTTGTAATGGAAGCGCAGATCCTGCAAAATGCCGAGCTGGGCGAAATAGCGGGGTATGTCGCCGGCCGCGGCCTCCCCCTTGCCGCGCTGCTGGCGGCCGATGAGTTCGGCGAAAAGCTGCAGTATCTTGTGATCTTTTTCCGAAAAGGAATAGTGGCGCTTGGAATCGACGCAGAGCACCCCTCCGCCGGGAACGGGGCAACCCATAAAGGCCTTGATATGGGTTTCCTCCCCTTCCCGGTAATACCCGAGCCTGTTCTTGCTCTGGTCGAACTTCGGCACCAGGAGGGACTCGCGGTTGCGGGCTATCCAGCCGACCAGTCCCTTGCCGGGAGTGACTTCTTCGGGCGGGAGAATGCGGTCGCCCAGGCTGAAGAAGGAGACAAGGCGGCATTCGTCCTCGTTCTCCGGCAGAAAGAGCACGGCCGAATACGCATCAAACACGCTGCAAATAATGGCCAAGGTGCTTTCGTTGCAATCTGCTGTTTTCATTATTGTTCCACTGTTTCTGGATGGGAAGGCGCGCCGCACCGTACCTGTCACGCTATGGAATGACTGTTGTTGCCTATACCAAAAACAGCCGGCCTGCCGCAACTGCCTTTTCCGGGCGGGCCCGAAAAGCCTTGTCGAAATGCCCGCGCGTCCGCCGGCCCCGCGCGACGTTTTCGTTTTGCGCGGCACGGCGTCACGTTTTCCGCAGGTGGAGAAAAGGCGGTTTATCATATTGCCTATATGTAAAAATGTTTCTATATATGTCGCACCCCGCAGACGTCGGCCGGCAAGATTTCTTTTTGCGGAAAGAAACTTGAAAGTTTCCGACGAATATTTTAGCGTATATATTTATCGTATCATACACAGCAATAAGGCCGGTCGGGAACGCCCATGCTTACGGGTTGGAAAAACGCCTTTTTCAAAGATGCTTTTCCGTGGAAGGACGAAAGCTCCTTTTCCGACGCCATTGCCGTCAACACTATTCCCGCGCTCAAAGCCTTTCTTGATTCCGTTCATATCAAGTTTTGCCTGATCAGGCCCTATTTCGAAATCCCCGACTATCCCCTGGTCGAGGTGCGTGAACTGCTGCCCTCCTTTGACTACGACGCCTGGGAATATAAAGAACTGCCCGGTTTTGCTCTGGTGGCCTTCGCCCGGCCGTTGTCCTATTTTTCAGAAATTTTTCAGTACGACATTCTGCACCCGCTGCTGGAAGCCGGACTGACTGAAGAAGGAGCCTGCCCGCTCGAAAACCGCGTTTTCGCCCGCAACGTCAGCACCATTGCCGCCCGCCTGCCCAAGGTCGTGCAGGAGGATTTCCGGACGCGCTTCGGCCGGCTCGACACCTCGGCCCTGGACTACTATCCCGCGCTGCTGCCATATCTTCTCAAAATGGACAGAGCCCACGTCATGTCTTTTGACGCTGCGGGGCATTTTCATCTGGCGGGGATCAACGCCTCCTTCCCTTCGGACATAGACGGCGAACTCAAGCGCTACGGCATGCGTATCGGCAAATTCAGCCCCGGGGACAACGAGAGCTACGAGCGCAACAGAATGTTCGTCTACCAGCACCTCATGGAGCTGTACGGTTTTCCCATCGTTTCCGAGCGCCGCACGGCCAGCGCCCTGTTCGCCCGCAAGCTGCACAAGATGGGCGAGCATTTTCTGCTGCGCGTGCTCGGGCAGTCCGACCGCGTCCTCACCACCTACACCCACACGGGCGGCAACAGCCACTTTCCTCTGGTGGAAAAAGTCGCCCTCTGCCGCGTGGACGAGGATATGGAAGAAGCCCTCAAAGCCATTGAGGCCGGGGGGCTCTTTGTGGACAAGGCGCGGCGGGTCGTCATCCTGCGCGTCACCTACCGTCAGCACAGCTTCAACCCCCAGAATCTGCGCCAGGAGCGCGCGCTTTCCGTTGTCCGGCAGGAAGTCATTCACCCCATAACCGGGCAGGCCCTGGATACGATCAACATCCTGCGCGATTCCAGAAACATGTTTCTGCGCTTCAACGACATCGTGCGCGGGGAATACACCGGCAAAACGGTCTACAAGCGTACCGAGGTTGTGGAGAATACCGACAGCGACGAAAACCGGCTGAAATTTCTCTATGCCTGGCTCTCCAAGCACCAGAGCCGTATCGCCGGCTACAGCGACGAATTTTTTTCCAAACTCTACGGCCTGCTGGCCGCCTATCTGCTTTCGCCCGAACACGACGAACGCTTCGAGCATCTCAAAGATCTGCGCCAGGAGGTGCTGGCCCGCCTCAGCTACATCCAGCAGGCCAGAAAGGTGCGCCAGCTTGAAGAACTGCGCTACCGCCGCGTGCGCGGCGCGCGCATCGGCTACCAGCGCATGATGGCCGAAAGCGTGGCCCTGCTTCAGGAACTGCGTTTTGAAATCGTCAACTATTTCGAACAGCTTGTTGAAACCGTCATCCTGCACTGCGAAGCCATGCTCAACGACCGCTATCTGAAAAAAACCTACCTCGACGTGCCGGAAGAGCATTTGAGCCCGTCCGGCCTCTCCATACGCAGGAAATACGGGCAACTCGTCCAGTTGCTTGACGAGTTCAAGGCGGTGCGCAAGGCCCGCAAAAGCGCCTGAACCATGCGTTTTTACCTGCCCCCGGAACAATGGCGTTCTCCCTTTTACCTTGAAGGCTCCGAAGCCCACCACCTGACGCGCGTGCTCAGGCGCGGGCCGGGCGACGAAGTTTGCCTCTTTGACGGCCGGGGCCGCGAAGGTCTGTTTCGTATCACGGAAGCCCGCAAAAACCGCGTGCTGCTGGAGTTGCTTTCCGAGACCCGGCACCCCGTGCCCGCGCGCCGGGCTATTCTGGCTGTGGGCCGGCCCAAGAACCCGCGGCGCGATTTCTTCCTCGAAAAATGCGTGGAACTCGGCGCGGCCGAAATCTGGCTCCGCCAGGCGCGGCGCAGCCAGGGCGGCATGCCCGCCGACATCCGCGAAGCCTGGCAGGCCCGCCTTATTGCCGGGGCCAAGCAGTGCGGCAACCCCTACCTTCCCGTGCTGCGCCTCTTTCCGGACGTCAACGAGGATCCCGCGCGCCTTCTGCCCGATGCCCGGCGCATTCTGCTGCTCGAGCCCGGTGTTGATTGTCCCGCCCTCAGCCTCGACCAACTCGGGCAGGAAGGCGACACCGTATACATGATCGGCCCGGAAGGCGGTTTCGACCCCGAGGAAATCGCGCTGTTCACCAGAGCCGGCTATGCCCCGGCAAGCCTCGGCAAGCGCCCCCTGCGCTGGGAAACCGCCGCCCTCATGTGTCTTGGCCTCCATTACTGGGCCTCTCATTAATCTTCTTCCGGTTTGCGGCTTTTTCATATACGGTGGCATATTCTACTTCGGAGGTCACCATGAAAGCGTTCGTCATTGGGCTTCTCGTGCTGTTTGGATTATCCGCGCCGGCGTCGGCGGCGGAGGTGAAGATCGGTCTCATGTGTCCGTTGACCGGCAAATGGGCTTCGGAAGGCCGGGACATGAAGAACATCGTCACGCTGCTGGCGGACGACTTCAACAAGAAGGGCGGAAACAGCATACGCCTGCTGATCGAGGACGACGCGGGCGATCCCCGCACCGCCGCCCTGGCCGCGCAAAAACTTGCCGGTGGAGGCTCTGTGGCCGTGATCGGCACGTATGGCTCGGCCGTGACGGAAGCCTCCCAGAACATTTTCGACGAAGCCGGAGTGGTGCAGATCGCCACGGGCTCCACCAGCGTGCGTCTGACCGAAAAGGGCCTGAAACGCTTTTTCCGCACCTGCCCCCGCGATGACGAGCAGGGCAGGGTGGCGGCCGGGCTGATCGCCGCGCGCGGCTACAAGCGGGTGGCCCTGCTGCACGATAATTCCTCCTACGCCAAGGGGCTTGCCGAGGAAACGCGCACCCTGCTCAAGGCAAGGAACATCAACGTGGTGTTCTACGACGCCCTGACCCCCGGCGAGCGCGACTATACCGCCACCCTGACCAAGCTGAAGTCCGCCGCCCCCGACCTCGTATTTTTCACCGGCTATTATCCCGAAGCCGGCATGCTGCTGCGCCAGAAGGCCGAAATGAACTGGCCCGTGCCCATGATGGGCGGCGACGCGGCCAACCATCTCGATCTGGTCAAGATTGCCGGCGCGGCGGCGGCCAAGGGCTATTTCTTCGTCAGCCCGCCCATGCCCCAGGATCTGGACAGCGCCAAGGCGTGCGCCTTCCTCAGGGAATACGAGGCCAAATACAAGACCGTGCCGCTCGCGGTGTGGTCGGTGCTGGCGGGCGACGCCTTCAACGTGCTGGCCGAGGCCGTGCGCAACGGCAAGACCGATTCCGCCGGCATCGCCGAATATCTCAAGGCGGGGATACGCGACTATCCCGGCCTTTCCGGCACCTTGTCCTTTGACGCCAAGGGGGACCGCGTGGGCGATCTCTACCGCGTGTACGAAGTCAACGCCGAAGGGCACTTTGTTCTGTTGCCGGCGGCGAAATAGCGCAGGCAGATGGAAGTTTTTGTTCAACAAATGCTCAACGGGCTGGCCGTGGGGGGCATTTATGCCCTGGTGGCTCTGGGCTACACCATGGTTTACGGTGTGCTCAAGCTTATCAACTTCGCGCACGGCGACCTGTTTACCATCGGCGCGTATGCGGGCCTGAGCCTGTTGATGGGCGCGGGTCTGGCCCAGCATCTGCCGCCGGGCCTTGCCCTGGTGGTGAGCTTTGTGCTCACCGGCCTGTTTGTCGCCTGCCTGGGCGGCGTGCTGGAGCGCGCGGCCTACCGCCCGGTGCGCAAGGCCGGCCGGCTGGCCGCCGTGGTTTCGGCCCTGGGGGCCTCCATTGTGTTCCAAAACGCCGTGATGCTCATTTACGGCGCGCGTTTCCACGTCTATCCGGGCAACCTGCTGCCTGCCGCGAGCCTGCACCTGGCCGAAGGCCTGGATTTGCCGGTCATGCGCCTGGTGGTCATCGCGGTGAGTTTTTTGCTCATGCTGGCGCTTTATACCTTCATCCACCACACGAAAACGGGCACGGCCATCCGCGCCGTGGCCATCGACCAGGGCGCGGCCCGACTGATGGGCATCAACGTGGAGCGTGTCATCTTTCTGGTCTTTCTCATCGGGCCGGGCCTGGGCGGCGGCGCGGGCATGCTGGTGGGCCTGTATTACGGGCAGATCGATTTCACGATGGGCTGGATGTACGGCCTTAAAGCCTTTACGGCCGCCATACTGGGCGGCATAGGCAACATTCCCGGCGCGATGGTCGGCGGCTTGCTGCTGGGGCTGGTCGAGGCGCTGGCGGCGGCTTATATCGCCGTGGCCTGGAAGGACGCCATAGCCTTTGTGGTGCTCATTCTCATCCTCATCGCGCGGCCCACGGGCCTGCTCGGCGAACGCACGGCGGACAAGCTGTGAAAGCCTTGTCCTTCTCTTTCGCTCCCTGGGCGGCGGCGCTTCTTGTCGCCCTCCTGCCCCTGGCCTGCAACGCCTATTGGACGGACGTGTGCGTGGGTATAGGGCTGTACGCCCTGCTGGCGCTTTCGCTCAACGTCATTCTCGGGCAGGCCGGCCTGTATCACATGGGCCACGCAGCCTTTTACGCCGTGGGCGCGTACGCCGCGGCGCTGGCGAGCACGGTTTTTCACATTCCCATCCTTGTTTTTCTGCCCTTCGCCGGGGCGGCGGCAGCCTTGTTCGCCTGGCTGGCGGCGCGGCCCATCATCCACCTGCGGGGCGATTACCTGCTCATCGTGACCATCGGTATTGTGGAGATCGTGCGCATTACCCTGATCAACGATCCCTGGGGCCTGACCGGCGGGGCCAACGGCATTTTCGGCATCCCCAGGCCGCAGATTTTCGGCTTCAAAATCGCCAAGGGCATTCATTTCTATTATCTGGTCTGGGCGCTGGTGGGCATAAGCGTGCTGCTGTTCGGCCGGCTTGCCCGTTCCCGCTTCGGCCGGGCGCTCAACTGCATCAAGGCGGACGAAACAGCGGCCGAAGGCTGCGGCATAGACACCACGCGCCACAAACTGTTGGCCTTTGTGCTCGGCGCGTTCTGGGCCGGGGCGGCGGGCTGCATCTTCGCGGCCAAAATGACGATTATTTCGCCGGAGTCGTTCACGTTTCTTGAATCCGTCCTTGTGTTTGCCGTGGTCATCATCAGCGGCGGCAGCCGGCTCGGCGTGCTGGCGGGCACGGTGATCTTCTTCGGCCTGCCGGAAGTGTTGCGCGAATTCGCCGATGCGCGCATGCTGATTTTCGGTCTGGCCATGATCGTGATGATGATCCTCCGGCCGCAGGGCGTGCTGCCGCCGAAGCCGCGCTCCTACCGCAGGGAGATCGGCGCCGGAAAAGCGGGGAACGAAGCGGAGGGGAGAGCGGCATGAGCTTTCTCCAGGTGACGGAACTCACGAAGGTTTTCGGCGGATTGGTGGCGGTGAGCGATGTGTCCTTCACTGTGGAACGGGGGAGCATCGTGGGACTGATCGGCCCGAACGGCGCGGGCAAAACCACGGTTTTCAACTGCATTACCGGCAACTATTTGCCGGAAGCCGGCGAAATCCTCTTTGAAGGCCAAAGCGTCAAGGGCATGCGTCCCCACAGCGTGGTGGAGCGCGGCATTGCCCGCACCTTTCAGAGCATACGCCTCTTTCCCGACCTGCCCGTGGTGGAGAACGTGCTGGCCGGCAGGCACTGCCGCCTGCGTTCCGGCCTGTTCGCCTCCCTGTTCCACACCCCGGCCCAACGCCGGGAAGAACGGGAAGCCCTGGAGCGGGCCCTGGCGGAACTGGCTTTTGTGGGCCTGGAGGCGCTGTGGGAAGAGCGGGCGGGCGGCCTTTCCTACGGCAGGCAGCGGCTGGTCGAGATCGCCCGCGCCCTGGCCTCGGACCCGCGCCTGATCATCCTGGACGAACCGGCCGGCGGCATGAATCCCCAGGAAACGGAAGAGCTGACGGGCATCATCCGCGCCATACGCGACCGGGGCATCACCGTGCTGCTGATCGAGCACGACATGCGCATGGTCATGCGGGTGTGCGAAGAGCTCATCGTGCTGGAGCACGGCATGCTCATCGCGCGGGGCACCCCGGAAAGCGTGCGCCGCAATCCCGCCGTTATCGAAGCCTATCTGGGCGGCGGGGAAGAGGACTGGTGATGCTGGAACTGCGCAACCTGCATGTGGACTACGGCGGCGTGGAGGCTCTGCACGGCGTCAACCTCACGGTGAAGGAAGGCGAAATCGTGGCAGTGCTCGGGGCCAACGGCGCGGGCAAGAGCACCACGCTCATGAGCATTTGCGGGCTTGCGGCGGTGAGTTCCGGCGAAATTTTCTTCAAGGGCGAGGTCCTGCACAGCCTGCCCGCCCACGAGATCGTGCGGCGCGGCATCACGCAGGCCCCGGAGGGACGGCGTGTGTTCGGCACGTTGACCGTGCTGGAAAACCTGAATCTCGGCGCGTTCTCCATCGCGGACGCGTCGCGGAAACGGCGTTCACTCGAGCACGTCTTCGAACTTTTTCCCCGCCTGGCCGAGCGCACGCATCAGGCCGCGGGCACGCTTTCCGGCGGGGAGCAGCAAATGCTGGCCATAGGCCGCGCCCTGATGGGCGAGCCTTCCCTGCTGTTGCTCGACGAACCCTCGCTGGGGCTCGCGCCCCTGCTGGTCAAGGCCATTTTTGAAACCGTGCGGGCCGTCAACAAGGCCGGCGTGACCGTGGTGCTGGTGGAGCAGAACGCGCGCGCGGCCCTTAAATTGGCCCACCGCGCCTATGTGCTGGAAGTGGGGCGCGTGGCCATGGAAGGCGGCGGCGCGGAACTGCTCAACGATCCGCGCGTGCGCGAAGCCTATCTGGGCGGCTGAGGCCGATCTTTAGGGCATGTTCACGTTGAGATTTGTCGCTTACGGCGGGCAAAGCCCGCCTGCGCCAAACTCGCGGCAAGGATTTGCGGGCAAATCCTTGCAGAGCAGATGAACATTTTCAATATTAACCTGCTCCGGGAGCCGAAATGCCGAGCGCGACACCGGAACTTCCCCTTCCACAGAACCTGTGGCCGTACCTGCGTTCCAGGCTGCCCGTGCATGCCGCGGCCTTCGCGCTCATGGCCTTCATCCACGGCGCTCCCTGCGTGGATCTGCCTTTCTATCTCGGCTTCATCTGCGTCTTTCCCCATGACAGAGGCGTTCTCTCCGACCGCATCGTCACGGTTCTGAGCGGCGTGGTTTTTTTCGTCCACTGGACGCTTTTTCTCCACATGCCGTTTTCCCCGTCCATGTTCTGGGCGGGAGCGCTCTGCTGGTGCCTCTATTTTCTCGCGGATCGACAGGATCGCCGCCATTGGCCGGTGCTTTTTCCCTTTTTGTTCGTGCTTACCGGCTCACTGTATCCGGAAGTTTTCGCGGGCGATATCCACTACTGGACCTTTCTCGCCGGCGCACTGCCCGGCGGCGTTCTCATGCTCTTCTGCCGGAACGTCACCCTGGCCTTTCGTTATCAGGAGGTCCTGCAATGCCTGGAGGCGCTCGCTCAGTCGGCCTCCCTGCCAGAAGCAGTGCGCGGAAAGCTGGCTCTGTTGGCGGAACGCGTCACGGAACTGCGCAAACATCTTTCCCGCTCGGTCGGCTTTGCCGCGCACATCGCCTTTCTTCAGCGGGTGCGGCAGACCTGCGATCAAATGGATTGTCCGTCGTTCGAGGAGGGCGAACCGCCCGCCGAACTGCGGCAGGCCCTTGACGAACTTCTGCAGGCGATTGATACTCTTTATAAATCCTGAAATTTTGTCCGCTCCGTAATTTTTTTTCGCCGGCCGCCGATACAGCGTACAGGACACCTTGTATCCCGGAGCATCCCATGTCCCGTGCCGCCCTTTTTCTCTCTTTTGTCCTGCTCCTGTTCGGAGCGGGGCAGGCGTTCGCCGTGAACGTGAACTGGAACGAGCGCGCCCGGCGCTTCACGCAATACGTGGAAAAGAACGCCCGCGATCAGGGCAGGCGCAGCACCTCCCTGGGAAAAAACTGCGAGGATTTTCAGCGCCGCGACCAGCGCTATGTGCGTGAACTGGGAAAGCATGTGCTCGTGGTGAAGGACAATTCCGCCCAGCAGAAATAATCCGGGGCTTGCCGCTGACTCGGGATTCAACGAAAATTTCCGGTCAATATACAAGGAAGGCGAGCTTTTCGCGACGGGAGTGGACTCTTCGGTCCATGACCGGAGCGAAAAGTGAAACCTGACGAAGCATCACGGCAAACTGTCCCTGCTGCGTAAAAGAGCGCCGACCTGCGGCGCTCTTTTACGTTAAAAAGCAAAAAGCTTATTCGCCCTTTTTGACTCTGGGCAGAACGGCAATGGCTTCGATTTCCACCTTGCCGCCTCTGGGCAGTTCCTTCACGGCCACACAGGAGCGGGCGGGCGGTGCGCCGGTAAAGCGCTTGGCGTAGATTTCGTTGACGGTTTTAAAGTCCGCCATATCGGCGAGGAAGATGGTGGTTTTGACCACGTTGTCGAAGGAGGCGCCGGCTTCTTTCAGGATGGCGTCGATGTTGTTGAGGGCCTGTTCGGTTTCGGGGCCCACGCCGCCTTCCACAATCTTGCCGGAGGCCGGATCCATGCCCAGCGAACCGGAAAGAAAGAGCAGCGGCCCGGCCTGTATGGCCTGGGAATAGGGGCCGATGGCCGGCGGGGCGTTTTTGGCCGCGATGACCTGTTTCCCTCTGGGGCCTTTCTGGGCGCGGTCTTTGGGGCCGCCTTCGGCGGCAAAGGCGACGGAACTCATCGCGAGGCAGGCGAGCAGAGCGAAAAGCAGACGTTTCATGATCCATCCTCCTGGTTAAGGTTGGCTAAACATCGGTAATAATGGGCACGATAACGGGATCGCGATCCAGAATGCGCCGGAAGAAACGGCGCAGGGATCCGCGTATTCCTTCGCCCAGGCGTGCGGGGTCGGCGTTGCGGTTTTCCTCGAGTTGGTCGAGCACCAGGCATTTTGCGTCTTCAAGCAGATATTCGAAGCGCTGGTGGAAGACAAAGCCCTTGGAGATCATCTGCGGCCCGTGGAGAATGGCGCCGCTTTCCTGATCGCGCACCAGCACCACAAGCACCATGCCCTCCCCGCCAAGGATGCGGCGTTCCTTGAGCACATGGGTGCCCACGTCGCCCACGCCCTTGCCGTCCACCAGGGTGTATTCGACGGGCACGCGTTCTTCGCGGCGTATGCCCCGGGGCAGCAGGGTCAGGGGTTCGCCGTCCTCAAGCACCACGGCGCATTCTTCGGGCACGCCGCATTCGCGCGCCAGGCGGGCGTGCTTGACCAGATGCCGGTATTCCCCGTGGATGGGCACGAACAGACGGGGCCGCACGGCCTCGATCATGGTCTTGAGCTCGTCGCGGCAGGCGTGGCCGGAGGCGTGGATGTCGCGCACCTTTTCGTTGTATACTTCCGCGCCCAGGCGGTACATGTCGTTGATCAGGCGGTTGATGGCCCTGGCGTTGCCGGGAATCATGCGCGAGGACATGACCACGGTGTCGCCGGGTTCGATGCCGAGCTTGCGGTGTTCCTTCTGCACCATACGGGCCAGGGCGGAAAGGGGTTCGCCCTGCGCGCCGGTAACCAGCAGCACGAGATCTCGATCCGGCAGGGAAGGCACGGAATTGTAGGCGTTGTAGAGCACGGGAGGCATGCGCAGCAGGCCGAGTTCCTTGGCTTTTTCTATGTTGCCGGCCAGGCTTTTGCCGCTGATGACCACGCTGCGCCCGTATGTGCGCGCCAGATCGAACACTTCCTGGATGCGATGGATGTGGCTGGAAAAAAGGGTGATGACGATGCGCCCTTTCGCCTCGGCAAAAACCCGGTCAAGGGCGTCCATGACCTCGCGTTCGGAAAGGGTGTGTCCTTCGGTTTCCACGTTGGTGGAGTCGGAGAGCAGCAGCCGCACCCCGCGTTCGCCGGCGAAATCTCTGAAAAGTTGCATATCCGTGCCCGTGCCGCTCAAGGGGGCGGGGTCGAGCTTGAAATCGCCGGAATGGACGATGGAGCCGACCGGGGTTTCCACGCCCAGGGCGAAGCCTTCGGGAATGGAATGGCAGACCGGGAAGAAGTGAAAGCGCAGATCGCCCAGTTCCACCATGCTTTCGGCCGTTACGGGCACAAGTTCGGCGCAGTCGAGCAGTCCGCGCTCCTTCAGCTTGTGTTCCACCAGCGCCAGGGTGAAGGTGGAGCCGTAGACTTTCACGCCTTTGATGTGGGGGATAAGCCAGGGCAGCGCGCCGATGTGATCCTCATGCCCATGGGTGAGGATGATGCCGAGAAAGCGATCCTTCACGGCCAGCACGGAATCCAGCCGGGGAATGAGAATATCCACGCCGAGGTGGTCGTCGTCCGGGAACATGAGGCCGCAGTCCACCATTACCACGCCCTGCGGACTTTCCCACAGTTGGCAGTTGAGGCCGATTTCGCCCAGGCCCCCCAAAGGAGTGATGGTCAGAAATTCTTTATCCATACGTCACTGTCGTTCTTCAGGCTTCAGGCTCAGGTCGGGGCGCAGTTCGCCCATGGACACGTACAGAGCCGAAAGCGCGGTGAGATATCCGGCCTTGGCGGCCGTAAGGGCCGTTTCGGCCGCTGTAAGGTTGGCGGAGGCGTCCAGCACGTCGAAGTTCGTGCCCACCTGGGCGCGGTAGCGGGCCTGGGCCTGTTTGTAGGCTTCCTGGGCCTGGATCATGCCCTTCTGGGCAACGGCGATGATTTTTTCCGCATCCCGCACGGCGAGCAGCTTGGATTTGACGTCATAGCCCACGTTGAGCTTGAGCGAGGACTCGTCCGCGCGCATCTGGGATTCGATGAAGCGCGCCTGCTGGTCGGCGTAAAAGGTTCTGCCCCATTCAAAAATCGTCCAGGTGCCCTGGATGCCCACTTCCCAGGTGGTGGAGCGGTAGCCGTCCTTGAATTCGTGCTTGAGGGCGGCGGTGTCGCCGCTGTTCGTGACGGCATAATAGCCGGAAATCTGCGGATAATATCCGCTCTGCGCGATTTTCACGTCCTTGGCGGCCATGGCCACGGCCTTGGCCGCTATGCCGAGATCGGGACGGTCGTGGTAGGCGCGCTCCAGGCAGTTCTCCAGGCCGAGGCGGAAGGGCACGTGCCGCAGTTCCCCCACATAGTCGATGTTGTCGGTGACGGAGGCACCCAGCAGGGTATTGAGTTGGGCTTTATAGGTCTCGCGCTGGTTTTCCGCGGTGATGAGCAGGCTCTCGGCCCTGCTCACGTCCACTTCCGCTTGAAGTACGTCCAGATAAGGCCGCAGGCCCACGTCGAACGACGCCCTGGTGATGTCGAGCTGTTCGCGCAGCCGGGTCAGGGAGTCGCGCTGGCTGCGCACGTTGTCCACGGCCTGGAGGTAGCTCAGAAAGGCCTGCTGCACGCTCGCCGTGATGTTCAACTGCGTGAGGCGCAGGTTCAGTTCCCGGCTCTCGGCCTGAAGGGCGGCCTTCTGGTAGGTGGAAAGCAGGTTGAAGCCCGTGAAGATGTTCTGGTTGATGATCACGTTCCAGGTAAAAGTGCCGTGATCCGGGTAGCGGCTGGTCGTGGCGGGCTCGATGTTCTGCCTGGTGCGGGAATAGCCGTAGCTGGTGGTGAGGGTGGGGCCGAAGGCTCCCCGCGCGGACTTGCGGCCGGACTCGGCCGCGTCGGCCGAAGCCTTGGCCGAATGTATGGAGGGGTTGGCCGCCAGGGCGCGCATCACGGCGTCAACCAGCGTAACCCGCTGCGACGCCGCTCCGGAGGGCGCGGAGGGAACGGCTCCGTCGCGCGCCTGCATTGCCGCGCCGTTGCGCTGCGGTGCGCCGGGACCGAACTGCTGCGCGGCCAAAGCCGGAAAGGCCAACAGCAAAATCAAACATGCTGCCGGCGCACCGAGACGTGCGGTCATGCTCGCTCCTGAAAAAAGAAAAAATGCAAATCTGTGCATATGGATAGCACCTTGAAAGCCTGCCCGCAACTCTATCCCACAATCTCCATCTTGCCCCAAATGCCGATACGCCCGGCGCATTGCGCGAACACGCCCTCCACGCCCAGCGGGGTCATGCGTTCAGCCCGGCGCAGCACGCGCTCCACGTCCCCGGCTTCGCGCAGCATATTGCAGAGGGCCGTGGCGCAGGCATCGGCCAGGGCGCCGTCGACCGCGCGCACCACAACCAGATCGCCCCTGCCCAGACTTAAGGAATGCCCGATGAAGGCGGAGGAGGCACAAAGAGAAAGCGGACAGTCTTCCGGCCGTACGCGCAGGCCGATAAGTTCTCCGCTGTGCGGATGGGGCAGAAGGCCCACCAGACGTTCTCTGGTGGAAAACATATAAATGTCGCCGCCGTTTTCGATGATCAAATCGGGAAAGCGCGAAGCGAAGCGTTCCGCCGTCATCTGCGCCACAGTGCCGGCAACGGCGGCAAAGGGGCCGACATCGACCAGGGCCGCCGCCGCCGCCATGCGACGCACAATTTCCGGCGCGGTGTCCGGCACGGAAACGGGAGCGAGGCTGGTGCGGAATTCCGGTTGGAGCCGTATCCATGCCTTGATCTGGCCGCGCAGTTCCGTCACCGTATCCAGCATCATCACGCTGAGATCTTCCGTGGTGGTGACGCGCAGATCCGTTTCTTCCACCACGAGCTGAAACACCCGCTCGTTTTCGCGCGGGTTACAGCGCTCCCGGTAGGAGCGGAAAAAATCCCTGTGCACTTTGTTCATACCGACGTTTTTCGTGAACCTCAGCTTGCCCGAACGCTTGTATATCCGTATATTCGCCGGAGCACAAAGCCTTTATGTCCCATCGCCGACCGGAGGAAAATCCCGTGACGAAACAGCTGACAAGCCTGCGCAGGCTCGGACACGCGACCGTGCTGCGCATTTTGCGCGCCGCCCGCCCGGACGAACCCGCGGAACCGATCTGTGCCGGTCTGCAAAGCGCCTCTCCGCTTCTGCTCTTTGCCGAGCATGCCCCCGAGGAGCGTTTGGCCCTGACGGCTTCCCTTCGCGCAGGCGGGGGCAGGGAAATCTATTTCGGCCCCGGGGAATGGTTCTCCGAGCCGAACGCGTTCAAAGAAAACGCGTTTCTTTACGGCCTGTCAAGCCGTCTCTGCGCCGTGCGCGGCCTGGGGCGCCGCGATCTGGAAATTTTTTCCGCCGCCTGCGGGAGCATGACACTCAACTGCGGCGGGCCGGACGCCCACCCCTGCCGGGCCTTGGGTGACATCGCCCTGATGCTGGAAAGCCGGCCTGACCCGGAAAAGCTGCGCATCGCCTGGATAGGCGGGGCGAACGGCCTGGCGCACTCGCTCATCGAGGCCGCCATGCTCCTGCCTTTTGAACTGTTCATGGCCCTGCCTGAATGGGGAGAGCCCGCACGCGAGGACCTCGCCCTGGCTTTTGCCGCAGGCGCGAAAATTTTTCTTACCCGCGAACCGCACATGGCGGCGGACGGCGCGCATTTCGTTTACGCCGGCGCCGGGCCGGAGGCGTTCGCGGCGGGCGGGGCGCTTCAGGCGGGCATGGCGGTGGACGAGACCGTGCTGAGCGCGGCCGTCCCGCAGGCCGGGCTGCTGCGCGGCGCGGCGCGCGGCAGCCGCGTGCCGGACGATCTGCTCGGACGCCACCGCCCTCTGGAGGCGCAACGCGCGGCCGCCCGCCGGTCGGTGCAGGCCCTGATCTGGGACTGGTTCTTTGAGGATGAGAACGAGCGGGGCGCATTGCAGTAAGTAAATGAAGGCGCTGCGTTCTTTTCGTTCCTGCCTTTGTCGGACTTTTTTACTGGGGAGCCGCGTCTATCCTCGTGCCAGCTTACGCCGCCGGGCGTTGAGGCGCGTCTCCTCGCCCTGTTCCTTGGCCTGATAAAAGCGCCTGCCTTCCAGTTCGGCCGGAAGATACTGCTGTTCCACCCAGGCCTGGGGAAAATCGTGCGGGTACTTGTATTCCTTGCCGTAGCCCCATTCCTTGTGCAGTTTGGTCGAAGGATTGCGCAGATGCAGGGGCACGGGCCGCGTCCCGTTGGCCCGCACTTCCTTGGCGGCGTTGAGATAGGCCGCGTACGTGCTGTTGCTCTTGTGCGCCAGGGCCAGATAGACCACGGTTTCCGCCAGCGGAATAAAGCCTTCGGGCATGCCCACGAATTCCACGGCCCGCATGCACGATACGGCCAGGGTCAGGGCCTGGGGATCGGCCAGCCCCACGTCCTCGGAGGCCGACAAAATAAGCCGCCGGCAGACAAAACGCGGGTCCTCCCCGCCTTCCAGCAGGCAGGCCAGATAGTACAGCGCCGCGTCCGGATCGCTGCCCCGTATGGATTTGATCAGGGCCGAGGCCAACTCGTAATGGCTGTCTCCGGCCTTGTCGTGCCGGGTAAGGATCTCCGGCAGGCTCGCCTTGACGCGCTCCGGGCTGCGCGCTTCTTCCGGCAGGCCGGAAACGTATTCCACCAGATTGAGCATGGTGCGCGCATCCCCATGCGCCACGCCGGCCAGCAGATCCGCCAGTTCTTCGCTGATTGCCATGCCCTGCGCGGCGGCCCCGCGCCGGGCCAGTTCCTGAAGCTCCGGCCGCCCCAAACCGCGCAGGCGCAGCACGTGCAGGCGCGAAAGCAATTGCTTGGTGACGCTGAACGAGGGGTTTTCCGTGGTTGTGGCCAGCAGTGTCAGCTCGCCGGATTCCACCAGGGGCAGAAAAAAATCCTGCTGCGCCTTGGAAAAGCGGTGCAGTTCGTCCAGAATCAAAATATCCACGCCCGTCAGCCTGCGGCGCAGATGCTGCAGACCGGCCTCCGGCGCGGAAAGACGCAGATAGGCTCTGGTTCTGCTTTTGGCCAGCAGAAGCGCCAGCGTGGATTTGCCGCAGCCGGGCGGGCCGAACAGCAGCAGGCTGGGCAAACGCTGCGCTTTCAACAGTGCCTTCAGCCTGTCTTCCAGATGCCCCTGGCCTACAAAACCGGCCAGTTCCTCCGGACGCAAGCGCTCCGGCAGCGGTTTCGACACGCTCATGATGATTTCCTCGGAGATTTGCTTCAGTGTTGCCACAGCATCGATTCCGGCGCAACAGAACAAAAAGCAGGTAGTGACTCAATTTGAGCCTGCTGCGAAGAAAGCCCGGCGCGGGCCGGGCTTTCCGAGGCGGCTGAACCGCCGTTTGCTGCGTTGCGGTTAAAAATTGACGCGCATGCCGAGGAGGAATTCGTTCGCGGTCATGTAGTTCTTGGGATTGGAATGATCTGAATGGGCCTCGGCGTATCCGAATCCGGCGAAGCGGTACGCGAGATCGACATTGAACATTTCGGTGATGGCGTAGGACACGCCCGCGCCGGCGTTCCAGGCGAAGCCCGTGGTGTATTCTGAGATGCTGTTGCGGTTTTCGACCTGGTAGTCGGCATAGATGAAGCTCAGGCCGGCGCCGGCGCCGATGAAGGGCGTGAACGCGGTGCCGGTGTCGATATCCCAGTACAGGTTGGCCTGGAGCGTCTGGACATTGAACAGGGCCTTGAACTTGTCGGTGCCGGTGTTGAAACTGCGATCCCAGGAGGCGTTCACGTTGCTGCGGGCCGCGTATTCAAGCTCGACGCGGAGCGGAATGCGCGAATCCAGCCGGCTCAGATAATAGCCGAGCGCGATGGCGCCGCCCACGGTGTTGTAGGTTTTGCTGCCGCGGTCGCCGCCGCCGCTGATGTCGCCCGTGTTGGTGAGCGAATCCAGGAAGCGGGGAGCGAGGTAGAGGCCCGTCCCGCCGCCGCCGCTTCCGGCGGACGCGCCGCTGCTGTAGTTGCCGTTGTTTCCGCCGAAGGAATAGTCCTGTCCCACAGCCGGGCCGGCCCATGCCAGGGCTGCGGCCATCAACACAAACCCGAGTAAACGTCTCATCTTCCTTCCCCTTTGTTGATAAAATTGGATCCGGCGGCACAGAAGCGCCGGCGAAACACAATATTCAACATTCGTGCCGGCTTGGAAAAAGTTATTTATAAAACAGATGTTTAAGGAAGAGATGCGGATGAGCGCTCCGCGTGCGGCCAAGCTTCTGACGCTTGCTTCAACTACGGAAAAATGTTATTATTTCTATTAAGGAAGAGAAGTATTGCGCGTTAATATAACGATATATATGGAAAACCCTATCCATTCACTATGATGCTGTTATTCCGGCAAGATTCTTGCATGTCTGTGCGTATCCGTTCCGGGCGCCTGCTGCTTGACGCAGCAACCCATGCGTTCCGGGCGCTTACGCACATCCGTCCCGCGCTTTCCGTCCACGTAGGGCAGAAAGGCGCGCGCGGCGGCAAACACGCAGGGACTGCCGTGAGCCGCACTCAACGTTTGATCGCCCTTGGGGCTCTTGGTGTTTCCGGCAGCGTCGCCATCGTGCTGCTCGGACTTTTGACCGCCTTTGTGCCCGGTGTGGAACTTGCGCCGCGCGACAATGCCTCCTTCTCCCCGGCCGTGTCCGCCAAAGGCGCGCCGCCGCGGATATCCGGCTGGACGTACAGAAGCGAAATTTCGCGGGAAGAACGGGGAGCGGTCTCCCCGGCCGCCCGCGCAACGCGCGGCGATCTGATTGCCTTCACCGGAGACGGCGTCGCGCTTTTGACGTTTGCCGGTCTTCGCCCTCTGCGCCCCGATACGGAAGAAGGACAACCTTTGGCCGTTACGGGAGAAGCCGCGCCGGCGGGCACCGCTTTGCCCGCGCATTACGGCGAAGCCCTGGACGCCTACGGCCGCCCCCTGCGCGGCCGTCCGGCGCCCGCTCTTGCCGAAGCAACGCCCAAGGCCTGCCCCTTGCCGCCCTGGGAAAACATTTTGCCCCGCCTTGTTCAAACCGCGCAACGCCCGATCTACGGCGGCGATCTCTTCAATCGTGCGCAGCGCTACAAGTCGTTGGTCGAACGCTTTGCCGGACGCTACCGGATCAATACCGATCTGGTCTACGCCATCATTCACAACGAGAGCAATTTCCAGCCCGGCACCATCAGCAACCGCAGGGCCACCGGCCTTATGCAGCTTCTGCCCAGCACGGCGGGGGGCGAAGTGCACAAGTTCCTGCACGGGCATACAAGCGACATTGACGACGACGAACTTTTGAATCCGGAAAACAACCTCCGCTACGGCATCGCCTATCTGCACCTGCTGCTGAACCGCTATTTCGGCGAAGTGACGGATCCCCAATCGCGCGAATACTGCGCCATCGCCGCCTACAACCTCGGCCCGAACGCATTGCTGAACAGCTTTTCACGCGACAGGGACGAGGCCGTCGCCATCATCAACAGCCTGACCCCGGAAGAACTGTATAACCGGCTTTCCGAGGACCTGCCCGCGCGCGAAACACGCAACTTCATCGCCCGTGTGCTGAATTCCAAGAAGGAATTCGCCGAATTCCAATGATGCCGGCGATTTTTTCTTGTGGACGGAAGCAAAAAACGCTACACAGGCACGGGCCGACGCAGTTCGCACGGCCGTTCGTTCTGATCTTGCCCGGCCCGACGGCCGATTGAGGAGTACCCATGCGCGTTACATATCTTCTTCCGCTCGCCCTGCTCACATTTTTTCTTGCAGGCGGCTGCATCAATACGGGCGATCCGGCCCCCGCCGTGGCGGTTGTCGATTCTTCCCGCGTGTTCAAAGAAAGCGAAGCCGGAAAAGCGGGCATCAAGCACCTTGAATCGCTGCACGAATCCATGCAGGGTGAACTCAACGCCCTGCAGCAGGAACTGCAGAACAAGCCCGACGATGAAGCCCTGCAGCAAAAGCTTCAGGAAAAATACATGGTGTACCAGCAGCGTATCAGCGCCGAGCAACAGCAGGTCATCAACACCTTGAACGAGACCATCCAGAAGGCGCTCGACGCCTGCCGCAACCGGCAGAAGCTGGCCCTTATCCTGGGCACCGACGCCGTGCTCTCCTATGGCCCGGCCGCAGACATCACCAACGCCGTGATCGCCGAAGTCAACAAGACTCCCGTGACCTTCAAGGCCATTGAGCCCGAACAGCCCGAGGTGAGCGCCCCGGTCGAAACCCCGGCCCAGACGCCGCCGCCGGCCGCGCCCGCCCAGAACGGCACGGCCCCCGCCCCGAACGCCGCTCCCACGCAGAACGCCACCAAGGCGCCCGCGAAAAAGTAGCGCAAGGGAGAGAGAAAAATGTAAAGGCCGCCCGGCAGTTCGTTGTCGGGCGGCCTTTTGATGTTCAAAAACCTTCGAGTTGGCTGCCACTCCGGGGATTTTCGTTATCTGCCGAGGAGAATGAGCTTTTTAGAGCATTTTGCTTTTGAAAATGCTCTGAAGACGCGGAACGAAGCAAAGCGGATTCCGCCCCGCAGGCGTAGGCGAAATTGCATTTCGCCGTGAAGCGCCGGGGGGAGCGTTTCAAAAACAATCTGCTCTAAGAACGGAGTGTCCTAAAACAACAAAACATCCACTTCCTTGCCCGCATCAAACCCTTCGAGAGAGGCGGGAATGCGTACCAGCCCGTGGGATTCGATAAGCGAGCGCAAAAGCCCGGACATGCCGAGCACGGGCACGGCCGTGAATTCGCCCTGTTCGTCGCGCTCAAGATGCACCCGTACATAGTCCTCCCGGCCCTGGCGCGAGGCCGTGCTGCGCGCAAGCCGCGCCTTTTGCCGGGGCCACAGGGACTGATCAAAGCACTTTTTCCGGCCCTGGATATGCCGCAAAAAGGCCTGGCCCAGCACCATCATCACCACTTGGGCCGAGGTGACCTGCCCGGGCAGCCCCCAGACCATTTTACCTCCGGTTTCGGCCAGAATAAGCGGCTTGCCGGGCGAAAGCGCCGCGCCGTGGCAGAGAATGCGCGCGCCCCCAAGGCCGGAAAGGGCGGCTATGGTCAGATCCCGCACGCCCACGGAACTGCCTCCCGAAAGCAGCACTACGTCCGCCTGCTCCAGGCCCGTGCGCAGGGCAGCGCCGATCTCATCCAGATTATCCGGCACCAGGCCGAGCAAAACGGGCAGGCCGCCCGCCCGACGCGTCAGGCAGGCCAGGGTGGAACTGTTGACGTCGCGCACCTGTCCCGTTTTCGGCGCGGCGCTCACGGGCACCAACTCATCCCCGGTGGAGAGAACAGCCACGCGCGGACGCTTGCAGACCGGGACCTCCACATGCCCCAGAGCGGCCAACAGGCCCGCTTCCTGCGGCCGCAGGGCCGTTCCGGCGGGCAAAAGCAGGCTTCCGGCCCGCACATCTTCGCCGCGCAGCATCACGTTTTCGCCGGGGGCCACGGCGCCGCGCACCTCCACCATGTTTTCGCCCAGTTCATGCGTATATTCGACCATCACTACGGCGTCCGCGCCCTTGGGCACTATGCCGCCGGTGACGATGGCCGCGCATTCGCCGGGCCCTATCTCCACATTCGAGGGCTCGTGTATTTCCACGCTCGCCACGCGGCGCAGATAGGAAGGATTGCTCTCCGTGCCGCCGAAGCTGTCGGCCGCGCGCAGGGCATAGCCGTCCATGCCGGAGCGGTCCGCCGGCGGCAGATCCTCCCCTGCGACGATATCCCGCGCAAGCGTGCGGCCGTCGCACTCTTCCGTCGGGCACATCTCCGTGCCCAGCGGAGGAAAGGTCTCCAGCAGGGCCACAATCTGCTCAACCGTCAATACGTTGAAAAAGTCCTGCATGCATTGCCTCCGGCGGGCAGGGCTTCCCCGCCCGCCGATTTGAGCAGTTTACTTTTAAAATGCGCTAGTTATAACTTTCAATCAAAGCCTTGGCGCGGGCGTGAACGGCGTCGACGCGGGCGACAAGCTGCTTGCGGTAGGCGTCCATATCCTTGATGGGCTTGCGGGCGATGCCGGAATCCATGGCGGCCTGGGCCACGGCCGGGGTCTCCCAGACGAGAATGCGCGGGTCGAGAGGCTTGGGAATGACGTAATCCGGTCCGTAAGAGAATTTCTGCCCGCCGTAGGCCTGGGAGACCGCATCGGGCACGGGTTCTTTGGCCAGGGCGGCCAGGGCTTTGGCGGCGGCGATTTTCATGGCTTCGTTGATTTCGGGCGCGCCCGCGTCAAGAGCGCCCCGGAAAAGGAAGGGGAAGCCGGAGACGTTGTTGATCTGGTTGGGGAAGTCGGTGCGGCCGGTGCCCATGATGCAGTCGGGAGCGGCGGCCTTGGCTTCGGGATAGGTGATTTCGGGATCGGGGTTGGCGCAGGCGTAGATGACCGGGGCCTTGGCCATGCTTTTGACCATATCCTGCGTCAGTATGCCCTTGGTGGAGAGCCCGAGGAAGAGATCCGCGCCCTTCATGGCTTCGGCCAGGGAGAGTTCCTTGGGTTGGGCGTAGGCGGCCTTGTATTTGTTGAGGTCCGGCCGTCCCTTATGGAGGAGGCCTTTGGAGTCGAACATGAAGACGCGTTGCGGATCAATGCCGAGGGCGACGTAGAAGTTCGCGCAGGCTATGCCGGCCGCGCCCGCGCCCACAATGACGACCCTGCAGTCGGCGAGCTTGCGGTTGGTGATTTCGCAGGCGTTGATCAGCCCCGCGCCGGAGATGACGGCGGTGCCGTGCTGGTCGTCGTGAAAGACGGGAATGCCCATCTCCCGTTTGAGGGTTTCCTCGATGTAAAAGCATTCCGGAGCTTTGATGTCTTCGAGGTTGATGCCGCCGAAAGTGGGCTCCAGCGCTTTGACGATGCTGATGAGCTGATCGGGATCGGTCACATCGAGGTTGAGGTCGTAGACGTCAACGTCGGCGAACATTTTAAACAGCACGCCCTTGCCTTCCATGACCGGCTTGCCCGCCTTGGGGCCGATGTTGCCGAGCCCGAGCACGGCCGTGCCGTTGGAAACGACGGCCACAAGATTGGCGCGGCCGGTGTACACGTCCACCAGCGCCGGGTCGGCCTTGATGGCCAAACAGGCTTCGGCCACGCCCGGCGAGTAGGCCAGGGAGAGATCTTTCTGGGTGGCGCAGGGTTTGACGGGCAGCACTTCGACTTTGCCGGGTCTGGGGCTTGCATGGTAGGCGAGGGCTTCTTCTTTGGTATACAGGGCCATCAGCTGCACTCCTTTTCCTTTTACTTGGGTTTTATATCCCATCAGAATATGCGCCCCGCGCGCAAAGTGCAAGGGCTGCCCCGAAAGGCGGGATGGCGACGCCTTGACCGGTCGGCGCTTTCGATGGATACTATGCAGATGCGCAAAAAATTTCTGACAATCATCACCATACTTGTTGTCACGGTGCTGTTGTTCGCCGGCATCGATTTTGTCCTGACCGCCTGCGGCCTTGATCCCATCAGTATGAAACGGGGAGCCCAGCGCTTCATGACAGGGCAATTGAATCCCGTGTATCATCATGAATTCAGGCCGAATCTGGATGATAAAGCGGCGTGGGGGCCGCTTTCGCACAGGCTGTGCACCAACGAATACGGCTTCAAGACGTCCTGCGACAAAAAGAAACAAAGGAGCGGGAAGTCGTTCGACATCGCCTTTATCGGCGACTCGTTCACGGAAGGCATCGGACTGTCCTATGAAGACAGCTTTGTCGGGCGGTACGCCGACAAGCACCCCGAGCTTTCCGTGGTCAATCTCGCCTACAGAAGCTACAGCCCGATCATTTATTTCAAGAAGCTTGAATATCTGCTTAAACAGGGATTCAAATTCAAGCATGTCGTCGTGCTGCCGGACATTTCCGATATCCAGGACGAGGCGGTGTGCTACCGCTTGGATCAGGAAAAAGGCACGGTCGCGGGCCTGCCGACCTGCGGCCATCGGTTCACCGAAAGCCCGCCGCTCGCGGCGCCCAAGAATATATGGGATAAGCATTTTAAAACCATTTGGTATATCAATGTGCAGCTCTATGCCCTCTTTCACCCGGAAGACACGCTGGAGTCGTTTGACAGCACACCCGGCAGATCCAATTGGACCACCAACTTCGACATGCCCGGCTTCGGCGACATCGGGGTGAGAGGCGGCATCGCACTGGCCGTCGGACACATGCACGACCTGAAGAAACTGCTGGATGCGCACGGCATAAAGATGACGGTGGTCGTCTATCCCTGGCCCGCGCAACTTATGCACGCCGCTCCGGGGCATCCGGGCGTTGCCGTCTGGCGGGATTTCTGCGAACGGGAAAAGTGCGCGAACTTTATCGACACAAACGATTTTTTCTTCGAAGAGGTGCGGAAGCACGGCCTGCTCAAGACGATAAAAAAATATTACATCAGTCGTGACGCGCATTTCAACGCGGAAGGGAACAAGGTGCTGTTCGAGGCGATCGACGGAAAGCTTGTTCCTTAACCATACCACGGGATGCGCCTGTGCGAAAAACGCTGACAACGATCTTCTTCATATTCGCGCTTACGGCGCTGCTGTTTCTCGTTGCCGATTTCCTTCTGACGGCCTGCGGAATAGAACCGTTCGGCATGCGGCGCAAGGCGCAAAGCTTTGTGACCGGAACGCGGCATCCCGTTTACCATCACGAACTCAAGCCGAACCTGGACAATACGGCGGCCTGGGGAACGCATTCCTACAGGTTGTGCACAAATCAATACGGCTTCAAAGTCTCCTGCGATCCGAAAAAACAGCCCGCAGGCAAGGCTTTCGATCTGGCCTTCATGGGCGACTCGTTTACGGAAGCCGTGGGCATGGCGTATGAAGACAGCTTTGTCGGCCTGTATGCGGCAAAGCATCCGAACATTTCCGTGATCAATCTCGGTTTCAGCAGCTACAGTCCGAGCATCTATTTCAAAAAAATGGAATACCTGCTCAAGAACGGCTTCACTTTTAAGCATATTGTCGTGCTGCCGGACATATCCGACATTCAGGACGAAGCCGTATCCTATGTCATAGATCCGGATACGGGCAGAGTCAGGGACAAGTGGCGGCCAAAGGGCGAGGACGAATCACGGGAGGAGCTGACCGCCGGGAATCCTCCTTCCCCTCAGAAGCCGCCGCGCAATATCTGGGAAAAGTATTTCAAATATACCTGGTATATCAATCTTCAACTGGACGCCCTGCTGCATCCGGCCAGGGCGAAGCTGGAAAGCTTTGACCATATGCGCGAGCGGGCGTTCTGGACGAGCGACCCGAACACGCAGGGCTACGGAGAGGCGGGCGTGGCCGGGGGCATCGCGCAGGCCGTGGATGCCATGAGCGCGCTGAAACGCCTGCTGGACGCGCATCATATCAGAATGTCGGTGGTGGTGTATCCCTGGCCTTCGCAGCTGATGCACAACAAGCCCGGGCATCCCGGGGTTTCCGTCTGGCGGGATTTTTGCGCGCGGGAAAAGTGCGCGGATTTTATAGATGCAGACGATTTTTTCTTCGAACAGGTGCGGCGACACGGTCTGGTCGAGACGCTCAACAAATACTATATCGCCGGCGACGCGCACTTCAACAAAGAAGGCAACAGGGCGCTGTTCGAGGAGATAGACCGGAAGCTCGTGCCTTGACCGGGTCCGGCGGAGGAGGGCGCGTCTCTTCACGGCGATGCGGACCGCGTTGAGGCGAAAAGGCGCCGGCTTCCCGCCGCAGGGCTTTTATTCCCGATTGCCGGGTGCGGAGGGGAAAGGAGAGGCAGCGGGCGGCGCATCGGCGACCGGGATGATCAGCGTGCGGCCTATGACAATGACCGAGGACCGGTCAAACCCGTTGCGCCGCATGAGCGCCTCAAGGCTCACGCCGCCGCGTGCGGCTATTTTGGTAAGCGAATCGCCCGCCTCGATCGTGTGCGTCCGTTCTCCCGCCGCCGGTTCGGAAGCCGGGGCGGATTGTTCCTGCCGCCGCTGGGCGGCCGGCTTGCCTGTTTTGCCGGGCAGGGGCGGGGGCAGCATGGGGGTGTCTCTGCCGGGCGCTTTGCCGATCAGCAGGGCTGTGCCCTGCCAGGGGCCCAGGCTGACGGAGCCGCCTTCTCCGCCCGCGCCCCACAGGCGGCGCACTCCGCCGACGAGATAGGTCCCGGCTCCGGCAGCGCCCAACTGCAGGGATTCCGTGCAGCTTGTCCGGCTGAAGTTGCAGGCCACGACCAGCGCCCCCTGGTTGCCGGGCAGGGCGAAGAGCAGGGCGATGCTGCCGGGATGCCTGGTAGGCAGGCGACCCAGAAAACGGCCGCCCGCGATGCCCGCCAGCTTGCGCACCCGCAGGATCTCTTCCACGCTCCTGATGAAATTTTCCTCGGGCGGCCGCATTTCCTGTACATCCAAAGGCAGGTAGAGCGCCGCGGCGCGCGGCAGGCCGCTTTTGCCCGCCAGGGAATCGTCGGCCGTGGAGAGCAGAGCGTAGGCGCCGTGCATGGCCAGCGCGGAGTTTTCCCCCGGCGCGTACTTTCTGCCCTGCCTGCCGTCCAGCGGCAGCGCGCCCACAAGCTCGCGGGCGGGCAGCATGAAGATGCCCGGCTGCATGGCCTTGAAGAAGAGAAGCAGAGTCTGTCCCCTGCGTATCTCCGCTTTGGCCGCCTCGGAATTTTTATCCAGCGCCAGAGCCGCCAGACCGGCCGCGCCCGCGTAGAGGGTGGTTCCGGCCCAGGCGCCGTCTCGCCTCTTGGCCTGTTCACGCACAACATTCGGCGAAAGCGGGAATTTTTTCCCGCCGGGGCTGAGGCAGAGGTGGGGCAGCGCGTAGGAAAGGCCGTGCTCGTCGGGCAGTTTGCGCACCAGGCGGCTCTGATCGATGCCCAGCCTGAGGGATTCGTCGTACATGAAACGCAGAAGCTGCGCATTGCCGGTGAGCAGGGCGTGTTCCGCTCCGGGCGAGGAAACGCTGTCGAAAAGAAAGTCCGGCCCCCGCTGCAAAAAAAGTTGGGCCTGCTCCAGCGAAAGCTCGTCTTCCATCCAGGTCCAGGCGCCGTAGCGGCGTACTTCGCGCGCAATGGCCACGGCGGCGGAAAGGGCGGGTTCCGGGTTGCCGTCCGGGCGCGCTCCGGGCTCTATACCCTTGAAACCCAAGGTCTGCATGCCGAGCAGGGCCGCGCCCTGCGTGCCGATGCGGCGTATGGCGCAGGCCGAGAGAATGCGCCGCGCGCCGGCCTGGGGATCTTCCCAGTTCAGGATGGGGCGTTTGGGATCCAGAAACCAGCGGTAGGCGAAACGGCGCGGTTTGCCGTTGTCGCCGGTGAGCACCTTGCCGGTGACGGCCCAGCCCCAGAGCAGGCGACAGTCGGGAGAGGACGGCGTATCAGCGCCCGGAGGGAGCACGTCGGCCTTGCGCAGCGTTTCGGCCTGTTCGGCGGAAAGGGCTTTGCAGTCCCATTCTTCCGAAGCGACGGGCAGTTCGGGCCAGAATTGTTCCGGAATTTCGATCATGTGGTAGAGCCGGCGGTATTCGGGATTGCCCCGCGCGCCGAGAAAGAAGTCCGGCCCTATGCCCGTGGCGGCCTGGGTCATTTCCAGACCGAGAAAACTCCTGCTCTTGTTGGCGCTTGTGAGCAGCGCGCCGTAGTCGCGGTCGTCGCCCACCTCATCGGTAAAAGCGAACTGCACCATGCCTTCCCAGCGATTGACGCGGAGGCGGGCCGGAGCCCAGAGCGCGCCGACGCCGCTGGTGGGTGAAAGATACAGTCCCTCCATGCCCATTTTCTGCATGAGCGTCCAGAAAACGGGGCCCGCGAGGTGGGTGAAAACCGGCTCCCGCTTGCGGGTGAGCAGCGGACGGGGATGCACGCTCAGCCAGGTCGAGGCGGCGCTGAGCAGGCTTTCCGGAGCGGGATCCGTAGCCGGGGCGTGCCACATGATCTGGCTGCCGGACACGATGCGGGCGAGATCGCGCGAACTGCCGAGCAGGGAGCGGTTTTCGAGATGCTGGCGGTAGCCGGGATCGCTGTGCTTCAGCTGCTCCGGGCTCGTGGAGTTGCGCGAGGGAATGCGCGAGGCGGCGGGACAGGTATCCGCGCCCGCAAGCGCGAATGCCGCGCCTGCAAGCAGAACGGCAAGGAAGCGGCAAAGTCGGTGAAGCATGGGCACGGAAATTCTCGTGAAGCGCGTGCCCGCACAGCGCGGGGCCATGCGGGCACAGATCGGCGGATTCAGGGATGGAGTCAGCGGGTGACCTTGCTGTTGTTGTTCCAGATCCAGAAGCTTTTGTCGGTGTCCACGTACAGATCCGGGGGGCGCACGCCGAAGCCGGCGGTCAACTCGCCGCCGAGGGCGAGCAGGCGGTACATGCTGCCCACTTCGTTCATACGGCTGTTGGTATACTGCTGTGAGGAGGTAAACACTTCGTTTTCCGCATCCAGCACGTCGAGCAGGGAGCGCTGCCCCAGGTTGAACTGTTCCACGTACATGTCGCGGGTCAGGGTGCCCTGTTCCACGGCCACGGCGTAATGCTTGGCCCGATCCTGCTCGGAGAGGTAGCCGGCCCATGTGCTCTCGGCCTGTTCGATCAGGAGGATGCGGGTTTCTTCCATTTCCCGGCGGCGCTGGCGTTCGGTGGCCAGGGAGGATTTGGTGTCGTACCAGTCATAAAATCCGTTGAAGATGTTCCACACGCCGCGCAGCATGAAGGCGTGGCCCTGGTTCCAGTCGGTGTCGCTCTGCACCTGATAGTTGTAGTTGTAGGAATATTCGAAGTAGATGCGGGGATGGAAGTTGGACTTGCTCAGATCAACAGTGGCCTTGGCGGTTTCGATGTCCCAGCGCAGGGCGGTAATCTTCGGGTTGAGGGCCTGGCTGCTGGCGATGATGGATTCCAGGCTGGAATAGCCGTTGGCGGGCAGGTTCGGCGTGATGAGCGCGCGCGGGGCCTTGCCGGTGAGGCGGCGATAGGCGGCCGCCGAGGATTCCAGCGCGGCCTTGGATTCGGCCAGGGTGGAAAGGGCGCGCGACAGGCGGCTTTGCGTCTGGGTTACGTCCGCCAGACTGGCCGCGCCGAGCTGCTGGCGCTCGTTCTGGGCGGCAAGGATGCGCCTGTGGTTGGCCACGTTGTCTTCAGCCAGTTTCACCAGGCGGATCTGACGGCACACGTCTATGTGCGCCAGAATGGCGTCCAGAGACAGCGCCTCGGTGTTGTCCAGCAGGCGGCTTTCCGCCGAGGAAACCTTGGATTGGGCGATATCGTAGCGCGCCTTGGTGGACAGACCGTCCCAGATGGTCTGAGAAGCGACAACGGAGACCTCGCGTCGTTCATAGAAATCATAATAATTCTGGCGCGACAGTTCCGGGGAGTGCCGCGTGCTGTGGTCTTCCCACTGTTCCATGCCTATGCCGGCGCGTACGTCGACGCGCGGCAGCCAGCCGCTGCGGGCCTTGCCGACCTCGTGAACGGCCGCCTGGCGAAATTCCTGAAATCCTTTGATTCGGGGATGGTAGTTGATGGTGCTGTATACCGTGTCTTCAAGAGTCCCTTCCGTCGCGGGGGGGAGCGCCGCGCGTTTCGCGCCTTTGCTCTCAGCGGCCTGCGTTGCGCCTGCCGAAAGCAGCAGCCCCACGCCGGTGAGTGCCAGCCCACAAAGGCGTATTCTCCAAGTATTTTTCCGCATTTTTTTCCCTTCTTTGCCTGTACTGAACCTTCCGCAGTGCGCAACGCACTGTTGCGCATGCCTTCCCGCACGCCTCATATTTTATGCGGCGCCTGTGTATCCGTTTACCTTGTCATTTGCCTGCAGTATACTTGGATTATCAGGAAAAGCAAGCGTCATCGCGGATAAAGGGTGAAGAAATGAACAAAGTATAATGCATTGTGCGTAATTTCGTCAAAAAAATTACTGCGATATCCGCAAAAACCGGCAATCGTGGGGAGCGTAATCTGTCCCCGCGTATGGTGGTGATGATATAAAACGCATATTCAATATCAGGAAAGGATGTTCAACTTTGGAGCGGACAAAAGATTTGCCTCGCTCTATTTGCTTCTCCCGGTTGATGAAATTTTCAGGAACCTTCGGGATGCTGCCAATCCGACGATTGTTGCGGTAATCGATGGAGGAAAGATGTTCATTTTTGGCTATTTCTTCTCGTTTCTCTATGCCAATATAGCCGGCATCTCCATAAACGATTCATCATCTGCGCGAATAAGGCTTGAGGCCATCGTGATGTCATGAGCGTTAGCGGCGGTAGTTTCCAGACTGTGCACATAGCCGCTGCCCGCATCTGCGCCGATGCGGTTCTTCATCCCGAAATAATATTGATTGCCTTTCTTGGTCTGGCACATTTCGGGGTCGCGTTCCTTCTTCGCGTTTTGTTATGCGCTTACGCAAACTGTATTCGATATCGCTGAAACTGGGCTGATGCATAATCCCCTCCCTCGTTCGGGAGACTATACAATAAAATCAAATCGTTGCCCTTAAATTATTGGATCCAGCAGCACTTTGAATGCCAGAATTAATCAACACTTCCTTAATCAGAGATTCCCCAGACTCCGTGGGGTTTCATCATCCTCAGAACCGCCGCCGATGATACGCCAGAGAGTATTGTAGCTGATGTCAAGACGGGAAGCGGCCGCCTGTTTGTTTCCAAAGCATTGGCGCATGGTTTCCTCAACGATTTGTTTTTTTATGGACTGCACTTGCGCTTTGAGCGTTTCGCCCTGCCCGATCCGGGAGAGGGGCTGCTTCTGTGCCAAATGGATGGCATTGCCCGACCAGTCAGCCAAAAGTTCAAGAAATAATGCCTGATCAAAGACCTTGCCTTCCAGCAGAATTAGGTAACTTTCGATGAAGGCCAATAATTCCCGTATGTTTCCCGGCCAAGTGCAGCGTTCCAATGCGCTACGCATTTGAGGGGTAAACTCAGCGACTGTCCGTGTGTACCGTCGGAGAAGGGCGTCAAGAATCTCGGGAATATCCTGCACGCGCTGGCGTAGAGGCGGGACGTGCAAGCGCAGCACCGCCAATCTGTAAAAGAGGTCTTTACGGAAGGCGCCCTCAGCCGCAAGATCCGAAAGAGGTCTGTGAGAAGCGCAGAGTACGCGCACGTCCACAGGAATGACCCGGTTGCCGCCCACGCGCATGATTTCCCCTGTTTCCAGAACCCGCAAAAGCTGTAACTGAGCCCCGGCATCCATATGGCCCACTTCGTCCAAAAACAAGGTGCCGCCATGAGCCATCTCAAACACGCCAAGCTTACCACCGCGCCTTGCTCCGGTAAAAGCCCCCTCTTCATAGCCGAAAAGTTCGCTTTCCAGAAGGGATACCGGCAGGGCAGCGCAGTTGACGGCCACAAAGGGCTGTTCTGCTCTGGGGCCGGCGTTGTGTAGGGCTTGGGCCAGGATTTCTTTCCCTGTGCCGGTTTCACCCTGCATACAAACCGGGGCATTGTGCAGAGCGAAGAGTTCCGCCATACGTTTGAGGCGCAGCACTTCCGGGGTGCTGCCTCTAAAATCCCGCAAAGCGTAACGAGCGGTGAACCCCGGGGTTTTGCGCTGGCTTTCCCGTATTCTGCCGGTCATGCGCTGAATTTCATTAACGTCGCTGATAAAGACGACCACACCTTTCAGCCGGTCGCTGACGGTAACGGGCAGGGCTGTGATTAATAACTGTGAACCCTGGACAGTGATAACACTTTCCGTTGTAAGCGCGCTGTCTTCGACAAGTTCGTCAAGGAATAAGCGGTCGTAATATGCCTCAAGCCGGCTGTCCCGGTCGTTCTTTTTCAGCTTCAGCAGTTCTGCAGCCTTGACGTTGCTGAACAGGATCGTTTTGTCCCGCGAAAAACAGATGACTCCTTCGCGGAAAACTTTCAGCATGGTTATCAGTTGTTCCTTGCTCTCCCTTGCGTGCCGTTGCGCGCGGGCCATGTTTTTTGCCTGCTCTACAGCAAGTTTGACGCTCTGCATGTTCGGAGTCACGGCAAAGAACGGCACGTTGTACTGCGAAGCAATAGCGCCGCTCAATCCGCCCCCGACAATCACCGACACGCCGTTGTCAATAGCCTTGTGAATCTCTTCTGTGATAGATTCAACGGAATTGTAGCTGATCTCCATGATCCGTATATCAAGAAGCCGCTCAAAAAACGGTATATCCATGTATTCGTTTTTATGAACAACGAGAGCAATATTGGTTGAAAGTTCCCGCGCCTTGACCAATGTTCGTATGACGTCGGCTTCCGTCTTTTGGATAATCACAATGGGCTTGCCATACAGCTCCATAATGGATGTGCCGAATGAACTGTAACAGAGGATGACATCGAAATTTTCATCCATCAGCTTTTCCATGCCCAATACGGGGGCATCATAAAAAATTTTATGGAAATCCAGGGTGAATGAAGAATCCGTTGTAAAACTGCTCATCATTTCCTGTAACTGCGTCAGATAGGTAAATACAGCAAAACGATAAGGGGAGGGCTGGTGCGGCATGATTGTATCCTAGCTCTTGGTTTTGGCGCGTGAAGCCGGATGAGTTTTATTTGTTCGCAAATTTTGCTCCATATTTAAAACAATGCAGAATGACAAGTTGTAAAGCACGCCATAACAGGGCAAGGGCATTATAAGCTCCGCCAAAGCTCCGTTTTTTCGGGAAAGCGTCATTCATCCCGTTTTTCACAGCTTCCCGGGCTTGCTCCCTTTCGCAGCGCGCCTCTTGCAGATGGCCGGGCCAAACGGCGTAAAGAGGGCGAGGCCGTCGGAAGTTTGCATTCGCATCTCAATATTGGCATAAATACGCCAAAAATGGAATAGCCGGGCGGGGCTTTTGGAGAGCCGGTTGGAATAAAGCTATTTAATTCAGTAGTTTTTTTGGCATTGGCACTTTGGCATGTTCATTGCTCTGCTCTTTACGCAAAGGAAGCTATCAGGCCGTATGATTTGATTATTTTCAATAATAACAGCATATGCGCGCACACAAATAGTCTAAAACACGGAGATCGATATGTTATACGAGCCTCAGCGGGGAAAGAAGGCGTCCAAGCGAGATTTTCCGGATCAATCTTTTGATGATAACGGGAAATTATTAAATAGCGTACAGCGCGAGCGCTGCCTTTCCGCGGTAAAAAATATGAAGGATTTTTTGCTTAACGCGCCCCAAAAGCTTGATACAGAGCGTTTGGCCTGCCTCCTCGAAGTATACAGGGAGTATGATTACGAACCGGTTATCGTGCGCCGGGCAATACTTTTTGACAAGCTTTTG
>JAVBNZ010000052.1:0-27777 GCA_031551145.1 Desulfovibrionaceae bacterium | reverse complement strand
GCCGGGCCCTGGCCTGCCCTTCCGCCGTCCAGGTGCCGGTGCCGTTGAGGTAGGGCATGAGCTTGAGCAGGCCCCTTTCGAGAAGAGGTTCGGTATGCTTGAAGAGGTGCCGTTCCGGCGGGGCCGGGATGGTGGCATAGGGGTTTTGGGAATTTGCGAACGCGTTCTGGACGATCTGCACTTCCTGACATTCCGCCGTGAAGGTCAGGCAATTTTCGGAATTGGGATCTGTCGCCACGGACAGGCTTTTAACCAATAAATTCCTGTACAGCCGCCAGAGGGTGCAGATCGAGATACCCCAATGAAAACGCCCCACGCGCGGGGCGTGGGGCGTTCACGATTCTTACGGTATCCAGCGCACCAGCCCTTTGGGGAAGTCGGGCGGGAGGTCTTGTTCATCCACGCGCACGATGTCGACCTCCCTGTATTTTCCGTCGTCATCTATGAAATTCATGTGAAGGAGGTCGTGGTAGGTGCTGATGCCTCTGCCGGCACCGATGCCTCCCGCAAGTCTCTTCCTGGTTGAGCTTGCCGAGCTTTCGCCGAACAGAAGATACAGATCCCGCCCGTTTTTTTCCGTGACCAAGCCGTCGTAGTGTATGGCGTGCGTCCCTTTGTACATGGTCAGGTAATGGTAGTTCTTATAGACCCGCTTCCAGCGTATGTCGCGCGACCAGTCACTACCGCCGACGATTTTCGCGTCCGGCGGCAGGTAGGGTTTGAACACAGTGCCGTCCGCGAACAGCACTTCGTCTTTGGGGAGCAATCTCGCCGGCATGTATGCAAAATCGCGCTTTGACGGATTGTGGACATCAAGGCGGAATCCCCATTTTTTCAGGTCAGACGTGAAAAGCGCCATTTTCAGAAGCTCTCCCTCCTGAATGGAAAGTATGATCTGATCATATTTGCGATCGCCCTCGCGCACCAATTCCGGATGGATGTTGGGTAGGGTCGAATCCGGCGTTTTCGTGGATCGGAAAAGCGTGACTTTTGTCTGGGGCTGTTCCTCCTGCGCGGCGGGAGATTGGGCAAAAGCGGCGCAATGGCACAGCCATATCAGCGCGCAAAGCAATAGCATTTTCACGGTTTACCATCCTCCTCCGGAAAGCTCGCCCATACCACACGTTTGCGGTTTCGTATCGTGCGCACTTCCGCCTGGGGCATGCCGCTCACCGCTTCGGGCTCTCCCAACCCTCTCCGGTTGTCAAAATATCCGCTTTCGTGCGCCTGCGCCATGTATGCCGGAATGTGAAACGAATGCCCTGCCACGCGCAGGAAGAGCAGGGCGTTTACACTTGCGTATATCGATTTTGTGCGGCCGACGCGCGACCAAGCTGTCGTCAGAGGTCACGCAGCCACAACTGGATCCAGACTATATGCCCGGCCGTCAGCAGGCCGTGCGCTAAAAGCAGTTTCGGTTTGCGGAAAGTTTTTTTCGCCAGGCATAATGCGAAGCCGAAGCCGCTCCAGAGAACCATAAAGATCGCGCTGCCGAAATAGTGCGCTTCGGATTGGTAGTACCATATCCAACTGCGGTATTGCCCGCGCGCAAGTTCGGCAACAAACTCCGGATTCGTAAAATAGTCTGGAATGGCAAGCATGTTTCCGAAGCAAAGCAGCACATACAGCGGGGCGAAAAGTATCCGACACACGGCGAACAACGTATCTTCCCGGCTATTCCGCATCATGCCGCTCCGTGTAGAGGCGCTTTACCCGACATATATAACCTCAAGCATCATATCTTGCCGGTAGCATAAGAATTTATAGGCAAAATACGGCATGCGCTCCACGAGATCGATGCAGCCGGCGGAGCCCGGTTCCGTGCCGCCGTGGATGCTGAAGCCGTCCCTGCCATACCTGTCGGTTTCCGGCATGGGCTCCAGCCATACGCGTTGCGCTCCCCAGGATTTATGCCATCCCGGCCAAGTACCTCTGCCAACGAGGGACTTGTTTTTTTGTTCAATATCATTGACAGGCAGCACTTGGAAGCGAGCCTGTGGAACGTTGTATCGGCCCTCGGGAATCGGTCCTTCATCCTTCATTTTTTGATATTCCACCCCAAACAGCTTGTTGCGCCAGAATTGTTCTTTGCCGCTGTAGGCAGGCCATGAGGCATTTCTTCCTTCCTGCCTCCAGTATAGCCATTCACCGTCGAACAGCAGATCAGCATACGGCTGTATTTTTTCCGGCAGCAGGGAGCGCGGCGTTGATTCCACGCTGAACAACAATTCCGGCGCACGGCGGTATACGTTGCCCAAAAAATCCCGCCTGGACAGTCCCCCGAGGCTGAGTCCCAAGTTGGAAGCCTGCATCATGAGCAGATGCAGCTCCTCCAGTGTATATTTCTGCGGATCGATTTCCTTGGGTAACCCCGATCCCACATGCACGTTGGGGAGCCTGCTGATGTCCACCTGCCGGGCCCTGGCCTGCCCTTCCGCCGTCCAGGTGCCGGTGCCGTTGAGGTAGGGCATGAGCTTGAGCAGGCCCCTTTCGAGAAGAGGTTCGGTATGCTTGAAGAGGTGCCGTTCCGGCGGGGCCGGGATGGTGGCATAGTGGTTTTGGGAATTTGCGAACGCGTTCTGGACGATCTGCACTTCCTGACATTCCGCCGTGAAGGTCAGGCAATTTTCGGAATTGGGGTCGGAAGCCACGGACAGGCTTTTAACCAATAAATTCCTGTACAGCCGCCAGAGGGTGCAGATGTCGAACGGTTCCCGCTTGGCCTGGAGTTGCAGCAGTTTTTCATAAAAATCGCGGGGCGAAAGCGGGGGCCTGTCGAGCGTATTTTGCACGGTGCCTACTGTGGCCAAGCCGTTCCGCATGGCCTTGGAATCCGTGACTCCGCCCCTGATGATGATGCTTGAGGGTTTTTTGTAGGCATGATCCGTTATGGTCGCGCCCTGCTCCACAGGGTGGGAGGTGATTGCCATTTCGTCGCGGTGGCGTTCCTCGATCACGATGTCGGCATAGATCCTGCCGATGCCGCCCCGTTCGGGCAGATAGATCTGGCCTGTGTACGTTTGCCTCATAATTTTCTCCGTTTGGATAAAGTTAAAAAGATCCGCACGGGCCATAAATATGAAAAATGGATATCATTTGTCAATCGAAAAATTACAATTCGGCAAAATATTCTTAAATATCCAAATAAAATAATCCTATAAAGGATTAAAAAACAACCACCCCCCCTCACTGCGAACGATTATATGTTTCGGGTGCTGTGTGCCCCAAACAGCTGAAGCCCTCATGCGAAACGCCCGAAATCGGCAACGATCCCGGGCGATAGTATTATTTGAAGAAAAGAGGCTTGTTCCTGAATAAGAGGGCGCGCGGCACAGGCAAAAAAACGGCTTTTTGCGAAGGGAGCGTATTTTTATCGTACCCAACCGGCGCAAAAAAGCCGTTTAACGCGGAATCGCCCGCGATACCTTATTCAGTGCTACAACATGGCTTTGGCAAGCCGGATAAACGCATCCTCCACGCCGGAGCCTGTTTTCGCGCTGGTTTTCAGCACCTGCACGCCCTGAAGCTCTATGCGGGCGATGTCTTCGTCCGTAACTGCCCATTCGGATTGCAGATCCACTTTGTTCAACAACAGGAAGTGGGGGATGTTGCCCACGATGTCGAGCGCCAGGAGCCGCAGCAAAAGAACCGTGTCCAGCGTCTCTCTGCGGGTTCCGTCAGCCACAAGAAAAAAGCCCATCGCGCCGCGCAGATAGGAAGCGTTGATCTCGCTGTATTCGCCTCGCCCTTCCATGTCCCAAAGCACCAGGGAAACCGCCTGGTCGTTCACCCGGCATTCCTTCTTGCTGATCTTGACCCCCACCGTGGACAGGTAGCGATCGGAAAAGATGGAATGCACATATTGCTCGACCAGCGCTGTTTTTCCTACAGAAAACGGTCCGATCATACAAATTTTTTTGCTGATCATGCTCCCCTCCGGAACATCTGTTGCGGGGAACGGAAACGCTCCGCTCATGTTCGCTCCTCTGCCGTGCGGCAGTCAGCACTCTATCCTGAAGAACGCCTAAAGGTCAAAGACAAGTAGAAGGAGCTGCCTCGGCCGGGCGCCGATTCAAGGCGCAACGTTCCATGCATGAGATCCGTCAGACGCCTGCACAACGTAAGCCCGAGGCCCGTGCCGCCGAAACGGCGGGTCATGCTGCCGTCCGCCTGGGTAAAACCGTCGAAGATGCCGTGCTGCTGTTCCTCGGCTATGCCTATGCCGGTATCCCGCACCGTAAAAAGCAGGGAAACGTCGTGCGCGTTCTGTTCGCTTACCGTAATGCACAGTTCGACCTCGCCGTGTTCCGTGAATTTTATCGCGTTATGCAGCAGATGATGCAGGATCTGCCGCAGGTGCGGAGCGTCGCCGCTCAAAAAGGCGGGCAGATCTTCCGCCGCCTTCAGTTCCAGGGTCAATCCCCTGCTTTGCGCCTGAGGCCGCAGTTCCGCGCACAACTGTGCGGCCAGTTCGCCCGGATTGAACGCGGAGCGAACAATCTCCACTTTGCCTGTTTCGATGTTCGCAAAGTCGAGAATATCGCTGAGCACGGCCAGCAGATCGCGCGCGGAAGTATAAATTTTATCTATATATTCATGGACCTTCGGTGCAAGAGGCTGCATGAGCGCCAGATGGCACATGCCCATGATGCCGTTCATGGGAGTGCGTATTTCGTGACTCATGCGGGCCAGAAAATTGCTTTTGGCCTGGTTTTCCTCTTCCGCCGCACGCAGCGCGGCGATGTCCCGCGCCCTGGCCTGGAGCGTCTCTCTCAGCCGCAGCACCATGGTGTTGAAGGCTTCCGCGAGGGTATGGATTTCCCTGTTCGGCGCGTCTATGCGCAGCACGGTATCCAATTTGCCTTCCCCCACGCGCGCGGCCGCCTCGTTGGCCCTGCGCAACGGGCGCAGCACCTCGCGCGCCAGCAGAAAATACAGGGCGGCAAAAAGCAGCACGGCGCTCAAAATGAGCAGGCCGATATTTCTCCAGAGCGTGGCGGTCACATCCCGGAACACCTCTTCTTCAGGCACCACGGCCAGCAAGGTCCAGCCCGTGCTCGTCACGGGCGCATAGGCTATCCAGGCGGCTTTTCCCTGCGTCGAGTCCGATATGCGCGCCACTCCGGCGCCGCCTTCCCGCAGCAGCCTGTAGGCGAACTCCTCCATATCCCGTCGCTCCTGCAACTGCGCCAGACCGGCCAGCGTGTGCCGCAGAATGTACGTTGAATCCGGGTGGTAGATAATGGTGCCCACCTTGCTCAAAAGAACGGCATAGCCCCCCTTGACCTTCATCAGGGAAAGCTTGTGCATGATATCGTCAATGCGGGTATCCGTCTTGGTCACGCCGAGAAAACAGCCCTGCGCGGAACTGATGGGCACGGAAAACCCCACAACGAGCATATTGCCCGAAACGGCGTCGTAATAGGGATCCGTCCAGGCCGGAACATCGGTAAGCTTGGGAATGAGGAACCAATCGTAGAACCGGTAGTCGTAGTTGCGCTCCGGCTCTATCAGAACGCGCTCCGGCGTTCCTTTTTCGGAACGAAACACGCAGGGGGCGAAAAACTGCCTGCCGCCGAACCGGTATTCCTCAAAAGCGACGGCCGCGCTGTGTATTTCGCCGTTCTTGGAAACGGCCTCGTCCAGCAGAGGAAAAAACGCCTCGCTTTCCTTCGGCAGGTTGTGGGAAAACATGCCCGCCATGGTGCGCGCCACCTGCGACAAAGCCAGGAAATGCCCGTTCAGTTCCGCCGCCTGATGCGAAGCCTGGGAAAGAAGGGCCGTGCTCAGCCCTTCCACGGAGCGCACCTTGCCCTCGAAATATACATAGCTCACCAACAGCCCGTAACTGATCAGCAGGGGCACGCCGATGATGGCCAACATCTTGATGCGCAGCGGCAACATCAGGGTTTTCCGGCGGCCGCGGCCGGGCGGTAAAAAGTTTCGTACGACAGCGCGCTTACGTCGTAGCCCTGTTTTTTCAGGGCGGCGATGATGAAGTCGTAATCGGCGCGGCGCAACGCGCCCCAGTCCTTGGGATCCGGCCCTACCTGATGGGTCATCAGATCCTTGATGGTCCGCAGCATCCAGCGTTGGTGGTTCATGTTGGTGACCACGGACTGGGATTCGGCGTAACGCAGCACCACGCGCAGTGTTTCCTCCTCATGGGCGAAGGCGTAGGCCCAGCCTTTGAGTATGGCGGCATGCACGGCCGCGCAGATTTCGGGATTCGCCTCCCGGTACGCGCCTGTGGTGAACAGCCCGTCTCCCACAAAGTTCAGGCCCAGGCCGGCATAGTGGAACTCCACGAGATCTTCCTTACGCAGGCCGCGTTCCAGCAGGGAGTGGTATTCGTTGTAATACATGGCCTGCGAAGCGTCAGCCGCTCCCTGGAGCATGGGGGCGAGGCTGCCGCTCAGGGGAAAAACCGCCTTGGGTTTGATGTTGAAGGTGTCCAGAAAGAGGCGGAATTCCGAGTCGAAATCCCCGCCCCAGGAGAGAATGACCTTGCCGTTCAGATCTTCCGGCTTCGTAATGCCGCGCCCGGCGCGGGCCACCGTCATGGTGGCGGATTTCTGCATGTACTGCCCGACGTTCACAACATCCAGGCCCTCTATGCGGCGCAGCACGCCCGTGGCCGCCCAGGCGGAGACAAAGTCCACCTCTCCGGCCACAAGGCGGTACAAAGGCTTGTCGCCGAGTTTCGACCAGAGGAGGATGACGGGAGGCAGCCCGGCCTCCTGAAAAAAACCTTTTTCCCGGGCCATCATGAACCCGGCGAACTGCGCCTGCGGCGACCACTGCGCCAAGATGCGCACAGTTCCCCGCGGTTCGGCGTTTTGCGCGGCCCGCGCAGGCAATGCCGGGCCGGACGCGACGGCCAGAGCAAGCCCCAGAACGGACAACGCTCTGCCGCATGCGTTCAGCAAAGTTCCGGCCATGCACTCCTCCTTTATGATACGCTTATCGCCCCCGCATCAGATCCGGGTTGGCCTTGGGCACCTGGGCGAGATGCACTTTCAGTTCTATGCGGCGGTCGGAAGGATCTCCCCCCCGCTCATTCTTGCCGGCTTCCGCATATTGCGCCCCCATGCCGTAAATGGTCAACGGAATGCTCGCGCCCTTGGTGTAAAGCATGGCGGCGAGAGTTTTGCCCCGCTCCTGGCTGAGTTCGTAATTGCGTTTTTCCTGGCCCACGCTGTCGGTATGCCCGTATACGGTCACGCTTACGCCCATGTCCATATCCTTGGCCAGTTTTTCCAGGGCCACCAGATTGTCCACCAGATTGCGGAGTTTGGGCTGATCGGCCGGCACGGGCACGTCCTTGCCCAACGGGAATTCAATGGATGTAGCCTCTATTTCCTTCACCAGCGAAAAAATCCGCTCCGTGCGCGGGTCTTCCAGACGCGTGAAGTCCAGATGTCTGACGCCCGGCAGCACGGCAAGCTCTCTCCGGCTTTCCAGAATCCAGTCCATGGGGGCCGTACCCTCCAGGCGCAGGATGCCGCTTTGGGCGTCAAAACTCACGTTCACCGTGGAGGGGGGGCGAATGGCGTTTTCCACCCTCTTCCGGACTATGGGAGCCTCGTACGACACAAAGGGTATGCCGACAATGATGAAGGCGGCCGGATCAAGCCCCTGTTCCCGCAGCACGTCAGCCACGGGCCTGGCAAGTTCGTCACGCATGCAGGAGAGCTTCCAGGGCGGGCTGTCCGCCCTGGCGACCTCGAACACCACTATCCCGGGTTCGACATCCACGGCATCGACGCCCCGCTGCATTTCCCGACGCAGCGTCTGCACGGCTTCAACCCGTTCCTGTTCCGCATGGCGCCAAAAACCGAGGCCGCCGACCAGCGCCAGAACAAGCGCGACCGGCAGGGCCTTGATCCAGAGCGGCAGAACTTTGCTTTCCTCCATCATTCGGGTAACGAGACAATCTTCCAGATGACGGTGCGCGGAAGCAAAGGGATCGGAGTCGCCGTTGAAGGTTCCGAGTTCGTCCGCGTACTCGATTGCCATGTTCTCAAGCGCGGCGCGCAGCTTGGCGCGAAAGCCCACGGGCGGCGTGCCCCGGATGACGCAGGCCAAATAGGCGTGGGCCGAGCGTTCGACAAGGATGACGGCCTCGCCCATGCGGAGCGAATCCAGTTCTTCCCTGTCGGCGCTGTTGAAGCAATCGCGCATGAAGTCCTGGATGGCTGTGAGCATGGCGGAAACCATGTCCGCATCCTGGCCTTCCACGCCTTCGTTCTGCACGTGTGCGAGCACCAGCCCGGTTTGGTTGTGGATGAGGAAGATCTGCTCCACCCTGTAAACCAGGGTATGCAGAAGCACGACCTCGCTGAACGAGCGGCCCGTGCGCAGGGCTTCGAGCCGCCAGTGCAGGCCGCGCCAACTGAAGGACATTTCCAGGGCCTTGTGCAGTCCCTGGAGCATGGAACGAAAGCTTTCCGCTATGGAGCGGCGTATGGCCGGCCCCATGAGCGGAAAAAGAACGGAAGTAAAATCCAGCGGTCTTTTACGCAACGCCCCTTTGACGATTTCCTCGACCAGGGGCTCCAGGGCCTTGCCCAGCCTGTCGTCCTTGCCGGATCGCACAAGCAGGGCCTCGGCCAGCACGGCCCCCACCTCGCGCGCGCGCAGGGCCGGATCGTCAAGCCGCGTCCGCAGCCGCTCAAGCAGTTCCAGTTCTTCCCCGAACAACAGTTCCCGCACCTTGCCGAATTCGTCCGAATCGGCCGGGGCCGCGGGGGCATTGTATGCCGGGGGGGGAGAAGGCCGGAGAAAAGGCGCCGGGTTTTCTTCAGGCATCCGTCGGAGCCGGCGTTTCGCCCGTCTGTGCGTTCCTGCCCCTGCGCACCGGCTCCGCAACCGCCTCGCTTGCCGGCGGCGGCGGGAGCATCTCGCCGCTCCACTGGGTGCTGAGCTTCACCGCCACCTCGGTCAGCAGCCCCGCCAGGGCGCTGCGGTAGACCATATCGTGCCGGATCTGCGCCGCCGTGCCGGCAATGACGCTCAAAGCATCCTGGTATTTTTCCTCAATCTTGGCGGCCAGACTGTTGCTTTCCGTCTGGAGCAGACGACGCAGATCCTGCTCGGTCGCGTCCAGCGTGCCGGAAAGTTTGGCCAGCTTGCGGTCGAAGCCTTCCACGGCCGCCGCCAGATCCTTGCTGAGTTGGGCCAGGCCTTCCATGCGTTCGCGCTGTTCGTTTTTCAGCATTTCGGAGCGTTCACGCTGTTCGGCCTTCTGCGCGCTTTCGCGTTCGGCGCTTTCTTCCTTGATGCGGTTGAGCAGCGAGGCGTTCTCGCTTTTCATGAAGTTTTCCAGCGAATCCAGGCGCATTTTCAAAGCATCCCTGGCGTCCGCCACTTCGCGCATGAAGCGTTCTTCCTGGCGCTGAAAGCGGGTTTCCAAATCCTTGAGCTGCGCGCCGAAAAGTATGTCCCGCACCTGATCCATGGGCGCCGTCTCCCCTCCGTAATGTACCTCGTTGATACGCTTATTCATGAAGTTCTCCGAATATGTACGTTGGAACAAGAATTACGCCGGCATCCGTCCGCCGGCCGGACGCCGGGCGTTACGCCAGCTTTTTCATTACCCAGGCCAGCTGTTGCCCCAGTTTCGTCATGGTGCCCAAGCCTTCGACGTCGTTGACGATCGTGCCGGGCTCCAGTCCGTAGCCCATGTTCCAGTAAGAAGACATGGGCACTATCATTTCGTTGATGCCGAAAAAGGCCATCAGCGCATTGTACACCTGAATGGCGCCGCCGCGCCGCGCAACCGCCACCGGAGCCCCCACCTTGCGGGCCAGCAGTTTCTTCGCCACGCAGGTATAGCCGGCGCGGTCGATGAGCGCCTTCATTTCCGTGGTGACGTTGGCGAAATAGGTGGGCGAGGCGAGCACGACGCCGTCCGCCGCCAGCATCCGTTCAATCCAGTCGTTCATCGGATCGTCGGTTTGCGCGCATCGACCGGGGTGTTCCCGGCATTTGCCGCAGGCGACGCAACCCCGCACGAGTTTGCCGCCGATGCGGATTTCCTCGCACTCTATGCCTTCCTCTTCCAACGGTTTAAAGAGTTCCCGAAGCATCACATGAGTATTGCCGCCCTTGCGCGGACTGCCGTTAAACGCGACCAGACGCATACAGCCTCCGAAAAAAATTATTGTTCGCGGTGTTCCGTTTCTCCCGCCGCGCGGGTGAGGCGGAAACGGCATGGGTTTACCACTGTTCCCAATGGATCTTGGCCGCATCGTATCTGTCGCGGCGGGCAAAGGGCTGATCCGTGCGGCCCAGGGCGACAAGCGCAAAGGGCACGATATTTTCCGGCAGACCGAGCAGGGAACGGAAAGCCCGCACGCGCTCCTCCAGCGGATGGATGCCGCACCAGACCGTGCCTATTTCTTTCGCGCGCGCGGCCAGAAGCAGGTTTTGCACTGCGGCGGAACAATCCTGCGGCCAGAAGCCGGGGTATTTTTCCGCCTTGAGATCGCCGCAGACCAGAATGACGGCAGCGGCGGCCGGCGCCATGCCGGCGTAGGCGTGGATGGAGGGAATGCTCTCGCGCACGGCCTTGTCGGTAATCACAAGAAAGCGCCAGGGCTGTGCGTTGCCCGCGCTGGGAGCCGCCATGGCCGCGCGCAGAAGATCTTCGATTTCCGCGCGGGAAAGCGGTTCGGCTGTGAAACTGCGGATGCTGCGCCGCGTATGGATCGCTTCAAACGTGTCCATATCCGCCTCCGGACGGTACAAAGCGTAAACGGAAAATGAATACGCCCTGTTCAAAGCTTGATACTGCAATTGTTTTTATAAGTTACCAAGACATCTTTTACTTCAAATCCCCGCGCGAAGCAAGATACGGGCGGCCCGCGGGGGGGGAGGGACGAAACATTTCAGGGAACACACATGTTCGCCCCCGCATTTTTTTGCAGACAGTCCCGACCGAGTTCGATATGCTCGCACCGCGCTCCGGCCCCCGCCGGACGGGAACATTTCGCAAGGAACAACCATGCCCCGCGTAGGACGCTTTCTGCTGCCGCTGCTTTGTCTTCTCTGCCTTCCCCTTTCAGCCTATGCGGACTATTTTACCATATTGACCGTGGATCCGCCCCTGGTTTCGGACGCAAAAACCGACCATCTGGACGTGCGCGTCGCCTTCGGGCAGCCCTTTGCCCAGACGGCCGTGGATATGGACCCGCTCCAAATGTTCGCCGTCATCCGCTACCCGGCGAAAGAAAACGAGCAGAGCAAGCGCTTTGAATTGCTCGATCGCCTCAAACCCGGAAAATACCTCGGCAAAGGGGCATGGGCGGCCGAAATTCCCGTGCCGGACGCCGGCCTGTATCAGCTTGTGGTGGAAACGCGGCCCTATTGGGAAGAAAAGCGCGGCGTCTTCATCCAGCAGTTTGCGCAGAGTTTTGTGCCCGTCCTCGGCATAGAGCGCGGCTGGGAAATTCCTGTGGGCCTGAAGCTGGAAATCCTCCCTCTCACCCGGCCTTTCGGCCTGAATTCCCCGGCCCTGTTTACAGGCCGCGTGCTTCTCGACGGCAAGCCCATGCCGGGCGCCATGGTGCGCATAGAATACCTGAACGAAGACAAACGCGCGGCCCAAAGCCCCTACCACAACACGCAGGCCGTTCTCGGCGACGAAAGCGGCGTGTTCTCCTTTGTCTGCCCCTATGCCGGCTGGTGGGGCTTTGCGGCTCTTACCAAGGGCGACCCCCTCAAAAACCCGGAAGGACTGCTGAAGGAGACCGAACTCTCGGGTGTGCTGTGGATTCGCATCGACTCCCCGGCTCCCCCGCAAAAGAAGAAGGAAGCAAAATAGGGATTGAACGTTGATCCGCGGACGGACTTGCTTTTCCCGCCCTCGCTCCTATATATTGACGGAGCACATCTTTGTGTTCCGGTAACGGCGGACGCGGATCCGCCGCACCGCCGCCTGCGGCGGTGCAGGCTCAAACCTATTTGGGCGCAACGGTTTCAGAGCAAAAAATGTTTTGCTCCCGGTAATATTGAAAGGAAAAATCGCCTTTCTCGCCACCTTATCCAAGGAGACGACATGTATTTGAGACTTATCGCACTGTGCACCATCCTGCTCGCCGGCATCCTGGCCCTGAGCGCCTGGGACGCCGACGCCGCCCGCTTCGGCGGCGGCAAATCCTTCGGCGGCTCTCCGTCGATGGGAAAGTCGGTCGCGCCGCCGCCCGCATCCCCCGGTATGAGCCGGCAACAGCAGGCACCGGGAGCGGCCGCCGCGCCCGGTGCGAAAGCTCCCGGCCTGATGGGAGGCATGGGCGGCATGCTGGGCGGCCTGCTGGCCGGCACGCTGATCGGCTCCCTGCTTTTCGGCGGCGGCTTTCAGGGCGGCGGATTGATGGACATTCTGCTCATAGGGCTTGTGGCCTACCTCGCCTTCAAGCTTCTGGGGCGTTTTCGCCGACCCGCGCCGGCGGGAGGGCCCTCATATCAGCCCTATCAGCGTGACGAAAATACGCAGACCGAACCCCTGCGCCGCTCCGGCGCGGACTGGGATCAGTACCGCAGCGGGCCGCAGGGCGCGGCGGCCGCGGCCGCAGTCGACAACGTGGACATTCCGGCCGACTTTGATGTCGAAGAATTCCTGCGCGGCGCCAAAATGGCCTATACCCGCCTCCAGGCTTCCTGGGACAAGCGCGACATGGACGACATCGCCCAGTTCACCACCGAGGCCGTGGTGCAGGAAATCCGCGCCCAGGCGGCGGCCGATCCCCAGCCCTCCACCACCGAAATTCTGCTGATCAACGCGCGCCTGCTCTCGGTGGACGAATTGCAGGGCAAACAGCGGGCAACGGTGTATTTTGACGTGATGCTGCGCGAAGACCCCGCATCCTCCGCTTCCGCCCAGGTGCGCGAAGTGTGGCACTTTGTCCGAAGTGCGGGTGAAAGCTGGAAACTCGACGGGCTTCAGCAGGTCGAAGGGTAAGACAAACCCCAAAATGCAGTAAAAGGGGGAGGAACGCGGCGCGTTCCTCCCCCTGCTCTTTTCAGCAGCTTTTCAGTCTTCCCGCCCCCTGGCGATCACAATCCATTCGCTGTTGCCGGTAAAAGGCTCCTGCCTGAGCAGGGAACGCAGGGTGCGCTTGTAGAGATCGATGATCTCGAACGGCGCGAACAGCGCGCGCAGTTCCCCTTCATCCGGCAGGGTAACCCAGCGCGCGCCGCCGAACACTTCGGCCGTGGGCCCGCTCCAGGTCGGGCCGCTGCATTCGGACATATATTCTTTGTCGGGATGGTCGCAGGCGAAGAAAAAGGAAAGCAGATGCCCCTGAGGATGCAGCAGCCGGGCCACGGCCGGCATGATGCGCTCCAGATCCTCCCAGGTGTTGTGGGCCAAGGCCTCGCGGTCGAGAATCAGATCAAAGGGGCCGTCCAGAGTGTCCAATTCCAGAAAGGAACACTGCTCAAAACGTCCGCGCAGCCCTTCGGCCTCAAAACGGGCGCGGGCGAAATCCAGGCAGTGCGGACTGCCGTCCACGCCGGTCACCTCAAAACCTTCGCGCGCGAAAAACCAGAGATTATTGCCCGCGCCGCAGCCTATTTCCAGAATGCGGGTTTCGGCGCGATTGCGGCCGCCGAGCAAATGGTGAGCAAAAGAAACCAGGCCGTCCGCCGGATAGCGGTTCAACTGCCGGCCTGCGCTGTAGGCCGCGTTCCAGTTTGTATCAAAACCCGGCAATGTCGTCATGTCGCTCCTGTACCTACTATGGCTGCTTGATGGTGACCTTCAGATCCGGCGTTTCTTCTTCCTTGGCCGGCGCGGCGCTTTTTTTCGGCTCCACGCTCTTCTTCTCCGTATCGGCCTTCACGCCGTCGCTTTTCTTCGAGGTATCGCTCCTGGTTTCACCGGCCTTGGGCTCGTTTTTTTTCGCTGCGTCGGATTTTTTCACGTCAACAGGCTTTTTCGCTTCTTCGGCCTTCTTGGGCGCATCATCCCCGGCCTTTTTCACGCCCGCCTCAGTACCGTCTTTCTTGGACGCGTTCTGGGGGGCATCGGACTTCCTGCTCCCGGTGTCTTTGGCCGCCGCTTCTTTTTCGGCAGCCGCTTTTGCCGCCGCACGTTCCTCGCGGGCCGCCGCGCGCTCCTCTTCCGGAGTCGGCTTTTGCACGGCCTGCTTCGCGGAAGCCTTTTCAGCGGCCGCTTTCGCAGCCGCGCGCTCTTCGCGCGCCGCGGCCCGTTCTTCTTCCGGGGTCGGTTTCTGCACAGCCTGCTTCACAGACGCCTTTTCAGCGCTCCGTTCTTTTCCGGCCGTGCCGCCCGCCATCGTGTCCAGCAGCGCCTGGGCGGCTTCTTCGTTCTGCTCGGCGGCCTTGTTCAGCCACATCCGGGCCGCGAACTCGTCCTTCTCGACGCCCTTGCCGTACAAATAGGCCCTGCCCATATACAACTGCGAAGGCCCCTCGCCCCCTTCGGCGGCCTTGAGGTGCCATTGCGCGGCCAGCTTCAGATCCTTTTTCACGCCGTCGCCTTCGGCGTATCTGTCGCCCAGCGCGCCGGCGGCCGGGGCAAAGCCCGCGTTGACGGCCTTTTTTTCCCATTCCAGACCCTGCTGCGCATCCTTGCCCACGCCCTGACCCGAAAAATAGCTGGCGGCCACAATGCTCATGGCTTCGCCGCTGCCGCGTTTCGCGGCCTTCATATATTGGGCGAAGGCCTTGCGGTCGTCCTGCTTGGCGCCGCGCCCGGCGGCATAGACATGGGTGCCCAGCGCCATGACGGCGTCGAGATCTCCCTCTGCCTCGGCTTCTTCCCAGGCTTTGCGGGCTTCTTCGTACTTTTCTTTGTTGTACAGCTCGATGCCGCGGTCAAAGGCGCTTTTCCCGGCGGCAAGGCAGGGCGCGGCGGCAAGAAGGAGGATCATGAGGCAAAGCGGCACGCTGACACGGTACATAGAAGCTCCTGACGTTCGTAATGGGGGAGGCGGAAGCGAAGCCCGCCGAAGCCTCACATACGCGATCATCCCGGACTCGTCCAGCGCGGAGAAAAAAGGCGGCGGCGCATTTTGAACAGAACCGGGGAGTGGCTCACTATGAATTTTTAGGCAGCGGCTCAATTTGGTGTCAGGCAAGGCAGGCGATTTTTCGGCGACGGGAGTGAACTCTTTCGTCCATGACCGGAGCAGAAAAAAATGCCTGACGCGGCATCACACCAAATTGAGCCGCTGCCTCTCAGCCGCCGAGGTATGCGCGCTTCACTTCCGGATCGTCGAGCAGGGAAGCCGAAGGCCCTTCAGCCACGATTTCGCCGGTATCGAGCACATAGCCGCGATCCGCCACCTGAAGGGCCAGCCGGGCGTTCTGCTCCACCACCACGATGGTCAGGCCCTCTTTGTTCAGTTTTTTCAAGGTGCGGAACATCTCGTACATGAGCAGGGGGGCGAGGCCCATCGAGGGTTCGTCGAGCAGCAGCAGGCAGCATTTGCTCATCAGGGCGCGGCCCACGGCGAGCATTTGCTGTTCGCCGCCCGAGAGCGTGTCGCTGCGCTGGTTGCGGCGTTCGGCCAAACGGGGGAAGAGATCGAAAATGCGCTCCATGTCCTTGGGCACGTCGGGGTCGTTTTTGCGCGTCCAGGTGGGGAGAATGAGGTTTTCCATCACGCTCAGGTTGCCGAAGATGTGGCGGCCTTCGGGCACCAGGGCGATGCGCAGCCTGCCGACCACGTCGTGCGGCTCCACATGTTGGAGGGAGCGCCCCTTAAAAAAAATATCGCCGGAAGTCAGCGTGGGGGCCTCGGGCGGGGCAAGGCGCATGATCGCCTTGAGGGTGGTGGATTTGCCCGCCCCGTTCGCGCCGATGAGCGTGACGATCTCCCCTTCCTCCACATGGAAGGAAATGCCGTGCACGGCCTCTACCCGGCCGTAGGCGGCGACGATGTTTTCCACGCGCAGCATCAGATTGTCCCGTCTCCCAGATATGCCCCGATAACCGTCGGGTCGGCCTGGATTTCTTCCGGCGTTCCCTCGGCGATGATCCGGCCGAAGTTCAGCACCAGAATGCGTTCGCACAGGGCCATGACCACCTGCATCTGGTGTTCGATCATCCAGATGCTGATGCCGAATTCGCTGTACACCCAGTCGATGAGGCGGATAAGCCCGTCCACGTCGGCGGAATTGAGGCCGGCCGCGGGTTCGTCCAGCAGCAGCAGCTTGGGCCTGATCGCCAGCGCCCTGGCCAGCTCCACCCTGCGCTGCAGGCCGTAGGGCAGGTTTTTGGGAAACTCGTGCGCATGGGGCTTGAGTTCCATGATTTCGATCATTTCCCAGCTCAGCCTGTCCACCTCGGCTTCGCGGTCGGCATGGCGCTTCGTGCGCAGCAGCGCGTCCCAGACCGAATAGCCCAGCCTGTGGTGCTGCGCCAGACGGATGTTGTCGAGCACGCTCATGTTGTTCCACAGGCGGATGTTCTGGAAGGTGCGCGCCAGGCCGAGCGCCGTGACGCTGTGCGGCTCAAGCCCCCTGGTGGACACGCCGTTGAAGGTGATTTCCCCTTCCGTGGGTGCGTAAAAGCCGGAAACCAGATTGAACACCGTGGTTTTGCCCGCGCCGTTGGGGCCGATAAGACCCACGAATTCGCGCTCCTCCAGGCGGATGCCGAAATCCGTCAGGGCCTGGAGGCCGCCGAAACGCTGGGTGAGATTCGATACTTCCAACAGGGGCATGGCCGTCACCTGAAGCTGCACCAGCGCTTGAGGCGCGGGAAAATGTCCGTGAGTTCGCGGTTGCCCAGAAACCCCTCGGGCCGGAACTGCATGAGCAGGATCAGCAGCAGGGGGATGAACACCCACTTCCAGACCTGGCTGATGGTAAAGTCCGCCGGCAGCAGATCCAGGCTGTGCATCAGGCTGTCCAGCGCGGGAATGGCGAAGCGCAGGGCCTCCACCAGCAGCGTGAAGACCATGGCCGCCAGCACCGAACCGGAAAGCGAGCCCATGCCGCCCAAATACACCATCACCAGGCCTTCCGTGGACTTCAGAATATTGAAGGCCTGGGCGTTCACATAGCCGAACACGTGAGCATAGAGCGCGCCGGCTATCCCGGCCAGGGCCGAGGAGCACATGAAGGCCGTGATTTTCACCCGCTTGGTGTTCACGCCCATGATCTCGGCGGCCACCTCGTTCTGGCACACGGCCGGGATGCCCTTGCCGTACGTGGAGCTGACCAGCCGGCGCAGCACCGTCAGGCTGAAGAACGTGCCCAGGATGACCCAGATCAGCATCCAGGGGATGTCCCAGGTGTCGCGCATGGCGTTCATGGTGCGCTTCATGCCGGAAAGGCCGCGCGGGCCGCCGATGAGGTCGATGTTCTCAATCAGGGAGATGATGATGTAATTCGCCGCGATGGTGATGATGGCCAGATAGTCCCCCCGCGTGCGGAAAGAAGGCAGGGCCACCAACAGGCCGAAAACGGCGGCCGCCCCGCCCGAAACGAGCAGAATGAGCGGGAAGCACCAGGGCGCGAACTCCGGCGGCAGCAACGCGGCCCCGACGATCTTGTTGGAGCTGAACAACACCACCGAAAGCACGGAGCCCACATAGGCCCCCACGCACATGAAACCCCCGTGCCCGCAGGAGAATTCTCCCATGTAGCCGTTGACCAGGTTCAGGCTGGAGGCGAAAATAATGTTGATGCCCATGAACATGAGCACCGTGAGCACGTAGCTGTCCAGACGGCCCAGGCCGGCCGCGACGACAAGCGCGACGCTGACCAGGGCGAACAGGAGGGATACGGTATGACGTTGCACTTCAATAGAGCCTTTTCGCGTTACGATCGCCCCGTGCGGCGGGCAAAGCCGCCTGCGCCGATCCCGTGCCGAAGATTTGTCCGCAAATCCCCGCGCAATGGTTTAGGGCAAACCACTCTATATCTTTGTCGTTTGCGCGATGCCGAAAATTCCCGTGGGCCGCCGCCACATGATCAGCAACAGGATGCTGAAGGCGAACAGATCTCGGAAGGTGGAGGGCAGAAAGGCCGCCACCATAATCTCCACAAAAGCCAGCAGAAAGCCGCCCACAAAGGCGCCGCGTATGTCGCCTATGCCGCCCACCACGGCGGCGATGAACGCTTTCCAGCCCACCATCGCGCCCATGTAGGGATCAAGCACGGGGTAGGACATCGCGAAAAGCATGCCCCCCAGGCCCGCGATGCCGGAACCCATCATGAAGGTGAACACAATCACCCTGTCCAGGGCTATGCCCATCAGCGGCAGGGCGAACTTGTCCCAGGAGACCGCCCGCATGGCCATGCCCATGCGCGTGCGGGTCACGATGTACTGGAGCACGATAAAAACAAGCAGAGCCGTGAAGATCACGCCGATCTTCAGGTTGGTCACCGCGATGCCGCCGAAGTTGTACACCACCTTGTCCAGCAGTTCCGGCAGAGTGCGGCGGCTGGCCCCGAGCAGGGCGAGGTTGCCGTTTTCCAGGATGAGCCCGCACATGAGCGCGGTGATCACCACATACAGACGATGCGCGCCCTTGCGTCGCAGAGGCCGGTAGGCCACGCGCTCCAGCGTGACGCCCACGCAGGAGGTGAGCAGCATGGTCAGCGGAATGCTCAGGGCCAGTATCTGGATGTGCGAAAGGCCGATATCCGCGCCCAGCAGAGTTGTGGTGACGAAAAAGGCGAGATAGGCCCCTACCATGAAAATGTCGCCGTGCGCGAAGTTGATGAGCAGCAGAACCCCGTAAACCAGGGTGTAGCCGAGCGCGATGAGGGCGTAAAAACTCCCCCACTGCAGGGCGTTCACAAGGTTTTGTACGAAAAGTTCCATTCTACCGCTCCTCGACGGCAACCATGCTCCGGCGGCAAAGCCGCCTGCGCGCCGCTTCGGCGCTCAAAGCGGCCGACGCCGCGTCTCAACCATCATCGGCGGAGGGGAATTTTTGCCCCCCTCCGCCGAAACTTTTATCTTACGGACACACGGACTCGGCGAAAGTGAACTCGCCCTTGTCGTCGATCTTCACGACCACGGCGCACTTGATGGGGTCGTTGTCCTTGTTGAAGCTCATTTTGCCGGTGATGCCCTCGTAGTCTTTGATCTTGGCCATATTGTCACGGATGGCCTTGCGCATCTTGCGCACGTCGGGGTCAATCCTGCCGGTGTTCTGCACGGCCTTGAGCACGATGCCCAGCGCATCCCAGGTCAGGGCGGCCACGTCGTCGGGCACATAGCCGTACTTCTTGGTGTATTTGTCGATAAAGGCCTTGGTGGCGCCCTTTGCGCCGGCGGCGGCGTAGTGGGTGCTGAAGTACTGGCCCTTGCACTCGTTGCCGCAGAGGCTCATGAGTTCGGCGGAACCCCAGGCGTCGGAACCCATGAAGGGCCCCTTGTAGCCCAGGTCGCGCGCCTGCTTCACGATAAGCGCGGCGAAGCTGTAGTTCTGCGGCAGGAAGATAAAGTCGGGCTTGGCGGCGATGATCTTGGTGATCTGTGCCGAAAAGTCCTGATCCTTGGGGCCGTGCGACTCAAAGGCCACGAGCGAGGCGGGGCCGTGGAGCTTGGTCCAGGCTTCCTTGAAATTGTCGGCCAGACCTTTGGAATAGTCGTTGGAGATTTCAAAAAGCACGGCGGCTTTCTTGGCCTTGAAGGTTTTGGTGGCGAAGTTGGCGGCCACGGGCGCCTGGAAGGGATCAAGGAAGGCGGCGCGGAACACCCAGGGCCGGCCCTTGGTGGTGTCGGGGTTGGTCGACCAGGGCGAAATCATCGGGGTTTCGTGCTCGTCGGCCACGCCGCCGGCGGGTACGGCCTGGCGGGAAGACTGGGGGCCGACCAGGGCGAGAACCTGATCGCGCTCGATCAGCTTCAGGGCGACGGTAACGGCGAGTTCGGGCTTGGATTCATTGTCTTCATAAATGAATTCGAGCGGATATTTCTTGCCGCCCACTTCCAGGCCGCCTTTGGCGTTGATTTCTTCCTTCATCAGTTCGGCGGCGTAGCGGGTGCCTTCGCCCACCTTGGGAATTTCGCCGGTGAGCTCGATGGGAAAGCCGATTTTGATGGTCTGGGCCGCCTGGGCGCCGGTGCTCATCAGGAGCGCCAGGACAAGCGTGCCGATCATTTTCAGGGCCATGCGCCGCCTCCTCGTGCTGAGTGATGTAAAGATTTTTTCCCAACCGTGACCCTACAGCAAAGCGAGCGCGGGCGCAATTCTCTGCGCGAAAAAAATATGTCGATCGAAGTGATGCCAAGTCGCGATCAAGCGGCTTGGCATGAAGACGCGATCGCAAAAACCGCCCGATCCGGCGCAAAAGCGGATCGGGCGGTGTCGCAGGTTCAGTCAGCCGGAATGGGCGTTACATCAGCCCCAGGCTCTTCAGGTTGGTGGGCTCGACAATGTTGCGGTCAAGGCCGAGAGCCTTGGCCGGCACGCCCAGGCCCAGGCCCACAAGCTGCTGCAGGTGCAGCACGGGCACGCGGGCTTTCAGGCCGGCGGCGGAAGCGGCGTCCTCCTGATACATGTCGAGCTGCATCTGGCAGAGCGGACAGGGTGTGGCCAGGCAGTGCGCCCCGGCGGAAGCCGCCTGCCCCACGCTCTGCGCCGTCATTTTCAGCGCGTCGCGTTCGGCCGGGTACACGGCATGGAAGCCGCAGCAATCCACGCGCTTGGCAAAGGGCACGGCTTCCGCGCCCAACGCCGCGATCACGTTTTCAAAGCTTTTGGGATTGGAAGAGCTTTCAAAATCCATAATCGCGTTGGGCCGCACGCTGTGGCAGCCGTAGAAGGCGGCGACCTTCAACCCCGAAAGGGGCTTTTTGACCTTGGTTTTCAACGCCGCCACGTCCCTGGCCAGCTCCCAGAGCAGCATGGTCACGGGCGCGGTTCCGGCATAGCCGAGCCTGCCGGCCTTGAGCCAGCCGTTGATCTCGTCCTTGCGCCCGCCGTCCAGTTCGGCCTTGGAGGTGCGCAGCATCAGCGCGCAGGTGCTGCACGCCGTGAGCACCGGAGCGCCGATGGCCTCGGCCAGCGCCAGGTTGCGGGCGTTGGCCACCAGCGCGGCCGTGGGGTCCACGTCCTGCACGTGGGAAGCGCCGCAACAGCTCCAGCCGGGAATTTCCACCAGTTCCACGCCCAGGGCCTTGGCCACGGCATGCATGGCCGTGTTCGCCTCCTCGGCGGCCTTGGTCAGCACGCATCCCGGAAAAAAGGCATAGCGTTTTTCCATCTTCTACTCCTTGGCCTTTGCGGCGGCCTTGGCCGCATCCAGCATGCGCGCCAGGTCGTCGTGACCTTTGATTTTATCCTCGCCCAGCACTTCCATGGGATTGAGCTTGCCCTTCTGCAGCATGCGGAAGGCGAGCCCGGCCTTGGTGATCACGCCGAAGCCCTCGGTTTTCAGCTCCAGCTTGACCTCGTTGAGGCGGCCGGTTTCCTTGAGGTCGGTATAGAAGGCTTCGGCGTGCTGCGGCCCCTTGCCCTCGGTAAAGCCCTTGCGCATGGTCAGGCCGCGCATGTCCGCTATGTCGTCCACGGGCTTGATCGCCTTGGGGCAGACATCGGCGCATTGCTGACAGTGCACGCATTTCCACAGCCCGTTGTCCAGCGCCGGTTTGGCGTGGACCATGGGATCCCTGCTCCGGGAGTCGGAGCACCTGCGCCGGGCGTGGGTGTAGACAAAGGGCTCCATGAAGTCGCTTTTGTCGGACGTGCGCTTGTTGCATTCCGAGGCGCAGCAGCCGCAGAGTATGCAGTCCCACATGAGTTTGATGCGCTCGAAATCGGCCGGCTTCTGCAGGCAGCCCTTTTTTTTCGAAAATTCGGACTTGGCGACCAGACCGGGATGGATTTTGCGCAGATCGGCAATGGAAGGCTCCCAGTCCACCACGAGATCCGAGAGCACCGTGAAGTTGGCGAGCGGCGAGATGGTCAGCCTGTTTTCGCCGTAAATCGCCAGTAGTTCCTCTATCTTGGTGTCGCAGGCCAGAATCGCCCGCTTGTTGACGCGCACCCCGCAGGCCCCGCAGATGGCCGAACGGCAGGAAGCCGTAAAGTTCAGCGTGGGGTCGAGGGTTTCCTTGATGAGGATGAGCGTCGAAAGCACGGTCAGATTGCGGAGGGCTTTTTTGTCCACCGCGTATTCCTGCGTATAGCGCTTCGTACCGTCGAAGCGCTCGATGATGATGGTAACGGCGTCCATTAGTATTTCCGCTCCTCCGGCTTGAATTTGGTGATGTCCACGTCCTTCCAGGCCAGCGTCATGCGGCCTTCCCCGTCCAGACCCACCAGGGTGTGCTTGAGATAGTTCACGTCGTCCCGTTTCGGGAAATCAAGGCGGGTATGCGCGCCCCTGGATTCCTTACGCTCCCCGGCGGCAAAGGTCGCGGCCCGGGCGCAGGTCAGCAGGCTGCCCAGCTCCACATATTGGGTGAAGAGCGTGTTGTAGACGGGATTGGGATTGGGCACGCTCACGGCCAGGTATTCCTTGTGCAGATCCGCCAGATCGGAAGCCAGCGCGGCCAGCTTGTCTCCGCTGCGGAAGATGCCCAGCTTGTCCCAGAGCAGGCTGCCCATGCGCTCGCGGATGGCGAAGAGTTCGGTTTTGCCCGTGCGGGAGGTGACCTCGCGGTACCGTTCCTGCCACTGTTGCGCCAGGGCGAGCAGACTTTTGCCCTCGGGCATGTCGGCGCGGATTTTCACATAACGCGCCGCGCCCAGACCGACCAGTCGGCCGGTGACCATGGCGTCGGCCAGCGAGTTGCCGCCCAGACGGTTGGCGCCGTGGATGGAAACGTTGGAGGCCTCGCCCGCCGCGAACAGGCCGTTCACGCGCGTGGTCATGGTCTTGTAGTCCGCCACCTCGATGCCGCCCATGGAATAGTGGGCCGTGGGCCGGATGACCATGGGGGCGTCCACAAGGTCTATGCCTTCAAACAGCTTGCCCACGTGGCGGATCTGGGGCAGGTCGCGCACGATCTTGTCCTTGCCCAGATGGCGCAGGTCAAGTTCCACATAGGCTTCCAGGCCCCGGCCGAAGCCGCGGCCTTCCTGAATTTCCGTCTCAATGGCGCGGGCCACGATGTCGCGCGGGGCCAGTTCCATGCGGGCCTTGGCGTAACGCTCCATGAAGCGCTCGCCCTTGTTGTTGACCAGCCAGCCGCCCTCGCCGCGCGCGGCCTCGGTGATCAGCACGCCGCCGTGCACCACGCCCGTGGGGTGGAACTGGAGCATTTCCGGATCCATGAAGGGCGCGCCGGCGCGCATGGCCGCGGCCACGCCGTCGCCCGTGGCGATGTAGGGCGTGGAGGTGCGGTTCCAAAAAATGCGCGTGTAGCCGCCGGTGCAGAGCACCACGCACTTGGCCTTCACGGGCAGGATGTCGCCGGTGCGGATGTTGCGGAGCACGCAGCCCTCGACCCGGCCGTCCGCGACGCCGACGTCGAGAAGCTGATAGTCCATAAGGAATTTCACGCCCTTGGTGAGCGCGTCGTCCAGACAGGAATGGGCGAGAATGTGGCCGGTTTTGTCGGCCGAATAGTTACAGCGTACCTTGGATGCCCCGCCGAAGGGGCGGGCCTTCACCCTGCCCTGCTCGTCGCGGGAAAAGGGCGTGCCGAGGTAATCCAGTTCGAATATGGCGCGACCGGCTTCCCCGCAGAAGTTCAGAGTCGCTTCCTGATCCACGAGATAGTCGCCGCCCTTGACGGTGTCGAAGGCATGCAGTTCGTAGGAATCGCCCTTGCTGAAGTCCGTCACGCCGTTGATGCCGCCTTCGGCCATGCAGGTGGCGCAGCGTGAGGGCATGACCTTCGACACCACGCAGACCTGCGCCTGCGGGTTTTCTCCCAGAGCGGCCGCGGCCGCGCGCAGTCCCGCGCCGCCGGAGCCGATGATGAGAATGTCGAAGCTCAGCATGGGCCGGCTTAAGTCGGCCGCGCGCAGTACGGAAGCGCCGATCCCGTTCATGCCGAAAGAGAAGGTCAGCGCGCCCACGGTGACCGCCGAGGCTTTCAGAAACTTCCTTCGGCTGATGTTCACCACTTTTTTCTTTGCCATTGAATGCCTCCATAGAGTTGTCCCGTGCGGGACGAGGTCGGCCGCCTCGCCGGCGGCCGGTTTAACGCTGTGATCGAAAAAAACCGCGAATCCGCCGGGTGCGGGAGCGCGCACGGTCGGTCGCGGTTGAATCCAAGGATATCATGCAGGAATGTCGAAGGATCGGCAAGAAGAAAACATAGAAGTTGCAGGAGTGGCTATCGTTTTTCCGGGGCCTGACGGCGCTGCGGAATTTTTCGTTATCCGCCGGGGAGGATGATTTTTTATGGAGGGAATACTCTTACCGTGCTCGATCAGAATAAAACAAAATCCGACAAAGGCGGGAACAAAAAGAGCGCAACGGCGACGGGCCTTAAAATTCTATGCCCGGCAACGCGCCCTGCCCCTTCCTCCAGGGATGCTTACGCTCTTCCATCTCCGTGATCAAGTCGGCGGCCTCGGCCAGCCAGTCCGGCAGGCCGCGCCCGGAAAAGACGAGATGGACGTTGCAACGTCCGGCTTCTTCCATGAGCGCCCGCACTTCGTCCGGGGTCAGCAGCTCCGCGCCGAGCGCGTAGAGAATTTCGTCCAGCACCAGCATGTCCAGTTCGGGCAGCAGGTTGCGCGCCCAGTCCAGGGTACGCAGGGCGGCCTCGCGGTGTTCGGCCCTGTCCTTGGCTTCGCGCACAAACCCCCGGCCGCCGGCGAAAAAATGCTCTCCCAGCAGTTGGGCCAATATGGCCTGTTCGCCGGCCTGCCCGTCTTTCTTGATGAATTGGCCGAAAGCCACGCGCAGGCCGCGCCCCAGCGCGCGCAACGTCTGTCCCGCGCAGGCCGAGGTTTTGCCCTTGCCGGGGCCGGTGTAGATAAGGATCATGCGTCAGGCGCCCCACACGCCGGGTATGCGCGCCCCGCAGGCGCAGCTTCCGTCGAAGGCTCCCTGCGTCGCGAAGCCTTGCCGGGTCAATACTGTCCGCCCGCAGGCCGGACACAGGGTGGGCTGCTCCAGGCCCGGCGCATTGCCGGCATAGACGAAGAGCAGCCCTTCTTCCCGGCCGATATGCACGGCCTTCTCCAATAAAGCAAGCGGGGTGAGAGGCCTGTCGCGCAGGCGGAAGGATGGATGGAAACGCGAAACGTGCCAGGGGGTTTCCGGCCCGACTTCCCGCGAAATGAAGCGCGCGATGTCGCGCAGTTCGTCATCCCCGGTGTTCAGGCCGGGAATGAGCAGCGTGGTAAGTTCCAGCCACCAGCCGTACTCTTTCATGCGCCGGATGTTGCGCAACACGGGCTTGAGCCGGGCCGCGCACTGCGCGCGGTAAAATTCGTCCCTGAAGGATTTCAGGTCGATGTTGGCGGCCCGTATGCGCGGCAATAACGCCTCCAGGCTCTGCGGGCTCTGAAAACCGTTGGAAACAAGCACCGTGCCCAGCCCGGCTTTCAGGGCAAGATCGGCTGTGGCGGCCATGAGTTCGAAAAAAACCGTTGGTTCGCTGTAGGTAAAGGAAAGGCTTGCCGCGCCCGCGCGTTTTGCCCCGTTCACCAGTTCGGCGGGTATGATTTTTTGCCGGTGGATGAGTTTGTTTTCGCGCGGCTCGTGCGAGAGGCCCGAGTTCTGGCAAAAGGCACAGGCGAAGTTGCAGCCCGCCGTGCCGAACGACAGGGTGCCCGTGCCCGGCAAATAGTGGTACAGGGGCTTTTTTTCCACGGGATCGAGGTTCAGGGCTGCAACGCCGTCTGTAACCAGGCTGCGCGGGCCGTGCGGCCCGTTTTCCCGCACGCCGCAAAAGCCCCGTTCCCCCGGCGCGATCACGCAGAACCGCGCGCAAAGCCGGCACTGCGCCCGGCCTCCGGAAAGCGTTTTGAAAAATTCCGCCATATCCGTCTCCTAGTGTCCGCGCGGGGCAAACCCGCCCGGAGAAGGCCCTCCCGGATGCCGTACCCCCGGCGGCGGGGGAAGCGGCGTGTGCGCTCCGCCGTCAGGCGCGGGCAGGCTTCCCCCCGAAGGCAGGGGCGTATCGCCGCCGGAAGGCGGCGGCGGGTATCCGCCCGGGGGCGGAAGCTTCCCCGGTGGGGGAGGCCGCACGCCCGGCGGGGGCAGAGCGCCCCCCGAAGGCAGAGGAGTATACGACCCCGCCGGCGGATCATGGCTGCGCGGCCCTGCATGCGGGGGGCCGGAAGGGGGAAGAGCGGGGCCGTGCCCGCGACCGCCGTACCTCTCTGCGCCGCGATGCGGACGGGGACCGGGCCCCGGCCCCGGATTCGGCCCCGGTCCCGGTCCGTAACCGGGGCCGGGACTTATCTGGGGATAGACGTAGATGGGAGCGTCCCAGTTTTCCTGAAGCGGCGGCCTGGGCGCGATAACATCCACCCTGCGGTCGCCGGTTTCGGGATCAATGGTCACGGCTCCCGGTCTCTCCCTGGTGCCGCCGGTATAATCGGCGGCCAAAGCGCGCGGCGCGCCCGCAAGGCCGCATACACAGAACAGGCAAAGGCACATCAGAATCTGCGGAAAAAATTTTCCGCACAGCGTCCGTTCGGTTCCCATGTCGCAGAAAAAAAGGGCGGGGGGCGGGGTCATCGAAGACTCCTTCCCTCTTGCGGAGGAGGGTAAAAAAAGCCTACAGTCCAAGCCTCGGGCCAAGGGCCGGATACGCCGACGCATCCGTGGCCCGGGGCTCCGTCCGCACGGCATCCGTATTGGAGCATACCACATGCTCGTTGGGGAATAAAGAAGCCGGCGGACGCTTTTTCGATCGGCAGTCCACAGCTCAAGGAGTTTTTTCATGCCTTCGGATCGCAGCAAAGCCTATACCCGCGCCGGCGTCGACATCGGCGCGGGCAACGAGCTTGTCTCCCGCATAAAAAAGGCCGTCACCGACACCTATATTCACGGCGTGCGCTCGGATATCGGCGGCTTCGGCGGGCTCTTCCGCCCCGACCTCTCCGGCATGGACGATCCGGTGCTGGTTTCCTCCACCGACGGCGTGGGCACCAAACTCAAGCTGGCCTGCCTCTTCAACAGGCACGACACCGTGGGCATAGACCTGGTGGCCATGAGCGTGAACGACATTCTCGTTCTCGGCGCAAAGCCGTTGTTTTTTCTCGACTACTTCGCCACGGGCAAGCTTGAGATCGATACGGCAGAGGCCGTGATCACCGGCGTGGCCCAGGGCTGCCGCCTGGCCGGCTGCGCCCTGCTGGGCGGGGAAAGCGCCGAAATGCCCGACATGTACGCCCCCGGCGATTACGACCTGGCGGGCTTCTGCGTGGGCATAGTGGACAACGCCCGGATCATCGACGGCTCCGGCATCAGCGTGGGCGACGCGATCATCGGCCTCGGCTCTTCCGGCCCGCATTCCAACGGCTATTCCCTGATCCGCAAGATCCTCGACAAAAGCGGGCTCAAGCCGAACGACATCCTCCCCGGCGCGGACAAAAGCGTACGCGACGTTCTGCTCCAGCCCACAACCATCTATACCGACGTGGTGCGCAGCCTGCTGCGCGACCGGGAAATCAAGGGCATGGCCCACATTACCGGCGGCGGTTTTTACGACAACATTCCCCGCATGCTGCCCGCCTCGGTGCAGGCGCTGATCGGCTTCAAAAGCTGGAAGATCTCCCCCGTGTTCCATTGGCTCAAGCAGACCGGCGGCCTCACCTGGCCGGAAATGCTCCAGATTTTCAACTGCGGCATAGGCTATGTGCTTGTCGTTCCGGCCGACATCGCTGAAGACGTGGTCAACCGGTCCAACGCCATGGACGTGCC
>JAVBNZ010000089.1:0-5925 GCA_031551145.1 Desulfovibrionaceae bacterium | reverse complement strand
CTGGTGGAGCTGGACAGAATTGAACTGACGGCCTCTTGAATGCCATTCAAGCGCTCTCCCAACTGAGCTACAGCCCCGGTGAGGAGGCATACTCGCCAAAATCACGCCGCTTGTCAAGAAAGAGCCGAAAAAAATCCCGCGCGCGGGATGCGCCGTTATTCCACCACATTGCGCAGCAGGTCTTCCAGGCTGTCCCGCCGGCGTATCAGGCGGGAGGAGCCGTCCGCGCAAACGAGCACTTCGGCCGGCCGCAGGCGCAGGTTGTAGTTGGAGCTCATGGAAAAGCCGTAGGCCCCGGCGTCGAGCGCGCCGACAACGTCGCCCACGCGCATTTCGGGCAGTTCGCGATCCTTGGCCAGGATATCCCCGCTCTCGCAGATGTTGCCCACCACGGTCTGGGTCAGCACCGGCCTGCTGCCTGCCGCTTCCCCGCCCGGATACACCTCGATGTCGTGGTGCGAGTCGTACATGGCCGGCCGCATCAGCGTGTTGAAGCCGAGATCCGTGCCGGCAAAGCGCCGCCCGGCGTTGGTCTTCACGGCATGCACCGTGCCGAGCAGCAGCCCGCATTCCGCAACGGCATAACGGCCCGGCTCCACGTAGAAGCGGCCGGCGTAGCCGGTCTTTTCGGCAAAGGCGCTGATGCGGGCGTGGAATTCGCGGCCGAGCCCGGCCATGTCCAGACGCGGCTCATTGCCGTATTTGCGGTAGGGAATACCGAAGCCGCCGCCGAAATCCAGAATTTCCAGCGCCGCCAGTTCCTCTTTGCGCAGCCCGCCGGCGAAGGCCAGCAGCCAGTCCACGGCGTCCAGATAGCCCCGGGGCTCCATGAACAGGGAGCCTATGTGCTGGTTGAGGCCCACCAGCTTGAGCCCGTGCGCGGTCAGGATGCGGCGCGCCTCGTCCAGTTCCTCGGGCGAAACGCCGAACTTCGTGGCCTTGCCGGCCGTGACCACCTTTTGATGGTGCCCCGCGCCTATGCCGGGGTTGAAGCGCAGCATCGCCCGGCCGCCGGGCGCGATCCGGCCGAAAAGCTCCAACTGGGCGAGCGAATCCAGGCTCACCACCAGGCCGTGATCCGCCGCGTTCTTCAGTTCGTCCGCGGAGACGTTGTTGCAGACATAGAGCAGTTCCCCGGCCGTGTATCCGGCATGCAGGTTCATGCGCAGTTCGCCGGGCGACATGGCGTCGGCCAGGCAGCCCTCCTCGCGGATGATGCGCAGCAGGGCGGGATTGGAGTTGGCCTTGGCGGAATAATTGACGTAAAAGCCCTTGTGGTCGGAAAGGGAAAGCAGGTCGCGGCAGCGGGCACGCAGAATGTTCTCGTTGTACACATAGAGAGGGCTGCCGTAGCGGGCGACAAGCTCGTGGGGTTCGGAAGCGCCGAAAAAGGCGACGCCGGCGGTGTAGGAGGAAGCGGAAAGGCTCATGAACACCTCGCAATGCGGATTTTTCGCGCACGCTACCATTCGGAACAATACTCGGCAAGTCATCTCCGCTGCCTGTCAAATCATATTGTCGGTTGACATTCCCCCTGCCTCATGTTTGCGTAATAGGCGATCGAGAGTTTTTTGAACGATGCATCTGTAACCAGATAAGGAAGTCTCCATGCCTGTAAAGAACGGCGATACGATCCGCGTGCACTACACCGGCACTCTTCAGGACGGAATGGAATTCGATTCCTCGCGCGGGCGCGATCCGCTGGAATTCGTCATGGGCACGGGCATGCTCATCGAGGGTTTTGAAAAGGCCCTGCTCGGCAAGGAACCGGGCGATGCGGTGCATGTGGAGATCCCCGCGGCGGAAGCGTACGGGGATGTGGACGAATCCCTGCTTTTCGAGGTGCCTTTAAGCGAAGTGCCGGACCATATCTCGCCCGAAAAAGGCATGCAGCTTTCTTTGAGTTCGCCGGAAGGGGACATGGAAGTCACCATCTCCCACATGGATGAAAACGTCCTGGTGCTGGACGCCAACCACCCTCTGGCCGGAAAGGATTTGATCTTCGATATTGAGATTCTTTCCGTCAAATGACGAGGGAAGCGGCGGGGATTTTCCCCGCCGGCCTATTTTCCGGAGAAAGAGTATGAGTCAGAATTTCGCACGCGCCAACGCCGTCATGGCCATCACCACCTACACCCCTCAGGCCCCGGCCCTGAGCTTCGCCGAAACGCGGCCCCAGGACATTTTCGCCTCCAACGTCTTCAGCGACAGAGTGATGCGCGAACGCCTGCCCAAATCGGTGTACGCCTCGCTTAAAAAGACCATAGAGCTCCACGAGCGCATGGATCCGGCCATCGCGGACGTCGTGGCCTCAGCCATGAAGGACTGGGCCATAGAAAAGGGCGCCACCCACTATACCCACGTTTTTTACCCCCTGACCGGACTGACCGCCGAAAAGCACGACAGCTTCCTCTCTCCCGACGGCCAGGGCGGCGTGATCGCCGAATTCTCCGCCTCCATGCTCATCAAGGGCGAGGCCGACGGCTCCAGCCTGCCCTCCGGCGGGCTGCGCTCCACCTTCGAGGCCAGGGGCTATACAGCCTGGGACGTCACCAGCCCGGCCTACATCATGGAAAACCCCAACGGCACTTTTTTGTGCATTCCCACGCTTTTCCTCTCCTGGACGGGCGTGGCCCTGGACAAAAAAACCCCGCTGCTGCGCTCCAACCAGGCCATCAACAAGGAAGCCACCCGCCTTTTGAAAGTATTCGGCATTGAAAGCCGGCTGCCGATCATCGCCTACGCCGGGCTGGAGCAGGAATATTTTCTCATCGACCGCCACTTCGCCTTTGCCCGGCCCGACATCCACATCACCGGCCGTTCGCTCTTCGGCGCGCGCCCGGCCAAGGGCCAGGAGTTCGAGGATCAGTATTACGGCGTCATTCCCAGCCGGGTGCTCTCCTTTATGATGGAGGTGGACCACGAACTCTACAAGCTCGGCATTCCGGTCAAAACCCGCCACAACGAAGTGGCGCCCAGCCAGTACGAAATCGCCCCGCTCTACGAGCCGGGCAACCTGGCCACCGACCACAACCACCTGATCATGACCACCCTGCGCAGCGTGGCCCAGCGCCACGGCATGGTCTGCCTGCTGCACGAAAAGCCCTTTGCCGGCATCAACGGCTCGGGCAAGCATCTCAACTATTCCCTGGGCAACGCGGAGCTGGGCAATCTGTTCGATCCCGGCGAAACCCCGCACGAAAACGCCCAGTTCCTCGTGTTCTGCGCGGCGCTCATGCGCGCGGTCCACAAATACGGCGGCCTGCTGCGCGCCACCGTGGCGAGCGCCGGCAACGACCACCGCCTGGGCGCCAACGAGGCCCCGCCGGCCATCATGTCCATCTTCCTCGGCGACCAGCTCACCGACGTGTTCGAACAGTTCCGGGCCGGCCGCGTCAAAGGGGCCAAGAGCGGGCGCATCATGAACGTGGGCGTGGACACCCTGCCCCCCCTGCCGGCCGACCCCGGCGACCGCAACCGCACCAGCCCCATCGCCTTTGTGGGCAACCGATTCGAGTTCCGGGCCATAGGCGCGAGCATGTCCCCGGCCGATTCGCTGACCTGCCTCAATACCATCATGGCGGAATCCCTGGGCTTCGCCGCCGATTACCTGGCGCGCGAAAGCGGCGGCAATCCCAAGAAGCTCAACGCCGCCGTGCAGCGCTTCATCCAGTACATCATCGAGGAACACAGCGCCGTCATCTTCAACGGCGACGGCTATTCCGACATCTGGCACAAGGAAGCCGCACGCCGGGGCCTGCCCAACCTGCGCAGCGCCCCCGAAGCCCTGGAGCAGATAGCCTCGCCCGAAGCCCTGCATCTCTTTGCCGAGCAGAAGGTGCTGAACAAGCAGGAACTCAAGGCCCGCCGGGAAATCTATCTGGAGCAGTATTGCAAGACCGTCTGCACCGAAGCCCGCATGACCGCGCGCACGGCCCGCACAGTGGTCTATCCGGCGGCCATGCGCTACCAGGGCGAGCTGGCGGAGGTCTGCGCGCACCTCAAGGCCGTGGGCATGGAGTATCAGGCCGTGGCGCTCACCGATCTCACCGCCAAGCTGCGCGCCATGCAGCAGGCCGTCATACATCTGGATCAGCTTATGGAGGAACTGCCGCAGCACAATCCCGGCGAAGAGGCGGCCTATTGCCGGGACGTCGTGCTGCCGGCCATGCTGGACGTGCGGCACTGGGCCGACGCGCTGGAAAGCGTTGTGGCCGACGATCTCTGGGTCCTGCCCAGTTACCAGGAAATGCTGTTCGTGAAGTAAGCGCTTGTCCGTAAATACGCGTTTCGCGGCCGATTACTTCGTCAAAGCCCTTTTTTGCTCCGGTCGAGTACGATAAGAGTACACTTCCTCCGCAAAAAAGGGCTTTTCCTCGTCCTCGGCTCACGCTCCACGTATTTACGGACAAGCGCTGGAGCATTTTACATTTTCAATGTTAAAATGCTCTAAAATCGGCTGGTACCTCATTTTGGGCAGAATCAGGGAGTGGCTGCTTTTGTCGTCAGACGAGGAAGGCAAATTTCCGGCGACGGGAGTGTACTCTTTGGTACATGACCGTCGCCGGAAATGCAGCCTGACGCAGTATCACGGCAAAATGAGCGTCCCTAGAAGCGGACTTCCAGGCCGCCGTACAGGGTCTGATCCGTGCTCTTGGCGCGCAGATCCACACCGTAGGCCGTCTTGAGGCCGAAGTCCCAGCCGCCGTTGCCCGGCTTCACGCGCAGGTCAAGACCCAGGCCGAGCTGGGCGGCGTCGCGGTCGCTTTGCACGGAGCGGGTTTCAAAGGTGACGGGCGAACCCACAAAGCTGCTGCGGGCGCTGGTGTAATCGTCGGCCCAGTTGTGCAGCCAGCCCGCGGTGGCCTTGGGAGTGAGCACGGCCTGCTCGCCCAGAGGAATGTCGTAGGCCGCGCGCACGCCGAGAGTGGTGTTGAAGGCGTCGCTCTGGATGGATTTGACCTTGAGGGCCAGGGGGCCGCTTTCGGTATAGCCGTCCTGAGAGAGATGACTGTAACGCATGGCCGCGAAGGGGGTGACGCTCGCGCCGGGGGCGGCTTCGGGCACCCAGTTGTACGCGGCTTCCAGGCCGAAGCCTATGACCTGCTGGCCGTAGGAGCCCTTCATGTGCTGCCGGCCGCCGGCGAGATCCACGCTGCGGTCGGAATCGTTGCTGACGGAGGTGTATGCAACGTCGGCCGTGACCATCGCGCCGCCCGGATCCCGGTAACGCCCGAACGCGCCGAGATGGGTGGTGCCGGAGTCGATCTCCGCCTTCACGCCGTCCGTGGAGCTTGTACTGCCCGAACTCCAGCCGCCGTACGCCCCGACCGTCCAAACCTGGTTGATGTCGACGGACGCGCCGACCAAAAAGCCGTTATACTGGGCATTGTAGCCGGAATAGCCGCTGTCGGCCTGCTGTCCGGCGAAGTCGCCGACATAGCCGCCCCAGATCTTGACGCCCGGCACAATCGAGCCGGCGTCCAGGCCGCTGCCCACGGCCGCCGCCTGGAGAGAGGCCGGGCTTGCCTGCGCGACGAAACGCCGCCCGCTTTCGGCCACGGCCGGCTGCCAGGCGTCGATCACGCTGTAGCCCGGCGCCATGGGGGGCGGGGTGGCCATAAGCAGGTCGCGGTTGCCGGCGCGCTCGGGCCTGCCTGCCATGGCCAGGGCCTGACGCGGGGAATTGCCCTGCCGGCTGACGGCGTTGGCTTCCTGAAAGGAAGACTGGATGGACGGCACGAAGCTCTGGGCGGAAATGGGCGCGTCCTTGCCGAAGGCATAGCCCAGGGCGCTCACGGCCACGGTGTTGTGCAGGCGATGGGTGTGCCCGGCCTGGTTCATGGCCGATTCGGCCGTCATGCCCTCAAGGTTTTTGGAGAGGTCGGCCTGCAGGGCCGCCTGGCTCGTATAGGCCGCGTCCAC
>JAVBNZ010000080.1:0-17319 GCA_031551145.1 Desulfovibrionaceae bacterium | reverse complement strand
GCGCCAGGGGGATCTCCGCCGCCGCAAGCGGCTCGCCCCGCGCTTCCTGCTGCTGCCAGAACGCTTCAAGATCGTGGAACACCAGGGGGTGGCTCATGTGCTCCACTTCCCGCCGGAACGCGTCGGATTCCGCCATGGCCGCGAACAGGGCTTTCTTGTCAACGCCTCCGCTTCCTCCACTTCCCCCGTTTCCCGAGGGCAGGTCGGGCACAAAACGGGTTCCATAGCGCGAGGCGAGCAGGTGAGTGCCGTCCGCGCCTTTTTCGTACAACCGCCGCACCGCTTCGTCAGCATTCCAGACCGGCGCGCCGGAATCCCGGATCGCCTGGGTCAGGGTGGATTTTCCACCGCCGGGCGACCCGGTGATGATGACCCGCTGCATGGGGGCGGCCAGATCCAGGGCAAGAGAGGCGAAATCCGGCGGTGGCGCGGCATGGAAGGAGAGATTCTCGCCCGTCACGGGATGCGTGAAGGCGAGTTTGTGCGCGTGCAACATCTGGCGCGAAGGTTTCGGGCCGGGCAGGGGGGGGAGCTCCGGGAGTTTGTACGTGGCGTCACCCAGCAGCGGGTGGCCGATGTGCTGCATGTGCACGCGGATCTGGTGGGTTCTTCCCGTATGGATGGCAATACGCAGGAGGCTGAACCGGCCGGAAGGATCGGCGAACAGCGTGGTATAGTCGCTGTGCGCTTCGCGCCCTCCTTTGGACAGGGGGACCACGGCCATTTTTGTTTTGTTCGCCGGGCTCCGGCCGATGGGTTCAGTGACAGACCCTGTCAGCTTTTTCGGCACGCCGAAAACCAGGGCAAGATACTCCTTTTTCACTTCACGATTGGCGAAGGCCCGGGCCATGGCGAGGCGGGCGGTTTCACTCAGGGCCACGAGCATCAAGCCGCTGGTGTCTTTGTCCAGGCGGTGGACAATGCCGGGGCGCAGCCCTTCCATGCGGGCGAGTTCGGGAAAATGGGCCAGCAGGCGGTGGACGAGCGTGTTTTCGGTGCAGGAAGGGCAGGGATGCACGGCAAGCCCGGCGGGCTTGTCGAGCACGGCGAGTGCGGCGTCGCTGTATATCAGGCTGAGTTCTCCGGCTTCGGGGGTGAGGATATTTTTTTCGTTCTCCAGCCGCAGTTCGACGCATTGACCGGGAATCAGGCGCGTGGCCGGGCTTGTGCAGACGCGGCCGTCGATCAGGCAGGCCCCTTCGCGCACGGCCTTTTTGACGCGCTCGCGCGAAACGCCGGGAATGCGCTTGCCCAGAAAGCGATCCAGGCGTTCGTTTTTGGCTTCGGGGGGGACGGTGAAACAAAAAGGTGCCAGCATAAAAGATATCTTTAGAATTTTAAGTTATGGTTGATCCTCTTTTTTTAAGGAGGTGCGCAGGGAGTTTTTTTGCTATGCTGCCAGTATCTCACGGGTTTCTTCTCGCCGTGACCAACATACCGGCGTGATATCATAGCTTTTTAGAGCATCTTCAACCGTTTTTGTTACAGAATTTTCTGTGTCATTAAGAATTGCAAATAAACGTGAATCAGGAGAGCGAACATCTTTTGTATCAATCCATTTAAAAAATAAGGACTCAACGGCGTCACGTTTTGGAGTATTAACAGCTTGCAACAGTCGTTCTGGCTGAATTTTTGATTTTGGAATAACAAAATCAAACATATGATCATATCCTGTTTTTCCTGAAAATTTTACGCGAGGTATATACCTTATTTCGCATATATCAAGCCATTTAATAACATCCTCATAAAAAAGACTAGACACATGCGGTGAAGATAAAAAAAACATATCATTGACTGCAAGCATCGCTTGAACAAGGTTATGTTTTTTTAATGGAAAATTATTTGCTGTCGCTTCTACTTGCAGCTTGTTTTCTATACGATGTATTCCAAATCCTGCGAGAGTCATATTCAGAGTTTCTTCTCGCTTAGGACTATCCAACAAGCAACCAGACATTACCAAATCATTGAGAATATACCCGTCATCAGTCAGGATATAGCCGTCATTTTCTTTTTTTGCGTATATTTGTAAATAGTCATTATGTCGATCAATGTGTGGAGTAGTGATTTCAACCCAAAGATTTCTGACTTGGCGAATTTGTGTTTTATCTTTCAGCCACTTTGCATACGCAGCAAGAAGGTGCTGGATATCTCTAATCATGTAAGGAGCCCTCTACGTATCTGGGGTGTCTTGACGATTCGGCAAAACCGCATGAACTCGTTGAGTGTAAACCAGATATCATTTGGCTGAGTAAAGGAATCCGGTATGGTATACGCCCACTTGTCACCAAAACCCTCTTTGTATAGATGAATATGGGGGCAAAGAATTTCTTCTCCATCAGGGTTGCGGTGAGGCGGATCACCAATATCAAGGCGAGCTAAAATCACTGTTTTCCTTGCTCTATTTTGTAAAGTATGTTTAAGAGCGATTTGCGATCGTGAAATATCAAGAAAAAATTCTTCCCTTTTGTCATGTGAAAATAAAGAAAAAGAAATCCTTCCTCCAAGATCGGGAAAAGAAAAAATTTCATTTCCAAGGTAAAATTTTTCCATCTCCCTTAAGGCATCTGCTTCTGTTTGTGTAAGATATATCATAGCAGAACCTCATTTTTCATATTCATCATTTGATTTTATCCTCAGTCGCATTTCTTCCCGCTGCCGTCGAACAGCAATACGCCGCAACGGGCGATATGCTCCCGCAGGGCGGCGCTCTGTATTTTTTTCACAGCCAGCACGTCCACATTGTTGGGCAGGGGCAGCTCGTTGAGTCGTTCGCGCAGTGCCTCGGTTTCCAAATGTTCTTCCAATCCTTCCACGGCGATGTCTATATCCGAGGCGGGTTGTGCCGTGCCCTTGGCGCGGGAGCCGAACAACCACGCCTTGGTAAGGCGGGGAACGGCCGTCAGTGCGTTACGGAGCAATGCAAGCTCGGCTTCGCTGAGACCGGAAAGAGATCGGTCGCCCGGCGTTCGAGAAGCCACGTATGCAGCGCGCCGAGGGCGGCGAGATAGCGTTGCTCCACCGCCCGCAACACTTCGCGGAACACGTTTTCGTCATAGCTGTGGGAAAGCATGTTGCGATGAAGGCGCATATCCACCCACACCTGCCCGTCCTGAATGATTCCGGCGGCAAAAGCGGCGGGGCGATGACCGCCTTGGGCGTTATTTCGTCAAGGACGACGCCCTGTTCCTGCAAATAATCCTTGGCTGCTTTCCAGGCAAGTTCATAGGTGAATTCAAAGCGCCGGCAAAGCCCTTCCTGCTCCAGGCGGTTGAATTCCGCAAGGCGGCGTTCTTCCAGGGCCGAACGCAGAAGCACAAACGCGCGATCGAAGTTGTGGAAGCGTTGTTTCCAGCGGATGTCCTGCGTGTGCGCCTGCATATTTCACCTCGCCGTGCAATAACAAAGGGGGCCTTGCGGCCCCCTCAGTATAGTTCGAATGCTTTTAGACTGCGAGGATTTTTGTGTTCTGCCGAGGAAGGCGGGCTTTTTATGCGGGGAGTGTACTCTTATAGTACTCGACCGGAATAAAAAGCTACGCCTGACAAAGGCAGAGCGCAAAAAGACCGCAATCTGTCACTCCAGATCGACAAGAACCGGGCCTTCTTCCAGTTCCTCCAGGAACTTGCCGGCCTTTTCCTTCTGATCGGGCACGACGATTTCGCCGTTGACGTATTCCCGGTAGCCGGTGCCGGCCGGGATGAGCCTGCCGACGATGACGTTTTCCTTCAGGCCCCGCAGGTAGTCGAGCTTGCCCTTGAGCGAGGCTTCGGTCAGCACCTTGGTGGTTTCCTGGAAGGAGGCCGCCGAGATGAAGGAAGACGTGGTGAGCGAAGCCTGGGTTATGCCCAGCACCAGCGGTTCGGCTGTGGCGGGCTGGCCGCCGACCTGCATGACCTTCTGGTTTTCAAGCTTGAACTCGTTCTTGTCCACTTGCTCGCCCACCAGAAAGCTGGTGGTGCCCGGCTCCAGCACGGTCACTTTCTTGAGCATCTGGCGCACGATCACTTCGATGTGCTTGTCGTCGATGCCCACGCCCTGGAAGCGGTAGACTTCCTGAATTTCATCCACCAGATAGCGGGCCAGGTATTTTTCGCCGCGCGTGCGCAGGATGTCGTGCAGTTCGGGATAGCCTTCGGTAAGCAGATCCCCGGCCTCGACAAAGTCGCCGTCCGTGGCCGTGATGTGCTTGCCCTTGGGCACGAGGTATTCCTTGGAATCCCCGATTTCCGGCCGCACCACGAGCTTGCGCTTGCCTTTCGACTCGCCCTCGTAATGCACGGTGCCGGCGATTTCGGAAACCACGGCCATGTCCTTGGGCTTGCGCACTTCAAAGAGCTCGGCCACGCGGGGCAGACCGCCGACGATGTCCTTGGTCTTCGACGTTTCACGCGGCTTGCGGGCGATAACGTCCCCGGCCTCGATGCCCGCGCCGTCCTTGACCATGATGATCGCGCCCACGGGCAGACTGTAGATGGCCGCCATCTGGGAATGCACGCGCTGCTTGACGGAGCCCGCCTCGTCGCAGACCGAGATGGAGGGCCGGAAGTTGGTGGTGCGGTATTCCATGATGGTCTGGGTGGCCTGGCGGGTGGCTTCGTCCACCTTTTCCTGCACGGTCTTGCCTTCGATGATGTCCGTGAAGTGGATGACGCCGTTGACCTCGGAAACAAAGGGTTCGTTGAAGGGATCCCATTCGGCCAGGGTGGTGCCCTTGGTCACTTCCTGCCCGTCGGTCACATGCAGGCGCGCGCCGTTGGGCAGGGTGTATTTTTCGCGTTCGCGCCCTTGCGCGTCCACGATGGTGAGCTGGCCGCTCTTGCCCAGCACGAGCTGCGCGCCGTCGCGGTTGGTGACGGCCTTGACCCGGTTGAGGATGACGCGGCCTGCGTGCATGGCCTCGTGGCTCGAGCGTTCGATTTCGCGCGAGGCCGTGCCCCCGATGTGGAAGGTGCGCATGGTGAGCTGGGTGCCCGGCTCGCCGATGGACTGGGCCGCGATGATGCCCACGGTCTCGCCCGTATTCACAAGGTGCCCGCGCGCCAGGTCGCGGCCGTAGCAGAGCGCGCACACCCCGCGGTCGGACTGGCAGGTGAGGGGCGAGCGTATGGTGATGGAAGCCATGCCGTGCTCCTGCAGCTTTTCGGCCGCTTCCTCGTCGATAATCGTGTTTTCGGGCAGCACGAGCTCGGAGGTCACCGGGTCAAAGGCGGGATAGAGCAGCACCCGGCCGATGGCGCGTTCGCCCAGCGGGGTTTTGATGTCGCCGCCCTCCTTGAGGTGCGAAAGCTCGATGCCGTCCACGGTGCCGCAGTCGTGTTCGGAAACGATCACGTCCTGCACCACGTCCACCAGCCGGCGGGTCAGGTAGCCGGAGTTGGCCGTCTTGAGCGCGGTGTCGGCCAGGCCTTTGCGCGCGCCGTGCGTGGAGGTGAAGTACTGCAGCACGTCCAGTCCCTCGCGGAAACTGGAGGTGATGGGCGTTTCGATGATTTCGCCGGAGGGTTTGGCCATGAGGCCGCGCATGCCGGCCAGCTGGCGCATCTGGTCCTGGTTGCCTCGCGCGCCGGAGTTGGACATCATGAAGATGGGGTTGAAGCTCTGGTTCACGGCTTCCTGTCCCGTCTTCGCGTCTTTCACCACGTCGTGGGAGATCTCCTTGGTCATTTCGCTGGAGACGTCCTGCGTGGCCTTGGTCCACACGTCCACGACCTTGTTGTATTTTTCCGTGCGGGTGATGATGCCGTCGCGGTACTGGCGTTCGATGTCGTCCACCTCGGCCTGGGAATACTCGAGTATGCTCTTTTTCCTGGAAGGCACGGTGAGGTCTTTCACGCCGATGGTCACGCCCGCCCTCGTGGCGTATTCATAGCCCAGGTCTTTCAGGCGGTCGCAGAGGATGACCGTGGCCTTGATGCCCGCGTCGCGGTAGGCGCTGCCCACCAGGCGGGCGATGTTCTTCTTGGTCAGCACGCAGTTGACCAGTTCAAAGGGCACGCCCTTGGGCAGAATTTCGCTGACCAGGATGCGGCCGGCCGTGGTGTCGGCAAGTTTGCCGTCCGGCATGCGCACCCTGATGCGCGCGTGCAGGGCGAGCTGCCCGGCGTCATAGGCGGCCACCACCTCCCAGGGCGCGCAGAAGATCATGCCCTCGCCCTGTTCAAAGTGGCGGTCCACGGTCATGTAGTAGAGGCCCAGCACGATGTCCTGCGAGGGCACGATGACCGGCGCGCCGTTGGCCGGGGAGAGGATGTTGTTCGTGCTCATCATGAGCACGCGGCATTCGATCTGCGCTTCCATGGAAAGCGGGATGTGCACGGCCATCTGGTCGCCGTCAAAGTCGGCGTTGTAGGCCGAGCAGACCAGCGGATGGAGCTGGATGGCCTTGCCTTCCACCAGCAGGGGCTCAAAGGCCTGGATGCCCAGACGGTGCAGGGTGGGCGCGCGGTTGAGCAATATGGGGTATTCGCGCACCACTTCGGAAAGGATGTCCCAGACCACCAGTTCCTCGCGCTCCACCATCTTCTTGGCGCTCTTGATGGTCGAGGCGTGGCCCCTGCGCTCCAGTTCTGAATAGATGAAGGGCTTGAACAGTTCCAGCGCCATTTTTTTGGGCAGGCCGCACTGGTGGAGCTTCAGTTTCGGGCCGACCACGATGACAGAGCGGCCGGAATAGTCCACGCGCTTGCCCAGCAGGTTCTGGCGGAAACGGCCCTGCTTGCCCTTGATCATGTCGGACAGCGATTTCAGCGGTCGGCCGTTGGTGCCGGTGATGGCGCGGCCCCGGCGGCCGTTGTCGAACAGCGCGTCCACGGCTTCCTGGAGCATGCGCTTTTCGTTGCGGATGATGATTTCGGGCGCGCCCAGTTCCATCAGCCGTTTCAAACGGTTGTTGCGGTTGATCACCCGGCGGTAGAGGTCGTTGAGGTCCGAGGTCGCGAAGCGGCCGCCGTCCAGCGGCACCAGGGGGCGCAGTTCGGGCGGAATGACGGGGATGACTTCCATGACCATCCATTCCGGCTTGTTCTGCGATTCCAGAAAGGCCTCGACGATCTTGAGGCGTTTGGTGAGCTTCTTTTTCTTGGTCTGGCTCTTGGTGGCCTGCGATTCCTCGCGCAGTTCCACGCTGAGCTTTTCCAGGTTCAGTTCCTCAAGCAGCACGCGCACGGCTTCCGCGCCCATGCTCACCTTCACGGCTTCCTCGCCGTAGTGGTCGAGCACCTGAAGGTACTGATCCTCCGAGATGACCTGGCGCTTGGTGAGCGTGGTGGAACCCGGATCCATGACGATGTAGGAATCGAAATAGAGCACCTTTTCCAGATCGGCCATGGTCATGTCGAGCAGGGTGCCGATCTTGGAGGGCAGGGTTTTTAAAAACCAGATGTGCGCCACGGGCGCGGCCAGTTCTATGTGGCCCATGCGCTCGCGCCGCACCTTGGAGGCGATGACCTCCACCCCGCATTTTTCGCACACGATGCCGCGGTGCTTCATGCGCTTGTACTTGCCGCAGTTGCACTCATAGTCTTTCACCGGGCCGAAGATCTTGGCGCAGAACAGGCCGTCGCGCTCCGGCTTGAAGGTGCGGTAGTTGATCGTTTCCGGCTTCTTCACTTCGCCGTACGACCATTCGCGCACGCTTTCCGGCGAGGCGATGGAAATCTGGATGGCTTTCAGGTTGCGGATGTTGGGGATATTCGCGGATGCGCCGCGCGCTGTAAACAGGTCATCCAAGCTCATATATTTCTCCTGTGGAGGGGCGTCTTTTTGCGTGATGCCGCGTCAGACTCGTTTTGTGCGATGGAGCAGGACGAAAGATGCCGGCCCCATCGCCCAAAACTTCATCTTCCTTGCCTGACGCAAAAACTCGCCCCTCCGTTATGCCGCATCGTCCTGTCGTTATGCGGCGCCGAAACTTTTATCTTTGAACAACGTCATTACGCCGTTAAAAAGTTTTGCGGGAGGGGCACGGGGGAGGGGGCTTTTACAAAAGCCCCCTCCCCCGCATTCTCCCCAAAACTACATCTGATTCATGAATCCGATGCGCTTCGGGCGCTTTTTGCCTTCTTCCTGGTGCAGCGTGACGTTGAGGCCCAGGGACATGAGTTCCTTGACCAGGACGTTGAAGGACTCGGGCAGACCGGCTTCGAGGAAGTTGTCGCCCTTGACGATTTTTTCATACATCTTCACGCGTCCGGTCACGTCGTCGGACTTGACGGTGAGGAATTCCTGCAGCAGGTAGGCCGCGCCGTAGGCTTCGAGCGCCCAGACTTCCATTTCCCCGAGCCGCTGACCGCCGAATTGGGCCTTGCCGCCCAGGGGCTGCTGGGTGACGAGGGAATAGGGGCCGGTGGAGCGGGCGTGGATTTTCTCGTCCACCAGGTGGTGGAGCTTGAGCATGTACATAACGCCCGTGGTGACGCGGTTTTTGAAGGGTTCGCCGGTGCGGCCGTCGTAAAGTTCGGTTTTGCCGTCGTTGTCGAGGCCGGCGCGTTCGAGCCAGGCCCAGATTTCTTCTTCCGAAGCGCCGTCAAAGACCGGGGTCTTGGTGATGATGCCGCCGCGCAGGCTTTTCACGGCTTTGCACAGGGCTTCGTCGTCCAGTTCGTCGACCAGCTTGGCGATGTCGGCCGAGCCGAAGACCGCCTTGACCCGGTCGCGCAGCACGTTCTGCGCCGCACCCGAATCGACCAGTTCCGCCAGCCGGCGGCCCAGTTCCTTGGCGGCCCAGCCGAGGTGGGTTTCCATGATCTGGCCGATGTTCATACGCGAGGGCACGCCCAGAGGGTTGAGCACGATGTCCACGGGCCGGCCGTCCTTGAAGAAGGGCATGTCCTCTTCGGGCAGGATGCAGGAGACCACGCCCTTGTTGCCGTGGCGCCCGGCCATTTTGTCGCCCACGGAGAGCTTGCGCTTGACCGCGATGTGGACCTTGACCATGCGGATGACGCCGGGAGGCAGATCGTCGCCTTCAGTGACCTTTTCGCGCTTGGATTCGTACAGCGCTTTCAGCAGTTCCAGCGCGCGGTCGTAATCGGCCAGGATTTCGGCGGCGATATCGTTGTTTTCTTTGGCTTTAAAGGCTCCGGCCAGTTTTTTGATCGGAAGCTGCTCCAGCAGTTCGGGGGTCAGGCCGGCGCCGGCCTCGGCCAGCACTTCGCCCTTTTTCTTGCCCGTGATGGTGGAGGCGATCTGCTTGCCGATCAGTCTGGCGGCAAGGCGCTCGCGGGTTTTATCGCCCAGGGCCTGAGCGTGGTCGCGCTCCTTGCGGTCAAGGGCAGCGATGTCGGCGCCTTCGATATTCAGAGTGCGTTCGTCTTTTTCACCCGAGCGGCGGTTAAAAACCTTGACGTCGATAACCGTGCCCTCGATGCCCGGCGGCACCTTGAGGGAGGTGTTCTTCACGTCCCTGGCCTTTTCGCCGAAGATGGCGCGCAGCAGCTTTTCTTCCGGCGTAAGCTGGGTTTCGCCCTTGGGGGTGATTTTGCCCACCAGGATGTCGTCCGGCTTCACATAGGCCCCGATACGGATGATGCCGCTGGGGTCGAGGTTGCGCAGCATGTCTTCGCCCACGTTGGGAATGTCGCGGGTGATTTCTTCCGGACCCAGCTTGGTGTCGCGGGCCACAACCTCGAATTCCTCGATGTGCACGGAAGTGAAGACGTCTTCTTTGACCATGCGTTCGGAGATGAGGATGGAGTCTTCAAAGTTGTAGCCGCACCAGGGCATGAAGGCCACAACCAGGTTCTTGCCCAGGGCGAGTTCGCCGTTGGCGATGGCCGGGCCGTCGGCCAGGATCTGGCCCTTGCGCACCTTTTGGCCGGGCAGGCAGCTCGGATGCTGGCCGAAGCAGGAGTTCTGGTTGGACTTGTGGAATTTCAGCAGGTCGTAGGCGCGCAGGCCGCCGCGTTCGGGATAGAGGCCGTTTTCATAGGCCACGATGATGCGGTCGGCGTCGGCGTAGTGGACCATGCCGTCTTCCTCGGCCACGATGCAGGCGCCGGAGTCGCGCGCCACGTCCACTTCCATGCCCGTGCCCACCAGCGGCACTTCGGCCCGCAGAAGGGGCACGGCCTGGCGCTGCATGTTGGAACCCATGAGGGCGCGGTTGGCGTCGTCATGCTCCAGGAAGGGGATGAGCGCGGCCGAGATGGAGACCATCTGGCTGGGCGAAATGTCCATAAGGGTCACTTCTTCCCTCAGGGCCATTTCCACTTCGCCTTCCACGCGGCTGGTGACGTATTCGTCGGCCAGCCTGCCGTCCTCCATGCGGGAGTTGGCTTGGGCGATAACCGCGCCCTGCTCGCGCGAGGCGTCGAGGTGCATGACCTCGTCGGTAACCTGCGTATCCCGCACCACGCGGTAGGGGGTTTCAATAAAGCCGAAGTCGTTGACCTTGGCGTAGGTGGTCAGGGAGACAATGAGGCCGATGTTCGGGCCTTCCGGCGTTTCAATGGGGCAGATGCGGCCGTAGTGCGAGGTGTGCACGTCGCGCACCTCAAAACCGGCCCGCTCGCGGGTCAGGCCGCCGGGGCCGAGGGCGGAGAGCCGGCGCTTGTGCGTGACTTCCGAAAGCGAGTTGGTCTGATCCATGAACTGCGAAAGCTGCGAGGTGCCGAAGAATTCCTTGAGCACCGCGGCCACCGGCTTGGGATTGATCAGATCGTGCGGCATGAGCGTGGAGACTTCCTGCAGGCTCATGCGTTCCTTGATGGCGCGTTCCATGCGCACCAGGCCGATGCGGTACTGGTTTTCCACCAGTTCGCCCACCAGGCGCACGCGGCGGTTGCCCAGATGGTCGATATCGTCGGCCGGGCCGTGCAGGTCTTTCAACTGCACGAGCTCCTTGATGGCCTTGAGGATGTCTTCGTCCGAAAGCGTGCGCAGATCCTGGTTGGTGTCGATGCCCAGGCGTTGGTTGAGCTTGTAGCGGCCGACCGGGGAGAGGTCGTAATAGTCGGGATTGCGGAAGAGGTTGTCGAAAAAGCTCGCCGCGATTTCCGCCGTGGGCGGGGAGGAGGGACGCAGGCGGCGATAGATTTCCTCCTGCGCTTTTTCCTTGTCCGTGGTGCGGTCGAGCGCCAGCGTGTCGAGAATGGACGAGGACGTGTCCATGCCCCTGGTGTGGAGCACGGAAATGCGCTTTATGCCGGCTTCGCGCAGGCTTTCGATCAGCGCCGGGGTGAGGGTGTCGGAAGCCTCGGCCAGAATTTCGCCGCTGGCTTCGTTGACTACGTCCTTGGCCAGGGCCAGACCCTCGAGCGTGTCGGGCGCCACTTCGATGCGCGCCGTGCCGGCTTCGCAGATCTGGCGCCAGGCGCGCTTGGTGATGGGCTTGCCGGCCTTGACCACGGGCGCGCCCTTGGAGTCGAGAATGTCGGCAAAGGCGTTTTCCTTGCGGTACATTTCCTTCTGCACCGTCCAGAACACGCGGCCGCCCTCGTCCAGGTGATATTCCTCGTGCGCGTAGAAATAGTCGAGGATTTCCGTCCTGCTCATGCCCATGGCCTTGAAAAGGATGGTGGCGGGCATTTTGCGGCGTCGGTCGATGCGCACGTAGAGTATGTCTTTGTGGTCGAAGTCGAAGTCGAGCCAGGAGCCGCGCATGGGGATGACGCGGCAGGAATAGAGCACCTTGCGGCTGGTGTGGGTTTTGCCGGCGTCGTGCTCGAAGATGATGCCGGGCGAGCGCTGAAGCTGGTTGACGATGACCCGCTCCGTGCCGTTGATGATGAAGGTGCCTTTCTCGGTCATCAGGGGCAGGGTGCCGAAATAGATGTCCTGCTCCTTGATGTCGCGTATGCTGCGGGTGCCGGAGGCCTCGTCGGCGTCATACACCACCAGGCGTACGGTGATGCGCACCGGGGCCTCATACGTCAGGCCCTTGGAAATGCATTCGGCCTGGTCGTACTTGGGCTCTCCGATCTCGTAGCCCACGAATTCCAGACTGGCCGTACGGTTGAAATCCTCGATCGGAAACACGGTACGGAACACGCCCTCCAGGCCTTCGTCCGGCCTGCGCTCGGGGGCTCCTTCCTGGAGGAATTTTTTGTACGAGTCGATCTGAAGGTTCAGAAGGTGGGGGATGGGGAGGGAAACATCAATTTTACCAAATTTTTTGCTGAGCTGACCCATTGTATACCTCAATAGGTGGCGGTTGGCGGCGTACACGAAAAAAGCCTGCTTTTTCGAGCTGTTATCTCGACAGGCTGTAGCAAGACACGCAAAGAGCCCACTCCCCCCGATTCTTTTCGGGGGTGCGGCTCTTGCCTGTGGCTTGTTTTATCTGTTATACGCGGGCGCTCCTGGGACTGTGACGGCTGAGCGTCCTTCCTGTCAATATCGAAGTCTGTCACCCTATCCTCGAAAAAAAGTTTCCGCAAGAAAAATTTTTGCAGAATCGCGCGGGGCTGATGCTTCTCCATTTTTTGCGCAAAACTTGTCGTATGGATAATTTTTGTGTATTCAAAAGCGACAGGAGATGGGATGTGAAGGCAAGGGAAGTCATGCAAAAGCTGCGGGCCGACGGCTGGTATGAGCTCAAGCGCAAGGGCACGAGCCACAGACAGTTCCGGCATCCGGAAAAGAAAGGCAAGGTGACGGTGTCCGATCACGGCAACAGCGACATCCCCGAATGGACGCTGCGCAGCATAGAAGAGCAGGCGGGGATAAAACTTTGATGATGCTCGGGCAAAAGAGGTGGATATGAACAGGATGCATGCGTACTACGCCGTGTTTGTGCCGAATGACGGCAAAGTTTCCGTATTCTTTCCCGACGTGCCGGGCTGTTTTCCCTGGGGCGACACCCTGGAGGAAGCCTTTACCGATGCCGTGGCCGCGCTGGAAGTTCATCTTGAAGGGCTTGCCGACGACAACGACCCCGTTCCCGCGCCCTCGGGCCGCGCGGAAGCCTGGGCGAAGTTTCAGGCCGGCTGTGCGGCTTCCGGCAAGGCCGTGCCCGAAGGAGTTGAAATGCATCTTGTTCCCGCGCCGGAACTGAACCGCCGGGTGCGCCGCATCAATATCTCCTTCAGGCAGCATGTGCTGGACAAAATCGACCGCAAGGCCGAGGCGGCCGGCATGACCCGTTCGGGTTTTCTCGCCAGGGCCGCCGACGCCTATGAAGTGGAACAGCGCCGGCGGTAAATTCTACGCAAGTCGAGTGCCGCAGGCGCTCCGTTTGCTGCGGCTTAACCTTATCACAAAGAAATTGGATAGGCGATGCCTAAGAATTGTTGTAGCTCATTTGCCCATCTTTTGCCGCAATCACCTCCTCCCCACGAAAAGCTTTGCACAAGATGCTGCATATCTAGGCTCAAATGGAATGGTTTTTCCAGATTACTAGGAAATGGTAATCCTGCAAGGCGCTTTGCACATAATGCTAAAATAACATTGCCTATATTCCTGTAGGTCATCTTTTCTGTATCTTCAATAATATTCTCATATTTTTTCCCTAGTGATGAAATAAGCTCGAATGATTCTTCGAGTGTGCGCCCATTTTGCATGAAAATAAGCAGTGCTGCAATTGTAAGTTGTTCCATTGTATTTGGAGATTGGGCGCTTACAAATCCAAGTTTGATCATCACCTGAGCAATGCCACGCATACTTATATCAGTGCCACTTTCTTTTATAAATGACAGCAGTGCGTGTTTGAAAAAATTATGGGAAGGAATGCGTACAAATGTATTTAGATTATTTAAAAATTTTTCAACGTCTGGTATTGGAAGCTCGATATTCATGTCAATAAATTTATCAAGATAGACCAAGGCGCCACATTTTGAAAGTCCGTACGTGGCACTTATGCAATTTGCCAACTGCTCTTTTTCGGTAGCTAAAACGAAGACAATGCCGGGCACAGAAAAGAGATGCTTTATTTCTTCAAGTAAGGTGATGGCAAAATTTGGACGACACCGATCTAGTTCATCAACTAGAATAAATAAAGGAAGGTCCTGATCTGTAGTGAGAATTGCGGCATATTCTGAAAGCAACTTTTTGAACTCGCGCATTTGATCTGCGCGATCAGAGAATGATGCTATGATGGACTGAGCAGTTTTTTCCGCATCGACTGCATTAGGCTGACTGTCGAAGGAGGTGCTACATGCATCCTGTACACCTTCAACTGCTTTGCCTGCCATTACTGCTATTGGGGGCACCATGTGATTCACCGTTCCGTATTCAGTGGCAGCCCATGTCATCGCCGCACTCGCAACGGCTGGAGTTACTTTTTTAAATGCAGGGAGCGAGAGACGGACGGCCTTTTTAGCCATGTCTTTTACCTTACTGCGGGCAGTACAAAGCCGTTCAAGGAATTGCTCGCGTGGTGTTTGTTTGCTGTCGCTTTGTTCCGTCTTGCCTGTTGCTTCATCAAATTTTTCTTTGATATCTCGCGCTTGCCGTTCGAGCGTCGTCAAAAAAGAAAATACAGGCTCCTCCGCAAAATCATTTTCCCAAGCGTTGAAATACAAGCAAGCAACGCCTTGATTCAGCAGATCATCTTGCCACATGCGCAAAAACAGGCTTTTCCCCATGCCCCACCCCGCATTAACCGATATTACACCTTGTCTGATTTCGCATTTTTTTAAATAGTTGCAGAGGGTGTCGGCGATCCTTTTGCGTTTGGGGGCGGTAAGATCGTATTCCCAAGGATTGAGGGGGTTATATCCCTGCGGCAATTCGTTATAACGCAATGATGCTGGCAAATTACGAAACATGCACATCTCTCCTGTTTTTTTCTGCGCTGCTTGATAACCTCGTGTAATTTATTTTTATATATGCAAGCAATGGAATACATCCCGGAAAATTGGGCGACACAAATTTCTCTGATGTGCGTTCCCGGCAGTCGGCTTGAGCGCGGGAGAAAAAGCGGCTATAGTTCCACGGTTCCCGCCGCCCGGCCCGGGCGGCGCGGCCCGCGCACAAAGACTTTATGAGGAGTCGCCATGAAAAGAATCCTGCTTTCCGCCCTGCTCTGCGTCCTCGCCTTCAATGCGCCGGCTTTCGCCGCGAGCTACGTCAACGGTATAGACGCCAACTATCCCCCCTTTGCCTATGTTGACGAAAAAACCGGCAAACCCGCCGGTTTCGACGTGGAGTCCCTGGACTGGATCGCCAAGACCATGGGCGTTCAGATCAGCCACATGCCCGTGGCCTGGGACGGCATCATCCCCGCCCTGCTGGCCAAGAAGATCGACATGGTCTGCTCCGGCATGAGCATCACGCCCGAGCGCGCGCAAAAGGTCGCTTTTTCCGATCCGTACTGGAAGCTTTACAACGTCTTTGTCGCCAAGAAGGACGCCAAGCTCACCGTGCCGGCCATCCTGAACTCGGACTTCAAAATAGGCGGCCAGCGCGGCACCAACGAAGCCGCGGCCCTGATCAGAGAACAGAAGGCCAGGAAATACAAGTTCGAAGTGCGGCTCTACGACTCCGCCCCCCTGATGATCGAAGACATCGACAACGGCCGCATCACGGCCGCGCTCATGGATTCCCTGCCCGCCCAGGACGCGATCGCCAAGGGCCGGCAGGTGACCATAGTCGGCCCGCACGGCGATCCCGTGCTCTTCGGCGTGGCCGTGCGCAAGGACGACAACGAACTGCGTACGCTGATCAACGAAGGCTACAAGAAGCTGCTGGCCGATCCGTTCTGGAAGGAGCTGCAGAACAAGTACAACGTCAAACCTCTGGATTAAGCGGCGGGTCGGTTTGCCGTGATGCTTTGTCAGGCGCATTTTTTATTCCGGGGGCGGACTGAAGAGTCCTGCCCGCCGGAATAAAAAATACGCCTTCCTCGCCTGACGACAAACCGCCTCCGCCGCCCGGACATCAGCGTCCGTCGGCGGCCCCGGCGGATTCCGATCGAGGCGGAGTAATCGCTTCAATAATACCGCGCCCCCACTTGTGGGGGCCAACGAGAAAAACGCGTGGATCATCTTGTAACCGTCTGGAACGCGTTTCCCTACATTGCCGGCGGCACCTTCGTCACCGTCGGCATCGTGGTGCTGGCCCTGGCTCTGGGGCTGGTTCTGGGCATGCCGCTGGCCCTGGCCCAGGTCTACGGCCGTCCGCTTGTGCGCCGCGCGGCCGAACTCTACGTCTGGTTTTTCCGGGGCGTGCCCATACTCGTGCTGCTCTTTCTCTTCTACTTCGGGCTGTTCGCCTCGCTTGATCTGCCGATCAACGCCTTTTTCTCCTCCTGCATCGTGCTCGGCCTGACCAGCGCGGCCTACCAGTCTCAAATCTTCCGGGGGGCCATACTCTCCCTGCCCCAGGGTCAGCTCAAGGCCGGGCGCGCGCTGGGCATGAGCGACGCAACGGCCGTGCGCGCCGTCATCCTGCCCCAGGCCCTGCGCCTTTCCCTGCCCGGCTGGGCCAACGAATTTTCCATTCTGCTCAAAGATTCGGCGATCTGCTTTGTGCTCGGCACCCAGGAAATCATGGCCCGCACCCACTTTGTGGCCTCGCGCACCCATGAGCACCTGCTGCTTTTCCTCCTCGCCGGACTGCTCTATTTCGTCATCACCCTGGCCGGCCTCGCGCTGCTGCGCAGGCTTGAACGGGCGCTCGCCGTGCCCGGATACGCGGGAGCCCACGCCTGATGAATCCGACCCCGGAGTGCATGCTGCGCGTCAAGCACATCCGCCTCACTCTGGGCGGGCGCAAAATCCTTGATGACGTCAGCCTCGATCTGCTGCGCGGCGAGCTGAAAGTTGTCATCGGCCCTTCCGGCGCGGGCAAGAGCACCCTGCTCCAGTGCATCAACCACCTCATCCGGCCCGATTCCGGTTCCATAGAGCTTGAAGGCGAAACGCTCGACGCCTCGGACAAGCGCGCGCTTTGCGCCTTCCGCGCCCAGGTGGGCATGATTTTTCAGGATTTCAACCTCTTCGATCACCTGAGCGCCGAGGAAAACGTGGCCGTGGGCCTGCGCCGGGTGCGCGGCTTTTCCCGCAAACAGGCCAAGGATCGCGCCCTGGAAGAGCTGGGTCGCGTGGGTCTGGCCCGTTGTTCCGGCCTGTATCCGGCCCAGCTTTCCGGCGGGCAGAAGCAGCGCGTGGCCATTGCCCGCGCCCTGGCCATGGATCCCAAGGTCATGCTGCTGGACGAGCCCACCTCCGCGCTTGATCCCGAACTCGTGGGCGAAGTGCTGGCCGTGATCCGCGAGCTGGCCGGGGCCGGCATGACCATGCTCATGGCCACCCACCAAATGGACTTCGCCCGCGCCCTGGCCGATGAAATCCTCTTTATGGAGCGCGGAGCGGTCATTGAACGCGGCGCGCCCGATGCGCTGCTCGGCGCGAACACCCGCACCCGCGATTTTTGCGCGAA
>JAVBNZ010000008.1:0-103738 GCA_031551145.1 Desulfovibrionaceae bacterium | reverse complement strand
TCTCGCTTCTTTCGCCGCGAATTCCGCCCGCGCCTCCGCGTCGATGCGTCTGGCCTCCTCGATGGCCGCCGCACGTTCGGGACTGTTCAGCCGCGCATGCACGCGGGCCGTGGCCGCGTCGTCGCGGGCGAACAAAGGCCCCGCCGCAAAAAACAGCAGGGCCAGGGAAAAAGCCGGGACACACAGAAAAACGCGAACGGCACGGGACATCGGGAACCTCCTCGTTGTTTCACCTGAGGGCACATGGGGAACCACCGGGCGGGCGAACCTGCCTGAATATCTCCGGGTTGACGCCGGAACACGCTGTACAAAACACGGAAAGGCCGGAGACGCGGCGACAACGGCGCTCCTTTTACAGCGATGCGACTATGGTGTGCGATATGGTCGACTGATTGTACGTGGTCACGAAAAAAATCTATTACCCGATCGGGTAAAAATGAGCCCCATACGCTTTTTTTTCTTCGGCTTCCACCCTCTGTCCGGGAGGTCGTCCGCTACCTCCCCATACCCGGCCCGCGCCCGCGCTCCCGCGGGCCAGTGAGTTTTTCCGGGGCAAAAAAAACCGCCGGAAAATCCGGGGCTCGGCGGCACAAGGGGTGGAGGAGGGGAAACAGCTATTCCAGACAGAATTCCACAGTAAAGCCGCCTTCCTGCATAGTGAAGGGAATACACAGCACCGGCGTTTTTGAAAGATGGGTGATGCGGTGCTTTTCACCCGTAATGATGGTCGGGGTTGACCCCTGAAGCACCACGCCCTGTTCGGCGAGTATGGCGCGGGCCTGACCGGAAACCATATTGGAAATTTCTCCCACGGTGTCCACGGCGTCCTGTTCAAGATCTTCCACGGCGTCGCCCAGCATGGCGCGCGCCGCATACAGCGCTCCCTCCCTTGTGAAGGTGAGGCAGATGCTGCCTTTGTGTTCGCCGGTTACGCCGATAACGGCGGAGAATTCCCCGAATGCGTCGTGGTTTTGTTTCACAAAGAGCGTGCCGGCCTCCGGAGTTATGCCGGCCATCGTGGACAGGGTATTCGCAGCGGCGGAGATGAAGGCTTTGGCGATTTCTGCGCTTTCCATGCAAGATTCCTGTGGTAGTTGAGGATGGGGGCGAAGGTCTCGCTCGCATATAGCTCAGCCTGTGTTCGCAGTCCAGTCTCATAGAGGGAGGCTTTTTGAAAAATCCCGTCGGCTTTTGGAGAAAACGCGGTATGTCGGGTTTTTCACGTTCGATATTTCCGAAGCGGCGGAATGTTGCCGCAAAGTTCAGGCTCGTCGGATAAAATTTCTAGATTTTATCTTGATTTTTTTTCGTACCCGGCGTACAGCACTCCAAACGGACTTCATGACGGAGTGAAATATGCCCCAGGTTGCAGCCCGCATCAGCGACGAACAGGAAAGATGGCTCAAGGACTATTTCCGCACCAAGAGCGCGGGCGCCGAATTTCTTCTGCCCTGGGCGGTGGATACTTTTTTCCGTGCCATCAATTCCATCAAAAGCATTTTCAGCGGCGCGGAACTGAAGACCATTGTGGAGGCGCACAAGGATCTGAAGCTGCTGCCCGATCACACGCGGCAAAGCTACCTGCTGCTGCGCATCGCCGACGCCTGCGACGTGGCCAACCTGCACGTCAAGCACGGGGCAAGCAAATCCAGCCTGGAAGCCAAGGTCAAACGCCTGGACGATACCCAGGCCACCGCGCTCATGGTCTGGGCCTCGGCCTTCTGGGTGAGCCGCAACTGCTCCGCTGAAAACATGGACGAATACATCAAGGCCTATTGATCGGCGCTGTCGCGCACAACGCAAAAAACGCCCCGCGGGGCGTTTTTTGCGTTGTATCGCAGCAATGATTACTCTTTGGGAAGCAGGGTCAGATAAAGATCCCCCTGCCAGGGACCGATATGCCTGCCCATGCCCTTGAGACGCACGGGCTTGCCCGCCACATAGTCTTTGGGCAAGGTGATTTCGACGGTGGAGAGATCGTCGCGTATGCCGCGGCGGATCTGCAGGCGGATGCGCGCGCCCGGCACCAGCATGGAGGCGGCGAGCTGGACGGTCTGCCGGTCGTCTATCTGGCTGCGCACCCAGCCCTTGACCGCCTTGCCGATGCCCTGGCTGAGATCCGCCCCGTTTTTGATCGCGCTCCAGTCCGCCTCGGCTCTGTTCAATATGAGTTTGTTCTTTCCCGTATTCGGCGGAGGAGGAGAGGAGGAAGGGGGCGGAGGAGAAAAATGCTCCTGGTGGCGCATCTGGGCATAGATGTCCTCAAATACCCTGCGGGCAAAGGGATCGTTGAGCAGATCCCGCAGCACATCCTCTTCTTTGGCGTAGGCGGCGTGCGCCGCGCGCTCCTGCCGGGTTTCCTGCCTGTTCCGTGTTTCTTCCCGTTCGGCGTCGGGCTGCGGCTTGCCTGTGGGCGGAGTTTCGCGGCGGGCGTTGCCGTTTTTGGCCGCGCCGTGTTCGGCCTTGGCGTCCTTTTCCTGTTTGGAGGTTTTGTCGGTCTGTTCTTGGGAATCCGACAGTTTTGACAGGATGACATAGGCTTCGTTAAGTATCTGAAATTCGTAATTCGCGCGGGGGTTGTCGGGATTAAGGTCGGGATGCAGTTCAAAGGCGCGCCGTCTGTACGCCCGCTTGATGTCGTCAAGCGAAGCGCCCTGTTCCAAATCCAGGGCCGCCCAGCACTGTGCCGGGGATAATTCCTGCTTGCGGCGTTTCACGGCTTTATCCGCAGCAGGGCGTTCGCTTCCCGCGAGGGATCCGAAGCGTGCAGTCCGTGTTTTTCAAGGTACAGCAGGCCTTCGCGCGCAAAATCCGCATGGCTGACGTCGGGATGGATACCGGGGCAGAATTCCTTGGCCATGGCCAGACTTTCCGCATCAAGCAGATTGCCGCGAAAGAAAGGCCACGCCCGGCAAATGTCCGGCTTCGCCTCATGCACGGAGCAACCTTGGCCGTCCGCGAAAAATGTGCATCGACCGTCTGCTCCGTTGTGTATCTTCATTTTGCCGTTCTGCATATACGCATATGCGGCCGCAAAGCTTTCCGCGTCCATCTCGAGATACGCGCACAGGCGGAGCAGATCGCGCGGCCCCACCACTATGCCCCCCCTGCCCAGGCAGCACTGACCGCACATGCGGCAGTCAAAGGCGGAAGGGACGGGAGGGGAAGCGGACATGAAATTCCTTAATGTCAAAATACCCTATCCGGGCGCGTCGCGCCGCAAAGGCGCCGGTGCTCCACCATGATGCACAGATCTTCCACAACAGCGACGCCCAATCCGGCAAGCAGGGCGCCCGCCTCTGCGGAGCGTATGCCCAACTGCATCCAGAATGCGGCCGGTTTCCAGGGCAGGGCCGCGACTTCCCGCGCATGGGGGGGGCAGGCTTCCGGCGCGCGGAAAAGGTTGACGATGTCCACGGGTTGCGGCAGATCTGCAAGCCGGGCGACTGCAGGCAGACCCCATACCGTACGGCGCGCGGGGTGCACCGGCCATACGGCATAGCCGGCTTCGAGCAGATAACGGCCCACGCCGTCCACGGGCCTGCCGGGAGTGTCGTTCGCCCCGACGACGGCGATATGTTTCGCCGAAAGGAGCAGATCGCGGATCGTATCGTCAAACACGGCAACCTCGCAGTATGGGCGCAAAGCACATGCAGGGCACGTTTTAGCGCGTTCGGCGCATCTGTGCAAGGCATTCAACGGTCTTACGGATAAATTTCGCAAAAGCGCCCGTTCCGGCTCTGCCGCCGGCATGTACAAGCCGCGTGCCGGCATGATATGCATTGCATCGTCGGTATGCACTCATGTCGACATATTTTGAGGAGGCCGTATGTTTACCGCCGGCGAACACCTGCCGAATACCGAATGCATTGCCCGCCGGCAACGCTGTCGTCAACTGCTTGCCGAACGCGTTCCCGAAGCGGGCGGCCTGATGTGCTTTTCCCGCCTCACCATATATTATCTGACCGGAACTTTCGCCAACGGGCTGCTCTGGCTGCCTCGGGAAGGCGAAGCCCTGCTTCTGGTGCGCAAAGGATTGGAGCGTTGCGTGCTGGAAAGCCCGGATACGCGGGTTGCGCTGTTTCGTTCCTATTCCGAAATTGAAGCGCTTTGCGCCCAGGCCGAAGTGAAACTCAGCCCCGTCATCGCCGCCGAAATGTCGGGCCTGCCCTGGTCGTTTGCCGATTTGCTGAAAAGCCGCCTGCCCGGTGTGCGTTTTGTGTCCGATGACCAGCTCACCCTGCGCGTCAGGAGCGTGAAAAGCCCATGGGAACTGGGAAAAATGCGCGTCTGCGGGGCTCGGCATCACGAAGGCCTGTGCACCATTCTGCCCGGAAAACTCAAACCCGGCATGAGCGAGCGGGAAATTTCCCATCTCATCTGGAACGTGTTCTTCGAGTTGGGGCACTGCGGCGTGCTGCGTATGGGCAACTATGGGGAAGATGTTTTTCTCGGCCATGTCTCGGCAGGGGAAAACGGCAACTACCCCAGCCATTACAACGGGCCCCTCGGCCTGAAGGGCGAGCACCCGGCCGTGCCCTTCATGGGGCACGCCGGCAAAGTCTGGCAGGACGATGAAATGCTCATGCTGGACGTGGGCTTCGGCTATGAAGGCTACAATACCGATAAAACCCAGATGTACTGGCCCGGCCCGGCCTCATCCGTGCCGGACGTCGTACGCCGGGCCTATGATCTGTGCATGGAAATCCACGACCAGGCGGCCTCCTCCCTGCGCCCGGGCATCCCTCCCTCGGCACTGTGGGAAACGGCGTGGAAACAGGCGGCCGCGGCCGGTTTTGCGGAAGGCTTTATGGGGTTGGGCGGCAACAAGGTGCAGTTTCTGGGGCACGGCGTGGGCCTGGTGATCGATGAGCATCCTGTGCTGGCGCGCCGTTTTGATGAACCGCTGGAAGAAGGCATGGTCATTGCCGTGGAGCCCAAGATCGGCCTGCCCGGCCTGGGCATGGTGGGTGTGGAGAACACCTTTGAGGTTACTCCGGCGGGGGGTGCCTGCCTGACCGGAAACAGCGCCGACATGATCTGCCTCGGCGGTCTTTAAAGCGGATTCACGGTGAACCTGTTCAGTCGCTCCGCCGTGATTCGCCTGCACATCGCTGCCGCGGGATTGCCGCGGGCGGCAATCCGCAAGGCAACCGTATGCCGGCGCCGGCTAGCGGCGGGTGAAAAACTGCGCCACATCCCTGCTGCATTGCGCTTTGATCTCATCGAGGCGTCCCAGAAAAAGACGCGCCAGCGCGGGAGAAAACTTGTATCCGCTTTGCTCCCGTATATAGCGCAGCACTTCTCTCTCCGGCAGGCCTTTGCGGTATGCTCTGTCCGAAAGCATGACGTCGTAAGAATCAACAATGGAAACCAACTGGGCCTCCAGGGGGATCTTGTTTCCCCTCAACCCCTGCGGATAGCCGCTTCCGTCCCAGTTTTCGTGATGGGAGAGAGCGATGCGTTCCGCCGTCCGTATGACCGGATCGTGTGAACCGGCAAGAATGCGCGCGCCTATGACGGTATGCTGCCGCACCTGTTCCTGTTCCTCCGGCGCGAGCGTTCCGGTTTTACGAAGCAGGGAATCGCTCAGACCGATCTTTCCGATATCGTGCAACGGGGCGGCGGCTTCCAGCAGATCGCGTCTGGCCGCGTCCCAGCCGAGCATGCGGCCGAGGCAGGCGCTCATGATGCCGATACGCCGCACGTGCAGGGCGGTTTCTTCGTCGCGGCACTCCAGCGCGGTGAAAAGCCGGCTTAACACTTCATCTTGCGTGTTTTTGAGCGTTTCGGTCTGCCGGCGCACCTGTGCTTCAAGATCGGCGTTGTAACAGCGCAGGTTGCGTTCGGAGCGTACGAGCCGCGCGCCCACCTCCAGACGCAGACGGAATTGGGCCGTGCTGAAAGGCTTAATGAGATAATCGTCCATCTTGCCTTCGGTGAATCCGGTGACGAAATCGGCCATGTCGGTCTTGATGGTGAGCAGGATTATATAGATATACGAAGAATTTTTTGTAAGCTCACGGGTTCTGCGGGCCAGTTCCATGCCGTTCATGTGGGGCATGTTCCCGTCCGTAATCATGATGTCCACGGAATTCAGATCGCCGACAAGATATTGCAGAGCGGCCCTTCCGTCGGGGGCGGTGATGACTGCGTACCCCCAGTTGTGCAAAGTGGAGGCGATGATGGAACGCGTTTTTTCCTGATCGTCAACCACGAGAATATTCATGTGCCGGCCGTGTTTTGCATGAATTCCCGTAATGGGGGAGGAATATGCCATGATTCGCTTTTCTGTTGTCGCGGGGTGCGTAAATTGATACTCGGTTTTTCGGGCGCGCGCCTTTTCGGCAACAGCCGAAGGGGTGGCGCACGTGTAAATTGAAAATCTATATTTGATTATATATATACAGTCACAAAAGGCAAGCCCCGGTTCAGGTGTCGTCCATGAAGAAACCGACGTTGCTTTCACTCGCCGCCGTCTGCATTCCCCTTGCCTATGCCGCGCTCTATGCCCCCTACGGCATGGACACCACGGACTTCGGCTTCTTTTACGGCTATCCCTGGCGGCTGCTGCAGGGACAGATTCCCTACAGGGATTTCTATTACATCACGCCGCCTGTTTCTTTATATTGGCATGCACTGTTGCAGTCCGCAGTTCCGGATCGCATCGCCGTGCTGGCGGGCAAGCTTTCCTTTCTGGCCGAAATGCTCGCCGCCGCCTGGATGGGGGCGCTGTATCTCGCGCGGATTTTCGATTTCGAGCGCATGAAGCTGCCCGTTGCTCTGCTTGCGACCCTGGGTTTTGTCTGGGGCGTGCACAGTTTTCCGCCCATGCCCTGGCACACGGTGGACGGCGTGTTTTTCGGCTCCGCCGCGCTCCTGGCCGGCATCTCCGGCCTGCCGCTTGTTGCCGGGCTGTGCGCGGGCCTGTGCATGCTCACCAAGCAATCTTACAGTCTCGTGCCCATTGCCGTGACCGTGATGGTCTTTTTCTGCCGGCCGCGCAGGCGAGAGGCGCTGTTTTGCCTGTTCGGCATCGGTGCAGTGCTGTTGGCCCATTACGCCTCATTGCGCATGCTGGACGCCTGGGAGGCGTTCCGCACGCTGACCACGGGGCAGCTCGACATCAACGAAGCGCTCAAGGCCGGCATTTTCATCTACATCACCCAAAACTGGTATCTGCCCCTCGCGGCGCTTGTGCCCTACGCGGCGGCGCGGCTGCTCAAAAAACGGCTGCCCTTCATCGCGCAGCCCGTACCGCTCTATTTTCTTCTGCTGGGCGGGATCTATATTTATGATGTCTTTGATCAAAAAGCCTGGATAGGCTTCGGCGATTCCTGGCCCACGCTCTTCATGGTTGTCGGTGGGCTGTGCGTGCTTTTTCCGGCTTTTTTCGCCCGCGATATACTGCGGGCGGAAAACGGATCTCAGGGCGGCCTGTCCCGTGAGTGGAGAAGCTCCATAGCCCTGGGCGCGGCGCTGGCGCTTTCCTGGTCTGTCGGGATCAGCGGCGGCTACAAGATACCGGCTTTTTTCGCGCTGCCGCTCATGTTCTGCGCTTTGCTCGCGCATGCGCGCTTCACGGCCTTTGCCGAACCCGACGCAGGGGAGAGGGGCATGAAGGCGACGGCTTGCCTTATGCTGGTCTGCGGATTGATTATATTCCGCGTGGGCTATGAGTATCCGTATGTTTTTCCGGTACGGCCCATGCCGCGCGCAAGCCTTACGCTGGACGCCGGAGAAATTTATCCCAAGGCCGGCGGCGTATACGTCGATGCCGAAATGTACGCCAAACTGCGCGAACTGCGCGGGCTGCGCAAACGCTGGGGCGCGAACTACAAAACCCTGCCGGGTTTTCCCCTGGCCTACTTTTTCAACAACGACGTCCCGGTCTATCCCTCGGAATGGGTCATGGACTGGTGGATAGGCGGGCAGGTGGATAAAGCCTATCAATTGCTTGTCGATCGGGATATCGTCGTGTTCATGGAACGCGATCAGTTGAACGTGGAAAGCCCGGACGGCTATGCCTCACGGCGCTATTCCGTGCCGCTCATGGTAAGCAGGCTGTGGCGCAAGGTGGAGGAAACGGAGCACTTCATCGTGTTCAAAAGGCCGGAAACGGATGCGGAAGCTCGTTGAAGTCTGGCTGGATCACCTTCTGGCCGAGCGCGGGCTTTCCTTGAACACCACGGCCGCTTACGGCCGCGACATGGCCGATTTTTGCGATTTTCTCGCGGATCTGCTCAACGAAGAACCTGACGAAGGCGCCCTGAACAAACTGGACGAGCACAGCCTTTTTCTCTACCTCGCCCGGCTGCGGGCGCGCGAGCATGCGGCCCGGTCCCTGGCGCGGCGTCTTTCGTCGTTGCGGGGCTTTTTTTTCTATGCCGCGGAGCAGGGGGTGCTGAAGAGCAATCCCGCGCCTTTTCTCGATCGCCCCAAACTGCCGCTGCTGTTGCCCGAGGTCCTGAGCGAGGAGGAAATAACCGCCCTGCTGGAATTGCCCGATATGCGGGAACGCCTGGGCGTGCGCGACCGCTGCATGCTGGAAGTGTTGTATGGCGCGGGCGTGCGGGTGACGGAACTGTGCACGTTGAAGGTTGCGGATTTTGACAGCCAGCGCGGCGTGCTGCGTGTATTCGGCAAGGGGGCGAAAGAAAGGCTGATTCCCATTCATGCCTCCGCCTCCATGTTGCTGTGCGACTATATCAACAGTTGGCGGCCCGCCTTCAAGCCTGTGGAGGAAGCACTTTTTTTGAATCGTTCCGGCAAAGGCCTGACCCGTGTGGCCCTGTGGAAGATCGTGCGCAAATACGCGCTCAAGGCCGGAATACGGCGCGCCGTTTCCCCGCACAGTTTCCGGCATTCCTTTGCCACGCATCTTTTGGAGGGCGGGGCGGATCTGCGGTCCGTGCAGCTCTTGCTCGGCCATGCCGACATCAGCGCCACGGAAATTTATACCCATGTGCAGTCCGGTCGTCTGCGCCGTATCCATAATGCCTATCACCCTCGTTGCCGGGAAAGACAAAACGCATGACCGCGCCCTCCACCCTCATCACCTGCCACGCGAATGCGGATTTTGACGCGTTTGCCTCGCTTATCGGCGCGTCTCTGCTGTATCCGGACAGCATACTGCTTTTTCCCGGCACGCAGGAGCGCGCGCTGCACATTTTTTTCCACGAAAACGTGAACTTCATGTATAACTTTAAAGAAGCGAAGGAGATCGATTTCAGCGCCGTCACGCGCCTTGTACTGGCCGACACCCGCCAGCGCCCGCGCGTGCCGCATGTGCATGAGTTGCTTGATCGTGGCGACGTGATTGTCGAAGCCTGGGATCATCATCCCGATTCCCCGGACGACGTGCCGACCGCCTTCAGCCGCGTGGATGCCGTGGGCGCGACCGCCACGCTGCTGCTGGAAGAGATCGTGCGGCGCAACATCCGCCTGAACTGCGAGGAGGCGAGCATACTCGGCCTCGGCATTTATGGGGATACCGGCTCCTTCACATTCAAGTCCACCACGGCGCGAGATTTTTACGCGGCCGCGACCCTGCGCGAATACGGCATGGACCCGGCTTTCATCGCCGACATGACCGGGCACGAACTGACCAGCCTGCACGTGCAGGTGCTGAATGATCTGCTGGAATCCGCTTCCACCTACCACATCAACGGCATCCCCGTCGTGCTGGCCGAGGCTTCGCTGGAGCATTACCTGGGCGATTTCGCGCCGCTGGCTCACAAGATTATGGAGATGGAGCGTTTTGAGGTGCTTTTCGCCCTGGGGCGCATGGGGGACAGGGTGCAGGTGGTGGCCCGCAGCCGCAACGATCTGGTGGATGTGGGAAAGATCTGCCGCAGCCTTGGCGGCGGCGGCCATGCCTACGCGGCTTCGGCTTCGGTGCGCGACAAAATGCTGCCCCAGGTGCGGGACGAAATTTTTCGCCGGCTCTACGCCCAGGCCCACAGCGACAAGGTCGCGGCGGATTATATGTCCTCCCCGGTGGTGGGCATAGAGGAAAATCACACCGTCCACGAGGCCAAGGAACTTATGGAGCGTTTCGGCCTCAAGGCCGTGCCGGTCTTCAAAACCGGCGCGAAACTCTGCATCGGCCTGCTGGATCTGCAGACCGCCTCCCGCGCCGTGGTGCACGGGCTCGATCATCTCATGGTATATGACTACATGCGCCGCACGGTGCTTACGGTGCAAAAAAACGCCTCGCTCCACGATCTCATGGACATCATCATTGCCGGACGCCAGCGGCTGGTGCCCGTGCTGGACGGGGAGGAGACCATCGGCGTAGTGACGCGCACGGATCTCATCAACGTCTTTGCCGAAGAACCCGGCCGTCTTTCCATTCCCCTGCGCGAAGCCGGCGGCCGGGAGCGCGATGTCAACAAGCTCATGCGCGACCGTCTCCCCGCCCGCTATATGGAACTGCTGCGCCTGGCAGGGGAACTGGGCGACAAGATGCGTCTGCCCGTCTACATGGTGGGCGGCATGGTGCGCGACCTGCTGCTGGAACGGCCGAACTACGATGTCGACCTGGTGGTGGAAGGCAACGGCATCGCCTATGCGCGGGAACTGGCAAAATCCCTGGGCGGCCGCGTGCGGGAGCATAAGGAGTTTTTGACCGCGCTGGTGCTCTATCCCGATCCGCAGGGCGCGGAGGCGCGCATCGACGTGGCCACAGCCCGCCTGGAATATTATGAATACCCGGCGGCTCTGCCCACGGTGGAACTTTCCTCGATCAAAATGGATCTCTTTCGTCGGGATTTCACCATCAATGCGCTGGCCATACGCCTGAGCAAGGGAGCCTTCGGGCATTTGGTGGATTTTTTCGGCGGCCAGCGCGACATCAAAGACAAGCTCATCCGCGTATTGCACACTTTGAGCTTTGTGGAAGATCCCACCCGCATGCTGCGCGCCGTGCGTTTTGAGCAGCGCTACGGCTTTCGCCTCAGCCCCGGCGCGGATCGCCTGATCAAAAGCGCTCTGGGGCTGCGGCTCATCGACAAGATTTCCGGTCCGCGCCTTTTCCACGAACTCAAGATGATTTGTGAGGATAAAAATCCCGTTGCCTGCCTGGAGCGCATGGAAAGCTTTGATCTGCTGCAGGCCGTCCACCCCCTTTTGGATCTTCGTCCGTCCAAGATTGCGCTGCTCCATTCCCTGCGCGGTGTGCTCGACTGGTATCGCCTGCTTTTTTTCGCGGAATCCCCCGATCCCTGGTACATTTACCTGCTGGGGTTATGCCGCGGCTTAAGTTACCAGGATGCCGCCTCGGTTTTCGAACGCCTGGGCCTGCCGCATAAGCAGAAGGAAGAAAGTTTGGTTCTGCGCGAGCGCATACGGGCCGCGTATCCGCGCGTGGAGTACTGGCAGCGGCAGAAAAGACCTGTGAGCGAACTGTACGATCTGCTTTCCGGCATTCCCTTGAACGGGCTGCTGTTCATGATGGGGCGCAGCGAATCCGAAGACATGCGCAAGAATCTGTCGCACTTCATCACCCAGTGGCGTTTTGAAAAAGTGGATATCAGCGGCCGCGAACTCATCGCCCTGGGCCTTTCGCCCGGCCCCCTGTTCGGGCGCATCATGCGCAAGGTGCTGGCCGCCAAACTGGACGGCAGGGCGGATTCGCCGGAACTGCAGCGCATTCTGGCCATGAGGCTGGCCCGGCAATTTTCGCAGGAAGAACATCCCACACCTTTGAAAAAGCTTGCTCCCAGGCGCCGAGACGTATAAGGTTTGACGGCTGCAGTCGTTAATCGCTCTTCCGAGATGAGCAAACACATGCTGTAAGGATGCCGCATGGAAGTGCTTTGGGCGCCTTGGCGCATTGAGTACATACTCGCTCCCAAGCCGGAAGAGTGCGTTTTCTGCCTGCCCGAGCACACGGGAGAGGACAGGGAGCGCCTTGTGCTGTACCGGGGCGAACGCGCTTTTGTCATTATGAATAAATACCCGTACAACTGCGGGCATCTCATGGTGACTCCCTACAGGCATCTTATGACGCCGGAAGGACTTGAACCGGAAGAAAGCCATGAAATTATGGATTTGCTGCGCGAATGCTCCATAATTTTATATAAAAGCCTGCGTTGCGGAGGGGTCAACGTCGGTCTGAACATAGGCGAGGCGGCCGGAGCCGGCATACGTGAACATCTGCATTTTCATATCGTTCCCCGCTGGCACGGCGATTCCTCATTCATGGCCCTGGCGGGCGAAACCCGCGTTATTCCCCAGCATCTGGCGATCACATATGACATGCTCAAACCCTATTTCGACGCACTCAATCCGGCGCGGCCACAAGCGCGGGGAAGCGGTTTATAACGACTAACGTTCTTTGAGGAGGAAAGCATGCGCTATATCAAGGTTCTTTTGCTGGTTTTGATTTTTTTCCTTTCCATGATCTTCCTTTTCCAGAACCAGGAGACTTTGGCCAAGGACATGGTTCTTAAACTGAACCTCTTCTTTTTTCCTCCCTTCCAGCCCGCGCCCCTGCCCACCTATTTCATTCTGCTGGCCGGCTTCCTGCTCGGAGCGCTGTGTGCCATGGCGCTGCTGTTCTGGGACAAACTCTCTCTTTCGGCCAAGCTGATGAAGGCCCGATGGAGGGTTCGCGATCTGGAAAAAGAAGTCGCCAAGCTCAGCGCAGAAAAGCCCGCCCCCGCCCCCGTCGGCGGCCTGAAGGCCAAGCTTGCCCTGAAAAAGCCGGAAGCGCCGAAGAACGATATCAGCGCCCCGGATCCCGACAAGAACGTATAATTTGCCGGCTCACGAATCCCGACGCTTTACCGGGATTTCCCGCAACACGGAAATCCCGGTCTTGTCTTGCGGGACGAAACAGCTATGAGCAGCGTCCCCAAAATTACCCCCATGTTCGAGCAGTATCTGCGCATCAAGGCCGAGTGCGGCGATGCACTGCTGTTTTACCGCATGGGGGATTTTTACGAGCTGTTCTTTGAAGATGCGAAACTCGCCGCCCGCGCCCTCGGCCTTACCCTCACCAGCCGCAATCCCGGCGCGGAAGATCCCGTGCCCATGGCCGGCGTGCCCCGGCATGCGGCCGAAGGCTATATCGTTCAACTGACAAACAAGGGCTACAGCGTCGCCGTCTGCGACCAGATCGAAGATCCCAGGCAGAGCAAGGGACTCGTCAAACGGGCCGTAACCCGCATAATCACGCCCGGTACCGTGTTTGAAGACTCAAATCTGACTCCGGGCGGGCACAGCTACCTCGGCGCGCTGTGCTGGAACGAGACGGAAAAACGGGGCGGCCTCGCCTGGGCGGATGTATCCACGGGTGAATGGTCGGGCCTGTACAGCGCACGGCAGGCCGAACTCTGGCAGTGGGTGCGCAAAATGGCTCCGCGCGAACTCCTGCTGCCCGAAGATCTGCGCCCGCCGCCCTCGCTCTTTCCGGAAAACATGCCTCTGGTTCGCCTGCCGTTCAGGAGCCACTTCGCTCTCAAACAGGCGGAAGAACGCCTGTGCAGGGCTCAGGGCGTGAAAGAACCCGCGGCCCTCGGCCTGCGCGGCAAGCCCGAACTTATCCAGGCCTGCGGCGCGCTTGTCGCCTATCTGGCCCAGACCCAATTGCGGGAAACGCGCCATCTTGCGCCCTTCAAACCGTTGGATCTGGATAAACACCTCATTATTGACGAAGTCACCGAGCGCAATCTCGAAATTTTTTCCACTCTGGACGGCAAAAAAGGCCGGGGGACCCTGCGCGCGCTGATCGATCGCTGCCTGACCCCCATGGGCGGCCGCCTGTTGGAAGAGCGCCTGCGTCACCCTTGGCGCGAACTCGCGCCCATACTCGAAACCCAGGATGCCGTAAGTTTTCTGATCGAAGCGGAACGAGTGCGCGAAGCCCTGCGCGCCGGGCTGGAAACGGTATACGACCTGGAACGCCTGAGTACGCGCATCAGCCTCAACCGCGCCGCTCCCAAGGATTTTGCCGCCCTGCGCGCAAGCCTGGCCGCCCTGCCCGCCGTGCGGGAGGCCCTGGCTCTATCGCCCGATGCCGGAACCTACGCCACGCAGGCCCACCGGGACGGCGCGCATCTGCCCGTCGCTCTGGCCCGTATGTCGGATCTGTGGGATGGTCTTGAAGAATATGAAGAGATTCTCGCGCAAGCCCTGGCCGATTCCCTGCCCACGGCGGTGACGGAAGGCGGCCTGTTCCGCCCCGGTTACGACGCCGAACTTGATGAACTGCTCGATCTCGCCGAACACGGCGAACAGCGTCTGAAGGAGGTATTGGAAGCGGAGCAGCGCGCCACGGGCCTTGCCAGGCTCAAGCTCGGCTTCAATCGGGTGTTCGGCTATTATTTCGAGTTGACCAGGGCGGCCGGACCGGCGGACGGCAAATTGCCCGAGCATTTTATCCGCCGCCAAAGTCTGGCCAATGCCGAGCGCTTCACCACGCCGGCGCTCAAGGACTTGGAGGAAAAAATCCTTTCGGCCGCCGAACGGCGCTGCGCCCTGGAATTCCGCCTCTTCCAGGATCTGCGCGAACGCATCGCCGAGGCCCGGCCCCGTCTGATCTTCATGGCGGAACTTATCGCCCGGCTCGATTATCTCCAATGCCTGGCCGACACGGCCCGCCGCCTTGAGTGGGTTTGTCCGAAACTTGACGAGAGCACGGAACTTGTCATCCGCGAAGGCCGGCACCCGATAGTGGAGCAGAGTCTGGGCCGTGCCGCGTTCACGCCGAACGGTCTCACGCTTGCGCCGGGCCGCAACCTGGCGCTGATCACCGGCCCGAATATGGCGGGAAAGTCCACAGTGCTGCGCCAGACGGCCCTTATTTGCATTTTGGCGCACATGGGCTCCTACGTTCCCGCCTCGGAAGCGAAGATAGGATTGATCGACCGGGTTTTTTCCCGGGTGGGCGCATCCGACAATCCGGGGCAGGGACAGAGCACCTTTATGGTCGAAATGATGGAATGCGCCCGAATCCTGCGCCAGGCCACCAAGCGCAGCCTTACGATATTGGATGAAATCGGACGCGGCACCAGCACCTATGACGGCCTGGCGCTGGCCTGGGCTGTAACCGAGGACATGGCCAGACGCGGAAAAGGAACGGCGCGCACGCTCTTTGCCACACACTACCATGAACTTACCGCGCTGGAGGGCGCGTTGCCCGGCGTGTTCACCATGAATATCGCCATCAGGGAACATGGGGGCGAGTTGATTTTTCTGCACCGCCTCGTGCCCGGCCCTTCCGATCGCAGTTACGGCATTGAAGTGGCGCGCCTGGCCGGCGTGCCGCAGACCGTGGTGCAACGGGCCAGGGAACTGCTTGCCGGCCTGGAGAAAAAACGCCCCAGAGACCTTTCCCTGCCCGGCCTGCTGCCGTTGCCGGGTTTTGTTCCCCCCTCCCGCGCGGAAACATCGCCGCCTCCGCCGCCGCAACATCCGCTGACCGCGGCTCTGCGCGCAGTCGATCCCGAACAGCTCACGCCGCTGGACGCTCTGCGTCTGCTGGCCGAATGGAAGGAACGCTGGGGATGAACCCGGAGGCCTACGACGCGCTTACTCCGGCGCAGCAAAAGGCGTTGCGCAACAGGCATCCCCTCTACGGCCGCCTGTCCGGCGAGGCTGTCTGGGTGCTGCTGCAGGAATGCGGCCTGGACGAGATGGGCATCGACCGTTTTATGGACGGCCTGTTCGTGGAAATGCGGACAACCATCGTCCTGATGGACGCTTTGGAGCGCGGGGCGGCAAAAGGCTTTTGTTATGAGGCCGTCTGGCCGCTTTGCCCGGCCTGCGCCTCTCTTGCAGGCCGTATTGTTTTTGCCGCCAAAACGGATTGGCTGCGCCTTCTGCCTCCCTTTGCCGTGGGCTGCGGCCTGCGCTGCAGGCTTGTACGCGAAGAAGACGCGTCCGCATTGCTGAAAAAGGAGAAAGTGTATACGGTGCCCGATGAAATGCCTTCCTGTTCCCTTATTTGCGATCTGGTGAAAACGCGGTGCGTTCGCCCCCCAACATAAGGAGTCCGCTGTGCATGTTGATCTTCTCACCGCCATCGGACTTGCGGTAGTCATTGCGGCCGCGCTGGCAATCGCGGCGCATCGCCTGGGCCAACCCCTGATTATGGCCTACCTTGCCGCCGGCATAGTGCTGGGATCAAAAATAGGTTTCGGTTTGATCCCCGAAGAAGCCGTTACAATCATTTCCGAAATCGGCCTTGTGCTGCTGCTCTACATCATCGGCCTTGAAATCGACGTCAAAAAAATAGCGGCATCAGGGAAAACTCTGTTTATCAGCGGGTTTTCCCAATTTTTGCTGTGTGTTGTGCTGGGCCTGCCCTTTTTCATGCTGACGGGCTTCGCTCTGGGGCAGGGACGTTTCGACGCGCTGTATATGGCCGTAGCCGCCGCCTTGAGCAGCACCATGATCGTGGTGAAGCTGCTGTACGACAAGCGGGAGCTGTCCACTCTGGCGGGCAGAATCACCATTGCCGTGCTGGTGTTTCAGGACATATGGGCCATCCTGTTTCTCTCCGTGCAGCCCAATCTCCTTGATCCCAAAATCACTGTTGTTCTGCTGTCTTTTGCCAAAGGCGCGGCCCTGGTCGTGGGCAGCCTTTGCTTTGCGCGCTATGTGCTCACCAGGCTTTTCGCCGCCATCGCCCGCACGCCCGAACTCATGTTGACCACAGCAGTGGCCTGGTGTTTTCTGGTCAGCGGGGTTGCCGAAGCCATGCATCTTTCCAGGGAAATGGGAGCACTGGTGGCCGGCATAAGCCTTTCCACATTCCCTTATAATATGGATGTGATAGCGAAAGTCATCAATATCCGCGACTTCTTCACCACCTTGTTTTTTGTGGGCCTGGGCATGCAGATCCCCATGCCGACCCCCTCCATGCTCGGCTATGCTCTGCTTACGGCGTTTTTTCTGGTTGTTTCCCGCTTCCTTTCGGTTTTTCCCGTGCTTTATCTGCTCGGCAGCGGCCTGCGCGTCTCGGCGCTTACCTCGATCAACCTTGCGCAACTGGGCGAATTTTCTTTGGTTATTGCCTCCATAGGCCTGGGAATGGGGCATGTCGGCAATGAACTCATAGGCATTCTCACCATCTGCTTCACGATAACCTCGATTTTCACCGGATATGCCGTGCAGGCGAGCCATATTTTGCAGCAGCGCATCAGCCGCTTTTTACGCGCCCGCGGCTTCAAGGACATCAGCGACGCCGAAGAGGAAACCTCCGAACACGGCAATTCCAATCCTGTGACCTTTCTGGGATTTTTTCAGGAATCAAGTTCGATTTACTGCGAGCTGGAAGATCTCTGCCGCGCGCACGGCGCGCGCCCGGAAGAGCAGGTGCGCGTTATTGACTTCAGTCCGGCGGTCTATGCGGAGATGGCGCGGCGCAACGTGTGCTGCACATACGGCGACATAGCCTCGCATGACACGCTGAGCCACGCCGGTTTGCGAAGCAGCCGGGTGATCGTGTGCTCCATAACGGACAGCATTCTCAAAGGCACGACCAACGAGCGGCTCTTGCAGTATTTGAAGCGGGAATGCCCGGAATCATACTGCATCGTGACGGCGAACAGAATACCGGTCGCGTTGCGTCTGTACGACATGGGGGCCGATTTCGTCTTCATTCCGCGCATGCACTCCGCGCGTAACGTCGCGGAAGTTATCATGAAGGTGCTGCACGGCGGCGAGATCCGAAGCATTCGCGAAGGAGAAGCGGAACGTCTGCGCGGCCGCAGGGAGGTTCTGGCTTGACGCGCCCCGGATTCACGCCCGGATCGAGCGTTCAATGAACGTGATCACTTCGTCGTACAGCCGGGGCGGCGCATAGGGCGTCAAGGTGCGGGTGCGGTTTGAGCCTACCATAAGCGCGAGGATGATCTGCGCGGTTTCATGCACGGGCAGTTCGCGTATGCTGCCGTCTTCCATGCCGCGCCGGATTTCGCGTTCCAGTTCCTGCGGCACCTTGATGAATTCGGAGATCATGATGTCTCTGTCCGCGGTGGTCTTCATGTCGCTGTAGGGCGAACAGCGCACCAGCACCAGCCAGTTCGAGCCCGGGTCAATGGAAAATTCCAGATAGGACTTGCAGAATTTTTCGACCGACTCATAGCCTGTTTTGCCCTCGGCGCAGGCGGCGCGCAGCTTTGTGAGGAAATTTTCCAGCACATCCAGCCCGGCAGTAAGAAAGAGCTTTTCTTTGTTGCCGTAGTGGTGGGTCAGCAGCCCGAGCGCCACGCCGGCACGGGTGGAAATTTTCTTGAATGTGGTGTCCGCATAGCCGTATTGGCCGAACAACTCTTTGGCCGCCTGAAGCAGGAGTTCTTTTTTGTTGGCAGACATGCGGGAAAGCATCCTGTGGAAGTGTGAAAAGAAATTTGTACCGGGCGAAAGATCCGAAGTCAACCGCCTTTTCTGCCGGAAAGAGGAGATCGGGGCGCAAGAAAGAACAGCAGGCAGGCCATGCCGAAGCCGAACAGATATACGCCTTCGAAATGTCGCAGAGCAAACAACGCTCCGCAGACGTTGGGCATCAGGCTCTGGCTCAGGCGCACGCTTGTCGCGTTGGCGGCCAGCACGATGCTGCGCGTGGATCTCGCGTCTCCGGCAAGGGCGGACATGGTGGAGGGATAGAGCAGACCCTGCCCGAGCCCGTAGCAAAGCAGGGGCAGAACCGCGTACCAGAGGGCGTCGATGCACAGCATGAGCAACATGGAGGCGCAGAACAGCAGGGCGGCGAAAAGGGCGGGAGTACGCGGGGCGAGACGCGCGCTGAATTTGGGCGTGCCGATCGCGCCGACGGCGATGCCGCAAAGGCTTGCGGCGTAAATAAGCCCGATCTGCGGCGGCGTCGCGCCGTAATTCGCATGGGCCAACAAGGGAAAATAGGTGATGATCGGTCCGTACAGGATGCCGAAAATGATAAAGGACACGCCGAACAGCCGCAGGTTGCGCGGATCGCGCAGTGTATCCGCGGCTTCCCGCGCATAGGCACTCAGGCTGCGTTCTTCAATGTGCCCTTCCGGCAGATGGCTTGAAAAGGCGATGCAGGCCAGCGGCAGGGCGAGCAGGGAGGGCAGGAAGGGCGCTTTCAGGTGTACTTCGCCCAACAGTCCGCCGATTGCCGGAAAAAGCGCGCCGCCCGCGGCCACAAGCATCATGGTGCGGCCCAATTCTTTCAGCCGCTCGTCTTTTTCAGGGCAGAGATCGCCGACCAGGGTGTTGAACAGCGTGCCCAGGCCGGCAGCGCCCACTCCCTGCACAACGCGGGAAAAAAGGATTTGTCCTTTGGTTGTTGCCAACAGGCAGCCCGCGCCCCCGGCCGCAAATAAAAGCAGGCAGGGAATGAGCGCGCGCCTGCGGCCCAGATGGTCGGAAAGCATGCCCCACAGGGGTGTGAGAAAGATGCCCGGCAGGGTGAAGCTTGCAATCAGCACACCCAGAGCGGAATCGGAAATGCCGAAATAATCCGCCAACAACGGAAGCACGGGGAGTATACAGGCCACCCCCATGACGCTCAACAGCGCCGTTCCATAGACGAGAACGCGCTGCCCGCCGTTCACTGTCGCTTTCCGGCCGTTTTTTTATACGCCCTGGCCGCGAGTTCGCCCATTTCCACCAGGCGGCTGTCGACCAGACTGTACAGGGAGCCGGGGGTGAAACGGCCGTTTTTGTTCCTGCGCCCGGCAGGCAGGCCGGTAAGCAGTTCCATGGCCTCCGTCATGTGGCGCACAGGATAAATGCGGAAACGCTTGTTCTCGACCGCTTCAATCACCCTGCGTGAAAGCATGAGGTGATCCAGGTTGTCGTGCGGGATGAGCACGCCCTGTTCGCCGCTCAAGCCCCGTCGGGCGCAGACCTGGAAAAAGCCTTCGATCTTCCGGTTCACTCCGCCCACGGCCATGATTTGCCCGGATTGGTTCACCGCGCCGGTAAAGGCCAAGGAAAGGCGCACGGGCGTGCGGGCCAGGGCGGAAAGCAGGGCCGCAAGCTCCGCGCCGGAGGCGGAATCACCCTCTATGCCGGCGTAATTCTGCTCAAAGCACAGGCTGCCGGCCAGCACAAGGGGTTTGTTGTGCGCGAATTGATCCAGCAGATAGCTTTTGAGGATCATCATGGCCTTGGTGTGGATGGGACCGGCCAGTTCCGCCTCCCGCTCCAGATCGATGATGCCCTCGTGCCCCACGCCCACGGTGCAGGAAATGCAATGCGGCAGTCCGAATTCGAAATTGCCGTGCCAGGTGACGGAAAGGCCGTTCACCCGGCCCACGGCCTCGCCCGAGGTGCGCACTTTGATGAGTTCGCGGTCGTATTCCTCCAGAAACAATTCTTCAGCCAGATTGGAGCGATAGATGCGCGCTTCCAAAGCGGCCTCGACGCGTTCCCGGTCCACGCTCTGTTTTCCGGCCATGCCGGCCAGAGCGGAAGCCTCGATCATGAGTTCGCGCAACAGGGGAAATTTTAAGGAGAGTTTTTTCCTGTCCTCGCTGAGTTCGGATCCGAAATCGACCAGCCGCGCCAGCGCGCCGCGCTCGAAAGGCAACAGGGCCGCTTCTTCTATGATCTGCGCCATACGGCCCAGATACACGCGCAGCCCGGCCTGATCGCGCTTCGTGACCTCGGCCATGTGGGCCTTGAGTTTGAAAAGTTTGGCGAAGCGGTCGTCATTGAGCAGCAGGGTTTCGTAAAGGGCTTCGCTTCCGATGAGGATCACCTTGAGGTCGAGACGCAACGCCTGGGGTTCAATGCCCTTGGTGCGGGCGGCTGCATCGGCTTCGCCGCTTTCCTCGATGCGGGCCAGACCGGAGCGCAGGGCGCGGAGCAGGCCCTCCCAGGCGTTCGGGTGCTGCAGCACGTCTTCTATGTGCAGTACCAGAAAGCCCCCGTTGGCCCGGTGCAGGCTGCCGGCCTTGATCAGGGTGAAGTCCGTGACCAGGGCTCCCATTTCCGCTTCACGCTCCACGCAGCCGAGCAGGTTGGAGGCGGTGGGATGATCGTCCGCCACCAGGGGCGCGCCCACAGTGCGGCTGTTGTCCACAAACAGGTTGAGGGAATAGCGGTAGGGGTCGTAATCCTGCGTCGGCGCGGAGGAATCGCCGCCCTGAAGCGGAGTGGGCTCCTTGGGCAGCACCTGCTCGGGGTTGTCCAGAATATCCGCCCTCAGCGCCGCGAAATACCCGCAGAGGTCATCGCCGGGGCAGGCGCGCAGAAATTTTTCCTCCAGAGGAGTGAGCAGGGCATCCAACACCTGGCGCACCACTTCGCGTTCCAGGTCGCGTTCATCGGCCTTGAAATCCTGTTCCGCGCGGCTCAAGCGGCGCATAAGGCCGGCCATGGCGTGCAGCAACGAGTCTCCCCGGCGCTTCAGGTTCTGGCGCATGCGGCTGTCCAGGCGGTCAAATTCCTCCTCGCTCAGGCGTTTGCCTTCCACGAGAGGGTAGAGCGTCAGGCTGCCCTGTTCGTCGAAATCAAGATGAAAGCCCTGGGTACCGGCCACGGCGTCCATTTTGCGCAACAGTTTCGTGCGCACCTTCTGGAACTTGTCCATCAGCCCGGCGCGGCGCTCCACATAGCTGTCGGCCTCAAAGCGACCGGGCAATTCCTTGCGCACTTTGATCAGCACGTCGGCCAGCGCCTTTTTGAGCTTCTCGCCCTGGCCGGCGGGCAGGGAAATGAGCAGGGGCCTGTCGGGATCGGCGAAATTGTTGGCGTAGATCAGATCCGGCGGCGTGGGGGCCTTGCGCGCCCTGGGTTCGAGAAAGTCGCGCAGCATGTAGCCGCGTCCCAGATTGGCCTCTCCGGAAAGGTAGACGTGATAATCGCCCGCGCGGATGTGCAGGGCCAGTTCCAGGGTCTGCAGAGCCCTCGGTTGGGTATGGTGCTTCATGCCGTTGTTTTTCAAACGGGCAGGCGCGGCGGCGCTGCTTTCCCAGGGGATGCTCTTTTCCGGCAGCCGGGCCTGAAGGGCATGGGAGGGAAGGGAAGAAATTTTTTTCATGCGTCGCTATCCGCAGCCTATGCGCGTTCCGCTGCATAGAGTTTTTTCAAAATATGTTCCGCTCCGCGTTCAAGCAGCAGGGCCGCGAGTTCGCCGCCTCTGCGCGCCGCATCTTCGGCCCTGCCGGTGATGGAAGCCCGCACAAGCCCTGTGCCGTCCACATCCGCCACCAGGCCGTCCAGCATGAAATCTTCCCCCTGCATCACGGCATGTCCCGCTATGGGCACCTGGCAACCGCCGTCCAGGCCGGCGAGAAAGGCGCGCTCGGCCTCCACACGGATACGGGTGGCGCGGTGCTCCAGCGGCGCCAGCAGATCAAGCACTTCCTGTCTGTCCTCCCGGCATTCGATGCCGAGCGCCCCTTGGCCCACGGCGGGCAGAAAATCCGGAGGCCGCAGCATCTGCATGTGCGGGGCGCTGAGATCCAGGCGCGCCAAACCGGCGGCGGCGAGCACCACTGCGTCGTACGAGCCTTCCATAAGTTTTCGCAGGCGGGTATCCACATTGCCGCGCAGGGCGGCTATGCGCAGATCCGGCCGCAGGCGCAGCAGCTGGGCCTGCCTGCGCAGGCTGCTCGTGCCCACCAGCGCGCCCCGGGGCAATTCCTCCAGGCCGGAAAAACGCGCGGAAAGCAGGCAGTCGCAGGCTTCTTCCCGCTCCGGAATGCAGGCGAGAACGAGGCCTTCAGGCAGTTCGGCCGGCACGTCCTTCATACTGTGCACGGCCAGGTCGGCGTCCCCGCGCAGCAGGGCTTCCTCTATTTCCTTGACGAACAAGCCCTTGCCGCCCACCTTGGCGAGAGGCACATCAAGAATGATATCCCCCTGGGTCTTGATGATGTTCAACTGTATTTCCAGACTGGGATGCAGGGTCTGAAGGCGCGCGGAGACGTGTTCGGCCTGCCAGAGGGCAAGGCGGCTGCCGCGTGTTGCGATGCGGATCTGTTTCATGGTCTGCCCTGCTATCCGCACGTCGCGCAATTGCCGCCGGAACAGCCGGCGCAGCCGCCGCCCCCGCCGGAAGGCGGCGCATAGTCGCCGCCGCCGTCGCCGGAAACATGGAAACAGGGGCGGGACATGAGTTTTTCGCTCTTGTTGCCGTCGCAATACGGGCAGGGGGGAATTTCATCACCGCGCACGAGTTCTTCGAACTCTTTGTCGCAGGTGGGGCAGTGATATTCATAAATGGGCATGATATCTCCTTACGGGATGGTACGCATGAACCAGGTGCGTGCCGGCGGACAAAATCCGTCCTGCAACTGTTTCGCGGCGGGGATTTGCGGAAAATCCCCGCGGGGCGTTTGAAATATTCTACGGCGCGGCGTCCCCGCGCAGATCAGGCAATATAGCCATGACATCTTCGAAAAGGAAGTGATCCACCAGCGCGCAGAGCAAATGTCCCGCGCAGATGTGTATTTCCTGTATCAACGGAGTGGAATCATGCGGCACATGCAGCACGATGTCGCAGAGTTCGTCCATTTCCCCGCCGGAACCCGCAGGGCCGCTCATGCCTATGGTCCGCATGCCTTTTTCCGCGGCGGCGCGCAGGGCTGCGAGCACATTGGGGCTTTTGCCGGAGGTGGATACGGCAAGCAGCACATCTCCCGGCAACCCCAGAGCAAGCACCTGCTTGGCGAAAATTTGGTCAAAACCGAAATCGTTGCCCACGGCGGTGAGCACGGAGGTATCGGTGGTCAGGGCGATGGCGGGCAGGGGAGGGCGGTCGATGAGAAAACGGTTGACGAATTCGCCGGCCAGATGCTGGGCATCGGCCGCGCTGCCCCCGTTGCCGCAGATCAGCAGCTTGCGGCCCTTGCCCAGGGCAACGGCGATGCGTCGGGCGCATTCTTCCAGGCGCCCTGACTCCGTATCGAAGAATTCCCTGCGCACCTTCATGCCTTCTTCGGCATGCCGTTCAATGATCTGTCTGCTTTTCGAGATCATGGCCTTTCCTTTGCGCTGCGTTGCGGCGGTAATATTTCAGAATACACAAAAAAATGATGGAGGACAAGGTTGCAAAATCGCTTGAAGCCTCAAAGGCTTTTGCGTATGAATTCTCGGGTATGCTTTCCAACTCACCCGCTTTTCAGGATTGCCGCATGAGCCTTGCGCACGCGGAACATTCCGTCCTTCTTGTGGTCAAAGCCCGCCATCCCGAAGCTTCCGCCCTGGCCGCGGATATCCGCGCGCTGCTCGAAAGCGCCGGCGGCGCCGTGCGCTGCGTACAGGCCGATGAAACGTATGCGGCGCTGCCCTCCTATACGCTTGTGGTCGTGCTCGGCGGTGACGGCACCGTTTTGGACGCGGCACGGCGCTTTGTGCCGAATCCCGTGCCTCTGCTGGGCATCAATTTCGGCAAGGTGGGTTTTCTGGCCGAAACCCGTTCCGAAAATTGGCGGGAAGTGCTGGAATCCGCCCTGGCCGGCCGTCTGCTCGAGCTCCGGCGCACGGCTCTCGCCTTTGACCTGCATCGGAGCGGAGAAAAGATCGTTTCCGGCTTTGCCGTCAACGACGTGGTGATCAACCGGGGCAGCATGGCGCGTGTCGTTAATCTGGATATTGCGATACAAAGTTTCGACCTTTGCCGCATACGGGCGGACGGACTGATTGTGGCCTCACCGCAGGGATGTTCCGGTTATGCGGCTTCGGCCGGGGGGCCGCTCGTGCATCCGGACATCAGCGCTCTCGCTCTGGTGCCCATCTGTCCGTTTTTGTGCAATTTTCCGCCTCTGGTACTGCCGCATCCCATGGAAGCACACATACGTCTGCCCAACAACACCACGGACATCCACCTGACCGTGGACGGGCAGGTAGGATATGAACTGCGCACGGACGACGAAATAACGGTGCGCACCCTGCCCGGCGGCGTGTGCTTCGCCAGGGCGGGTCGGGAGGGATATTTCAGCAGGCTGAAAGCGCGCGGCTTTCTGACCGAACGTCCGACAAGTCCGCACGCTCCGGGGGGAGAACACGATGCGTAAACTGCCCGTGATTGAAAAAGTCAGCGACATCCGGCTCGGCCGGGATATGGATTTTGATGCTTGGCTGTACAACATGATGACGGACAACAACATTGCCTTCCACATGAACCCGGAGCTCATCGCCACGCCCGAGCAACTGCGCTTCATGGTGGCGCTGGAAGATGATCAGGTCTATCTGCCCTGTTCGGACGGCATCTTCCGCATGCTGATTTCCCCGGATCTCAGCGCGCAGTTGCAGGGGCAATACAACCGGGCCTGGCGCATCATCGTGCGGCTCATCCGTCTTACCTGCCGGGACAAAAAAAGCCGGCAGCGCGCCCTGCGTTTCTGCGGTTACCGCTTCCGCCAGAGCGTGCGTCAGGGGACGATCATTCCCTCGCGGCTCGTGAAGCGCATGACCGGCCTGGTATTTTTTCTGACGGACGAGCCCGACCCCTGGGTCAAGCGGCGGCGCGAGGCCAATGCCAAAGCCGAACAACTGCTGAACGACCCCGGCATGCAGCGCCTTCTGCGCATGCCGCCGCCGGAGTGCATGCGCGCTTCCATCCCGGAAATACGGGAAGAATTGAACAATCTCGAACTTTCGCGTTACATGTATCTTTCCATGCAGGCGCGCAGATGGATCGGCGCGCCGCCTTCCAGTTTGAACATGGAAGAAGAACTCGCGCTTGCCGCTCTTCGCTCGAAACCCCTGAAAAGCGTTTTCGGGCCGGAAAACGAGCACGGCGGGAAAACCATTCTTTTCCTGAGCGACGCCGACGGGGGCATGGTTTTCGATCTCGCCATGATTTCCCGGCTCATGCATATGGGGCACAGGGTAATCTATGCCGCCAAAAGCGATTTTTTCTTCTATTCCCCCACCATTCACGACGCGGAAAGCGATCCGGTGCTGAAAAAACTTCTCAGCCGGGGCCGGGTGATACGCGACAGACAGATCGGCAAGAACAGGCTGCTCCAACTGCTTCAAGAAAACAGGCTGCTCGTCATTGATGACGGCACGCGCGAACGCCTCAACCTGCACCGCGCTTCCGTCACTTTCGCCCGCGCCTGGAAAGAGGCGGATCTCATCATCGCCAAAGGCTGGCGCAACCGCAGCGCGCTGCTCGGCAGCAGCCACGGCTTTACCCGCGACATTCTCTGTTACTGGAACGAGCCCGACGGCAGCTACCACATGGAGACCAAGGCCCAGGCCAAGGGTTCCCACAAGTTCAGCGACGTCTATCTGACCAACAAGGCCGAGAACATCATTGAGGAAATGCGCCGGGCCAAACAGGGCGGCAGAAACGTGATGTTCTACAGCTGTATCGTCGGCAGCATTCCCGGCCAGACCGGCACGGCCGTGCAGCTCGTCAACGCCTTTGTCGCCCGCCTGCGCGAAAAAAACGACGGCCTGCTGATCGTCAATCCCACGGAGCAGTTCGAAGAAGGTATGGACGGCGACGATCTCATGTACATGTGGGAACAGGTGCAGCGCAGCAATTTCATCGATATCTGGCGTTTCCAGACCATGGAAGACATCGAGGAAAGCTTCGCCCTGCTGGGGCGCAAGGTGCCGCCCGCCTGGAGCGGAAAGGACGCCACCTTTTCCACCGGCTGCACCAAGGAAATGCACATTGCCCTGGAAATGCTGGAGCAGAACAAGGAGCTCCAGATCATCGGGCCCGGGCCGGAAAAATTTTTCCGCAGGGGGCAGTACGGCGTGGGCAAGTATTTTGACGCGAAACTGAAAGAATGAAGGGCATGGACATGAGCAGATATGAAGCCGTTATCGGTCTCGAAGTACATGTGCAGTTGGCGACGCGGTCCAAGCTTTTCTGCGGCTGTTCCACCGCCTTCGGCGGAGAGCCCAACAGCCGCGTATGCGAAGTTTGCGCGGGCATGCCCGGCGCGCTGCCCTCTCTGAACGAAAAAGCCGTGGAATACGCCGTGCGCATGGGGTTGGCCGTGGAGTGCGAAATCAATTCGCATTCGGTCTTCGCCCGCAAAAACTATATGTATCCCGATCTGCCGGGCGGGTATCAAATTTCCCAGTTCGACGCGCCCATCTGCGGTCCCGGCAGGCTGCGCATAGAAACGTCCGCCGGCCCGAAAGACATCGGCATTACCCGTATCCATCTTGAAAACGACGCCGGCAAGAGCGTCCACGGCCGGCAGGAAAAGCACAGTTATGTCGACTTGAACCGCGCGGGCATGCCGCTTATCGAGATCGTTTCCGAACCCGACATGCGCAGCCCGGAAGAAGCCGTCGCGTATCTGAAAGGCCTGCATTCCCTCGTCACCTGGCTCGGCGTGTGCGACGGCAACATGGAAGAGGGGAGTTTCCGCTGCGACGCCAACATTTCGCTGCGCGAAAAAGGCACAACGGAATTCGGCGCGCGCGCGGAACTGAAAAACCTCAATTCCTTCAAAAACGTGCAGCGGGCCCTGGAATATGAAATTTTGCGCCAGCAGGACATTTTGGACGAAGGCGGCGTGGTGGGGCGCGAAACCAGGCTGTACGACGCGGTGAAAAACCACACCCTGGCCATGCGCGAAAAAGAAGAAGCGCACGACTACCGCTATTTCCCCGATCCCGATCTGCTGCCCGTGCGCATCACGTCCGAACAGTTCGCGCAATGGAAAGAAGAACTTCCCGAATTGCCGGCCGCGCGCCGCGCGCGTTTTGTGCAGGAATATGAACTCAAGCCGGAGGATGCCGAAATCCTGTGCACGGATCGCGCCCTGGCGGATTTTTTCGAGCAATCCCTTGCCGCGCACACGGCTCCGCGTTCCGCGGCCCGGCTGGTACTGGGCCCTTTGCTGCGCGAAATCAACCAGGGCCGAAGCCTGGAAAGCGCCGCCATGCCTCCCCGTTTCCTGGGCAAGCTTGCGGCTATGGTCGATGCGGGCACAATCAGCGTTAAAACGGCCAACGACCATTTCGGCGAACTTTTCTCTGAGGGGCGGGATCCGGAAGAATTTATGCGGGAAAAAGGGCTGGCCCAAGTTTCGGACAGCGCCTTCATCGAAGAGGCCGTCGATGCGGCGCTGACCGCCAACCCTGCTGAAGTGCAGGCGTATCGGGCAGGCAAAACCAAACTGATGAGCTTCTTTGTCGGTCAGGTCATGCGCGCGACGCGCGGCAAGGCAAATCCGGCTCTTGTGGGGGAATTGTTGGAAAAGAAACTGGGGTAGGCGGTCGAAAAAGACTTCAAACTGTGGCGTTTACGCCGCTGAACCAGTCCACGCCCGCCGAATAGTTCATGATGGACGAACCGCCGCCCTGCTGCCCCCACCAGACGCTCATATTTTCTATCTGGATGCGTTTTTTCAGTTCACCCGTGCTGATGTCCAGCTTTTTGCGGGCGGCATCGAGATCGGCGAGCGCCTGTATTTCCTGATATTGTTTTACCATGTCGGGATTGTCGTCAAAATACTTCTGCACCTTGTCCTTGTCGGCGTGCATGGAGCTGACGGTCAACCCGCCCTTGTCGTTCGCCTTGAGTTGAAAGGCCACCCCGGGGTCTATGCCCAGCTTTTCGAAATCGGCGTTGAGCTTCTCCACATATTCTTTTTCCATCTGCTGACGGTAGGCGTTGATCCGGCCGAACGTCACCTTGTCGTTTGCGCCCACGCCCATTTTGTCCATGACCGCGCGCGTCAATTCGGCGACGGCGCTGACGGTCTGCATAGCGGAATAATTGGCGGCGGTGCGTGTGTTCGTTGCCTGGCCGCCGTTGTTTTCCTGCGCAAAAAGCTGCTGCATCTGATAGGAATCAATGCCGTAGTTCCCTATGCCGGTCACGCCCATGTCGCTCTCCTAAACGGCTGATGTTTGTATACGGCGTTTGTAATGCACAATTCATGCCGAGATGATCAGACGAAATTCATGGACAGCATGCGGGGAAAGAGCTAACGTAGGAGAAACGTTATTTTTTGATAATTTTATTGGGTAACGACGCAGTGCCGTTTATAACGCGGCACCGGTATTGATGATTTTATACGAACCTGCGATATGTATTTTCGTCATTTTTTAGAGGGTCCATGACAGCAGAGGCAGAGCACTCCGATATTCTCGAATTTGATGATCCGTCCCTGGCCGGCGTATTGTTCGGCCCCCACAACGCGCATCTGAACAGCCTCGGCAAACGGAGCGGGGCGCGTCTTGATTCACGCGGCGCAACACTGACCATCCACAGCGCCGATCCTCAAGTGCGCGGCCGTCTCAGCAATCTGTTCGCGCAATGGTATGCTCTTCTGCGTTCAGACAGAGGATTGACGCAGCAGGACATGCTTCGGGCCTATTCCATGCTGGAAGAAGAGCCGGGGCTGGAACTCGCCTCCGTCTATCGGGACGCGGTTTTTCTGCAATCGTCCGGAAAAAGCGTTGCGGCGCGCAATCTCGCGCAAAAACGTTATCTGCACGCCCTGCGCGCCAACGAAATGGTGTTCGCCGTCGGGCCCGCCGGAACGGGCAAAACCTATCTGGCCGTGGCCATGGCGGTTTCTCTGTTTCTTCAGGGCAGGGTGAAACGCATCGTGCTCACACGGCCGGCCGTGGAAGCGGGTGAACGCCTGGGTTTTCTGCCGGGCGATCTGGCGGAGAAGGTCAACCCGTATCTGCGGCCGCTGTACGACGCCCTGCACGACATGCTGCCCCAACCCAGGGTGGCTTCCATGCTGGAGACGGGACTTATAGAAGTCGCGCCCCTGGCCTTCATGCGCGGGCGCACCCTGAACGACGCCTTCATTATTCTGGACGAAGCGCAAAACACCACGCGGGAACAGATGAAGATGTTTCTGACCCGCCTGGGCATGAACTCCAGAGCCGTCGTCACCGGCGACATCACCCAGATAGACCTGCCCCCCCAGGCGGGCGAGGACGCGGCGTCGCGCTCCGGCCTTGTGGGGGCACTGCACATCCTGGCCGGGATCCGGCAGGTGGCGTTCATTCACTTCACTGAACACGACGTGGTGCGCCATCCCCTGGTCAGCGCCGTCATCACTGCCTATGACAAGCACGAAAATTCCCAGCGGCCGACCCGGCTCTAATTTCAGCGAAGCGATACGAGAGGCGTTCCAGCGGCATCACCGCGGCAGCGGTCTTGCGCTGCTTGTTCTGGTGCTGCTTCTGCTTTCCCTGCTCGCGGGCGCGAATCTTTCGCAAAACGCCCGCGTGTATATCGCGGGAGAAGTGGCGGAGCAGGATATTGTCGCCGAGCGCGACATGCGCCTGGAAGACAGCCAGGCCACCCAGGCCCGGCGCGAACAGATCATTGCCCGCCAGCCCCCGGTCTTCGATTTGAGCGCGGAGGCCGCCATACGCCTGAACAAACGCATCCATGCCCTGTTCAAGGAAATCAACGAAACGGACACGCCCGGCGTGGACGATCGCAGGGAACAGTTGAAGCATGAACTCGGCATGGAAATTTCCGACACGCAATACGCGCTCTATGCCGACCCGCGACTGCAGCTCTTCGTCGTCAACTCCGTACTGCCCAAGATAGAAACAAAGCTGAACGAAGGAGTGCTGCCGCGCCTGCAATTGCTGCGGGCCGCGCGCGCGGGCATCCTGATACGCAACCTGGATACGGGCACCGAAACCCTGCGCACGGACAGCACCACCCTGGCCGACACCCAAAGCCTGCTGGCCGAGCTTTCCATAGATCTCAAGGCGGAAAAAAGTCTGAGCTTCCAATGTCAGAAGGCTGTAGCCGACCTTGTCGGCGCGTTGCTTATGCCCTCGCTCAGCTACAACAGCGAAGCCACGCGCGCCCAGGCGCTCTCCGTGGTCAAGGCGGTGGAGCCCGTCTATTACCACCTGCATCGGGGAGAAACCGTGGCCCGCAAGGGAGACAGAATCACCCGCGAGCAGCAGATCAAGATTCAGGCCATTTATGCCGGTTCCAAAAACATGTTGGACGTAAAAACCGTTGCCGGCACCTTTGTTTTTTCGCTTTTCATTTCCATCGGCCTTTTCGTGGCCCCGAGCGGTCGGTCGGGAACCCCGCTCAGTCGCAAGGATTTCGTGCTCATTTCCTCGCTGCTGCTGGTGTTTTGCTGCGGAGCCAAAGCCCTCTATCTGCTCGGCCTGTATTTTCACGACGCGACGTATTTGACCAAATTCAGTTACGGCTACCCTGTGGGAGCCGTGGTGGGGCTGGCGGCCATGGTCTTCGCCGCCCGGCGCTATTGTTCTTTCGGGTTGCTCATCGCCTTGTTCTGCGCGGCCATGTTCCGAGGAAACACGCCGCTTTTCCTCTTTTATTTTCTAAGCGGCATGTTCGTCACCTGGTTGATCACCCGCGCCCAGAGCAGGCAGGACATGGTCTGGAGCCTGGTGCCCTATTTTCTGTTTCACCTTGTGCTTTGGCTGGGCACCACGCTGCTGTCGCAAAATCCGCCCTCGGAATATCCGGGCGAATTGGTTGCGGTGTTTGTCAGTTCCATCACCACGTTGTTGCTGCTTTTTGCCGTCAGCCCCATTCTGGAGCTTATTTTCGGCTATACCACGCGCTTCAGGCTCATGGAACTCATGAACCTCGAGCAGCCTCTGCTGCAGGAACTCATGCTCGCCATGCCCGGCACGTATCACCACTCCCTGCTGGTGGCCAACCTGGTGGAAGCCGGCGCCAAGGCCGTCGGCGCGAACAGCCTGTTGTGCAAGGTCGCGGCGCTGTTCCATGATATCGGCAAGATCTCCTACCCCGAATATTTCATTGAGAATCAATTCGGCGGAGAAAACAAGCACGACAAGCTCGCGCCCTCAATGAGCGCGCTTATCCTGACCTCTCACGTGAAAAAAGGTGTGGAACTCGCCCAAAACAACCGCCTGGGGCAGGAAATCGCCGACATTATCGGCCAACACCACGGCACGCGCCTGATGAGCTATTTTTACCAGAAGGCGATCGATCTGGGGGAAAACCCGCGCCACGAGGACTATTGCTACTCCGGCCCCAAGCCCCAGAGCAGGGAGGCGGCCATTGTCATGCTGGCGGACGTGGTTGAAGCTTCGAGCCGTACTTTGAACGACCCCACCCCGGCGCGCATTGCCGGGCATATCGACAAAATCCTCAAGGGTGTCTTCGCGGAAGGCCAGTTGGACGAATCCGAATTGACTTTCAAGGACCTGCACAAGCTCAGCGTGAATTTCCGGCGTATTCTCACCGGACTTTTCCACCAGCGCATCGCCTACCCGGACAAGGAAAAAAACGGCAAAGCGGCCGAACATAAAGACACCGAACACGAGACCGGCCCGGCCGAAACCGTTTCCATGCCCAAGGAATAGGCATGCACGAGCTGCGTCTTTCCCTGCCCGCCGGGGCACGCCTGCCCCTGCACCCGCAGGAGTTGCGGGCGCTCGTTCTCGGCATGCTGCGCCTGCTGGCGCCGCATGCGTCCGTGGATCTTCTGCTGACGCGGGACGGAGAAATCGCCCGCCTCAACGCGCGGTATCTGAATTGCCCCGGCCCCACCAACTGCCTGGCTTTTCCGGAAAATTCCCCTGCGGAGGCGCTTTCCGGCGGTCTGGCTCTGTCGCTTGACGCTCTGCAACGCGAATGCCTGCTCTACGGTCAAAAGCCCGAACTCCATCTGCGCCGCTTGCTGGCTCACGGCTTGGCGCATCTGGCGGGATACGATCACGGCCCGGAAATGGACGCCGTCTGCGCCGAACTCGAAAAGGCGGGGGAGGAGAATTGAACGCCCGATTCAGCTTTTTTGATATGCGCGCTTCAGCGCTTCGCACTGCAACAGCCTGAACCGTTCGGCGGAAATTGTGCCTTGACCGCGCAACGCCTCCGGCAGTTTGACGGCAAGCAGCACTGCGAGATCCCGCTCCGCCGGCGTGCGCATGTCCAGGCCGGAATCCGCCGAGGCCAGATTCCAGAAAGGAATATCCAGGCCCGCGCAATGGACGCGCATGAGCAAATCGCGCTTGGTGCCGATGCGCAATTGAGGGTAGATGCCTCCCTGCATATGCAGTTCCGCGGCTGTTGCTCCCGCTTTTTCGAAACGCGTCGGCAGCATGAGGCGCCGTGCCGCCCGCCGGGCGGCGGCTTTGCCGCGTTTTTCGTGCCCATAGTGATGCGGCAATATTTCAACCGGGGTACTCAGCTTGCCCAGATCATGCGCCAAACCCATCCACACCGCGAGCGGATCGCCCGCCAAAGCGTCCATGATCAGGCAACAGTGTTCCAGCACCGTGCCCCGGTGAAATTGCGGAGGCCCGGCCGGCACATTTTCCATACCGGCGAATTCCGCAAGCCGGGGCGCGAGCCTGCCGGCTTCGGCCAGAAAGAGCAAAAAAAGCGAAGGACGCGGCGCGGCAAGCGCCCGCAACAGTTCCCTTCCCACTTTTTCATCCGGCAGGGCGGCGAGCGGAGCGTCAAAAGCCGGATCGCGCGCGGCGTCAAGAAGGGCGGGATCAAAAGGATACGCCGGGAACTCGGCCGCCAGGCGGGCCTGTCTGAAGAGTTCAAGCGGATCGGCCGCAAGCGCGTCCACAAGGCTTCCGGCAGGCTTGCTCCCGTCGGATTCGGGCTGTATAAGCGGAACGGCATCTTTCGCGCGGGCGTGTTTCTTGTGCGCCGGCGCGCCGCCGAAAAACGATCCGCGCGCGCTCCCGCCCGCCGTACTTTGCTTCATGCCGCATTCTTGCACAGAGGACCCGAAAAGAAAAGCATGCCGCCTTCTCCCGTGTATTACCGCGCAGACACAACATCCGTTTTGGATGCGGCGCACGCCCTGGCCGCGGAGCGCACGCTGCCGATCTGGGGCAGCGTGGTCGCGCGCAGCCAAAGCCGGGGCAGGGGGCAGTTGCGCCGCAACTGGGTTTCACCCCCCGGCAACCTCTATGCTGCCCTGCGGCTGCCCCTTTCCGGCGTCTTCGCCGGCGGCGCGGCATCCTGCGCAGCAGCAGCCCTGCTTGCGGAAGCCTTGGGGGAATGGGGCGCGGCTGTGGTGATCAAATGGCCGAACGATCTGTTGCTCGCCGCGCCGGAAGCGGCCGGAGGCTGGGGCAAGGTGGGCGGCATCCTGTTGGAGGAACGGGCCGGCGCGCTCATCGCCGGCATAGGTCTCAACCTCGCATCAGCCCCGGAATTCGAACAATTGCGCGAAGGAGGATTGCCGGCGCTTTGCCTGTGCGGCCGCACGCGGGCGGGAGATCTGCCGCCGTTGCTTCTCTGGCTTCGCCTTGTGGAATCCTTTGTATTTTGCTATCAGATGTGGCGCACTTTCGACACCGCCTCCCTGCGCGATGCCCTGGAACGCCGTTTGGCCTGGAAAGGGCGACGAGTCCTGCTGGACGACGGCAGGGAACGCCATACGGGCAGGTTGCTCGGTCCGGCTTCCGGCGGAGGCCTCCGGCTGCAGTGCGGCGCTGAGGAGCGGATATTCGAAAGCGGCGCGCTGTCGTTGCTGCCTTAGATATTTTAGATGTGAACGATCGTTCGCCGAAGGGCGGAATCCGTCGTATGACGGCTTCACAGCGGGAATGTGGAAAACACGCGGAGCATTTTCAAAATGAAACGCTCTGGCGCATCTCCATAACGCCAAGCGTCTTCACATCACGCCCGGCAATTCGGGAGACGAAAAATGTCGTCTCCGTAATATCTCATCAATCAGGCTGCCATATCCATGAAAACGTTTGATCAGGTGCTCCAGGAACTCAAGGGCAAACCCATACTTGTCGCCAACCGGGGCATACCCGCCCGCCGTATTTGCCGTTCCATACGCGAACGTTTCGACGCCGTGGCCGTCATGACCGCCACGGACGTGGACAAAACCGCCCCGGCCGCCTCGGCCGCGCAGGAACTGCTGCTGCTTGGTTCCGACGCCCGCGCCTATCTTGACATCGATCGCATCATCACCCTTGCCAAACGGCGCGGCATCATCGGCATCCACCCCGGCTGGGGCTTTGCCTCGGAAGATGAACGTTTTCCCCGCAAATGCGCAGAAGCCGGCCTGACCTTCATAGGGTCCAGCGCCAAGGCCATGAACCTGCTCGGCAACAAGGTGCAGGTACGCAAGCTGGCACGATCCATGAACATCCCCACGGTGCCCGGTTCGGAAGGCGCGGTGGACGCGACCGAAGCGCGCGCCATTGTGGAAAAAATCGGCCTGCCCATCATGCTCAAGGCCGAAGGCGGCGGGGGAGGGCGCGGCATTTTTCTGGTGCGCAACAAGTCGGAACTGGAAGACGCCTTTTTCAAGGCTTCGGCCATGGCCCAGGCCTCGTTCGGCAATCCCCGGCTTTTTGTGGAAAAATACCTGGAGCACGTACGACATATCGAAATTCAGGTCATCGCCGACATGTACGGCAATGTGTTCGCCTTTGACGAACGCGACTGCACCGTTCAACGCAACCACCAAAAGCTCATCGAGATCACCCCTTCCCCCTGGACGGGCATCACCCCGCTGCTGCGCGAGGAACTGAAAGAGTATGCCCGCCGTCTGGTGAAGGAAGTAGGCTACCATTCCCTGGCCACGGTGGAGTTTTTGATCACGAAAGAGGGAACGCCCTATCTTATCGAGGTCAACACCCGTCTTCAGGTGGAGCACGGCATTACCGAATGCCGTTACGGCGTCGATCTGGTGGAAGAGCAGATATCCATCGCCTTCGGCGCGCGCCTGCGCCTCAACGAAGTGGACAACCTGCCCATGCACTGCGCCATGCAGGTGCGCATCAACTGCGAAGATCCGCAGAACAACTTCGCGCCCAACTCCGGATTGGTCTCCCGCTACGTTTCGCCCGGCGGCCCCGGCGTGCGGCTGGACTCCAACATGTCCGCCGGGTATGAATTCCCGCCCAACTATGATTCCGCCGGCTCCCTGCTCATCGCCTACGCCACGGACTGGCAAAAGGTGCTCGGCATTATGGAGCGGGCCTTGAGCGAATACATCGTGGGCGGCTTAAAGACCACCATCCCTTTTTACAAGCAGGTGCTCAAACATCCGGCCTTTCGCGCCGGCAGCTTTGACACGAATTTCATCGCCGATACGCCGGAATTGATGAGCTATACGGACCTCGCGCCCGAAGGCGAACGCCTGGCGCGCCTGGTGGCCGAAATTTCCGCCAAGGGCTACAATACTTATGTGCAGCTCGGCGAATACCGTTCGGCTGAATGCCCGCGCATGAGCGTGTTCGAACCCGTGCTTCCTCCCATGGATCGGGATGCGCGCCGCGCGCCTTCGCCGTATCCGCAGGGAGACCGAAAGGCTCTTCTGGACTACCTGCGCGACGCCGATCATGTCCATTTCACCGACACCACGCCGCGCGACTTCACGCAGTCCGACAGCGGCAACCGCTTCCGCCTGGCCGAAGACGCCCTCATCGGACCCTACATGGACAATGCGGGCTATTTTTCCATAGAAAACGGCGGGGGCGCGCATTTTCACGTGGCCATGCTGGCGAACATGACCTATCCCTTCAGCGAGGCCGCCGCCTGGAACCGTTTCGCCCCCAAGACGCTCAAGCAGATTCTGGTGCGATCCACCAACGTGCTCGGCTATTCCCCGCAGCCGCGCAACCTCATGCGTCTGACCTGCGAGATGATCTGCGATCACCATCAGATCATCCGCTGTTTCGATTTTCTCAACCATGCCGAAAATATGCTGCCGCTCGCCGAAGTGGTGATGGCCCGCAAGGACGTGGTTTTTGAACCGGCCATCTCGTTAAGCTGGGCCAAGGGCTTTGACGTGGAGCACTATCTCGGCGTGACGGAAGCGCTTTTGCGGATGACCGCCAAGGCCTCGGGCCTGGACGTGGACGAAGCGGCCGGGCAGATCATCCTGGGCCTCAAGGACATGGCGGGCGTGTGCCCCCCGCGTTTCATGACGGATCTGATCGCGGCCCTGCGCAAACGCTGGCCGCAACTGGTGCTGCACTACCACCGCCATTTCACGGACGGGCTCTTCGTGCCGTCCGTCGGGGCGGCGGCCAAGGCCGGCGCGCATATCGTGGATGTGGGCCTGGGCGCGGGCGTGCGCTCCTACGGGCAGGGCGACGTACTCGCCACGGCGGCCTATATGGAGGGCGAACTCGGCCTGCGCACCAATCTCGACAAGAACGCCATCCGAGACGCCAACTTCGTGCTCAAGCAGATCATGCCCTATTACGACAAATACTGCGCCCCCTATTTTTTGGGCACGGACTATGACGTGGTGGAACACGGCATGCCGGGCGGAGCCACTTCCTCTTCCCAGGAAGGCGCGCTCAAACAGGGCTATATCCACCTTCTGCCCTATATGCTGAAATTCCTGGCCGCCACGCGCCGCGTGGTGCGCTATCACGACGTGACGCCGGGATCGCAGATCACCTGGAATACCGCTTTCTTGGGAATTACCGGCGCCTGGAAGCGCGGCGGCGAGAGCGAAGTGCGTTATCTTCTTCAAGTATTGAATGAAGTTTCCCGCCACTCCGAAGAAGAGCTGACCGAGGAAATGCGCAAGGCCCGGCTGAGCATTTACCGAGACTGCAACGATGCCTTCCGCAACCTGTTGCTCGGCAAATTCGGCAAACTGCCGCTGGGTTTCCCGCCGGACTGGGTGTATCAGAGCGCCTTCGGCAACGCATGGAAACAGGCGCTGGCCGAACGCACCGAATGCTCGCCCCTGGAAAAACTGAAGGATATCGATCTGGAAGCCGAGAAACGCGCCTGCGCGGAGCTCATCAAGCGCAAGCCCACGCCGGAAGAGTTCGTGCTCTATCTCAACCATCCCGGCGACGCCGTCAAGACCATACAATTCAAGACCACCTACGGCGATCCGAACAACCTGCCCCTGCACCTCTGGTTCGAGGGCATGCAGCCGGGTGAGGAACTCAATTACACCGATTCGCGGGGCAAGCCTCACCATCTGACCCTGCTCAGCATCTCGCGGGCCAATGCGGACGGAGTAAAAATCTGCCGCTACGTGCTGGATTCGGAAATCATGAGCTGCGAGGTGCAGGTGGCCCCGGCCAGGCAAAGCGCGGCCAAGGGCATGGAAACCGCCGATCCCGCGAATCCCTATCATATTGCCGCGCCCAGCAACGGCGATTTGTGGATCATGTATGTCCATCCCGGCGACATCGTAAAAAAGGGCGAGGAGCTGTTCAACATTTCGATCATGAAGCAGGAAAAGGCCGTGCTCGCCCCCCTGGACGGCATGGTGATGCGCGTGCTCAAAAGCGCGGATTACAAAGAAAACAGGCAGATGGTCTCTGTTCGGGAGAACGAACTGCTTGTGGAACTCGGCCCCATACCCCGCATGTGTTCCAATGAGGCCTGTGCCCGGCCGATTACACTTGAGGGAAGTGCGTTTTGTCCGTATTGTGGAGAAGCGTTGCACGGCAAAAGCTGAATTGCGCCTTTTGACAAACCCAGGAGGAACACATGGCTAAAAAAGCGCCTGTTGAAAAGGCAGAAGGCAAGGCAGCGCCCAAAGCCGCCAAGACCGCAAGCCCGGCCAAAGATCTGAGCGCAAAGCTTGTGCTCACGGGCGCGGATATTCTCGCCATAGGCGATGACGCGGAACTGCTCGTCGGCGGCAAAAACTTCAACACCGCCATCATCAGCCAGATTCAGGCCATTCAAAGCCCGCAGTTCAGGGCCATATCATCGGTGGCGTTCAAGCATGTTCTTGATGACACCAAGGTTTTTGCCTCCGTCGTACGCGCGTCCGTGGAAAAAGAATATTCGCGTATCGACTGGAATGACCCTGAAATAAATAAAGATTCTGAATTTCTGCAAAAATTTGTCCGCAACCTGGGCAAGGACATACGCAACGCTTCCCAGTCCGCCCCGGGGCAAACGCCCATCCGCCTGCGCACCTTCATCAACAACGTGGTGGAGGGCTTCGCCACCTCACCCGAAGGCATAGACCAATTGCGCAAGCGTTCCGTGCTCGTGCAGGCGGCCATTCTTTCCGTGGATCTGCCGGCCGAAGTCGATCAGGCCGTACGCGGCGCCTATGAAGCGATCTGCAAAGAAGCCGGGGACGACATGGTTCCCGTTGCCGTGCGTTCTTCGGCCGCCGGAGAGGACTCCCGCAAAAAAGCCTTTGCCGGCCTCCAGGACACCTATCTGAACATGGTGGGCGCGGACAAGGTTGTCACCGCCTATCACTGGGATTGTGCCTCCGCCTACAATCTGCGCTCCATGACCTACCGGCGCGAAGCCATCCTCGACGCGCTGGCCCTGGCCGAAGCCACGGGCGACGAAAACATCGCCGTGCAGGCCAAAAAGGAATGGGCCATTGAGCACACTTCCCTGTCCGTGTGCATTATGCGCATGATCAACCCCGTCATCTCCGGCACCGCTTTTGCGGCGGACACCGCCACCGGCTGCCGGGGCACCGTGCGCAACGAACTGGTGAGCATCGACGCCAGCTACGGCCTGGGCGAAGCCGTGGTGGGCGGTATGGTCACGCCGGACAAACTCTATGTGTTCCAGCGCGACGACGGGGGCGAGGTTGTCATCCGCCAGATGGGCTGCAAGGACAAAAAGATCGTCTACGATGAAAAGGGCGGTACCAAGCATGTACCCGTGCCCGAGTTGGAGGCCTATCGCTGGGCCTTGTCCTTAAGTCAGGCCGAACGCGTGGCCAGGGGCGTGCGCGCCGTCAGCAAGGCCTACGGCGGCTGCATCATGGACACGGAATTCTGCATCGACGAGAAGGACGATCTCTGGTTCGTGCAGGCCCGGCCGGAAACCCGCTGGAACGAGGAATTCGAACAGCATCCGAACGTCATTTTCATGCGGCGTCGTGAAGTGGATGAAAAAGCCGCCGCCGCCGCAGAAATTTTGGTGGAAGGCAACGGCGCCTCGCGCGGAGCGGGGCAGGGCAAGGTCAAATTCTTGCGCTCCGCTCTGGAACTCAACAAGATCAACAAGGGCGACATCCTGGCCGCCGAACGCACCGACCCCGACATGGTGCCCGGCATGCGTCTGGCCGCCGCCATTCTGGCCGATGTGGGCGGGGACACCAGCCACGCCGCCATTACTTCGCGGGAATTGGGCATAGCGGCCGTTATCGGCATCCAGCATCTCGACAAACTGCGCGCCCTCGACGGCCAGGAAGTGACCGTGGACGGCACTCGGGGCCGCGTGTACCGGGGGCTTTTGCCGCTGCACGAAGTGGGCGGTGAAATGGATCTCGCCAAGCTGCCCGCCACCAAGACCAAAGTCGGCCTTGTGCTGGCCGACGTGGGGCAGGCCCTCTTCCTTTCCCGCCTGCGCAACGTGCCGGATTTTGAAGTCGGCCTGCTGCGCGCGGAATTCATGCTCGGCAACATCAGCATACACCCGCGCGCCCTGGAAGCCTTTGACAACGGCGAACTCGACCACGCCGTGCAGGAAAAACTCAAGGAACTCAACCTGCGCCTGTCCAAGGTATTGCGCGAACAAATGGCCGCCGGGCTCATCGTTTCCGAACTGCGCCTGCGCGAATACGTGGGACAGGTGTCGGGCCTTCAGGCGGAAATTGACGAACTTTCTCTCGGCGAACGCCCCAGCGCCGCCGAAGAAGTGCTGCTGCTCCACCGCAAAATCCGCGAGATGGAGCACAAGCTGGACAATTATGTGGAACTGGCCTCGCGCCGCCTGGAGATCCTCAAGACTTCCGTCAATCTCAACAACCACGTGCGCGTGATCATGGGCTACGAGGACACGTTGGCCCTGCTGCCTCCGGGCGATCCCGAATCCGTCAAGCGCCGGGCTGAAATTGAAGCCACCATTGAAGCCCATGCCGCGCGCATCAAGGATTATCCCATTGTGCAGGCGGTACTGGCCGACATTGCCCGCCTGCGCGACGAAGTGGGCCTGCGCACCGGTCTGAAAAAGGAAATGGACGATCTGCGCGCCCTGCCGGACAAGATCCGCGGCATCATCAAGGCGCGCGGCTTCCGCACCGGCAAGGAGCACTACGTGCAGACCCTTGCCCAGAACCTGGCGCTCTTTGCCATGGCTTTTTACGGCAAGCCCATCATCTACCGCACGACCGACTTCAAGACCAACGAATACCGCAACCTGATCGGCGGCATTCTGTTCGAGCATTATGAAGACAACCCCATGCTCGGCTACAGGGGCGTCTCGCGCAACATCCACGACTGGGAAGTGGAGGCGTTCAAGCTGGCGCGCGGCGTTTACGGCGGTTCGAACCTCCAGATCATGCTGCCCTTCGTGCGCACGCTTGAGGAAGCCCGCTCCATGCGCCGCTACCTCGAACAGGTGCACCGCCTGAAGAGCGGCCAGGACGGCCTCAAAATCATCCAGATGGCGGAAATTCCCTCCAACGCCGTACTCGCCAAAGAATTCATCCAGGAATTCGACGGATTCTCCATCGGCTCCAACGACATGACCCAGATGGTGCTCGGCACGGACAGGGACAACGCCAGCCTTTCCCACATTTATGACGAGGAAGACCCGGCCGTGGTCTGGGCCATTCTGGCCACCATCTTCAGCGGCCAGAAATACGGCAAAAAGGTGGGCTTCTGCGGGCAGGGCGTTTCCAACAGCCTTATCCTGCGCGGACTGGTCGCCATTGCCGGCATAGCCTCGGCTTCCGTGGTGCCGGATACCTATTACCGCACCAAGTTCGACATCGCCGCCGTGGAAGCCGAGAACATCCCCACGGACGGCCTGGGCGACTGGCTCATCGAACAGCACCACGAGCGCCTGGAAAAACTCCTGGAAACCAAGGGCTACGGGCATATCCTCAAAAAGTACGTCAAGCCCGAAGACCTGAATGAATGGTATGAGGGCGAGCTGCATCGCTTTCAGGAACAGTTGCGCGAACACCTGGATACCCCCAAGGAGAGCTTTTACCGCTCCGAGCTCCAGAACTTCCGCGCCGTTTTCCACAAGCCCGTGCTCTACGCCAACTGGAATTGGACGCAAACCGTGTACGACGCCCTGCGCCAGGCCGGCTTCTCTACCTTTGACGAGCAGAAAAAGGCCCTCGCCGAACAACGCAAGAAAGCCTGGTAAGAGAAAAAAACGGAGCAGGAATCTCTTTGCAAAGCGTTTCCTCTTCGGCGCAAACCGCCAAAACCAAAGGCCGCCCTGAAGCGGCCTTTGGTTTTGTATATCGGGATCAAAAGGCGTAATCGCGGAAACGGTTTGGCGCCTGCCGCAAGGAAGAAATATGCCCGCGAAGAGGGAAGGAGAACGCCCCCTCTCTCCCTGATGATAAGGCTGACGGCTACTCGGCTTCGGTCTTGTTGTCGGTGATCGCGGTTTTTTCCCGGTCGCCCTGGATGCGTTTAACAAAGGCGTCACGGCAGTCATAGCTGCAGAAACGGTGTACCGTTTCCCCGTCGCGCACGGTAATGCCGCAGTCGGAAGCGATATACGCGCCGCATTCCGGGTCTTTGACCATCTCGCCGGAGGCAACCATGCGTTCCTGCTCCGCCTTGTCGTCTTTCTGCGCGAATTTCTTTTTCCAGTCGTTGGCGAAGAGCCGGTAGAGCACATAGGCCGCCACGGCCAAAATTATCCATTTCCACATAGCTTTGCTCCGGGTTATTGATGGACGGTGCAGCCCTGCGCGCGGAAGTCGAGCGCGTCAAGGCGCTGTTGTATGTCGCTGCCGTCCGGAAACACAAGGTCAGGGGCGATGTCGCGCAACGGTATGAGAACAAAGGCCCGCTCGAACATACGCGGATGAGGCAAAGTGAGCCGTTCGCTTTCGCATGTTTCGTTTCCGAACAGCAAAAGATCGAGGTCGATGCGGCGCGGGCCGAATCTGTCCGCCGTTCGTTGCCGTCCCAGCCGCGTCTCCAGGGCGAGCAGGCCCGCGAGCAGATCGAAAGCGGAATATTCCGTTCCGCACTCCAGCGCGACAACCTGGTTGTGGAACCAGGGTTGATCCCTGTTGCCCTGCGGCTCGGTGCGATACACGGGCGAACGGGCTGCAAGGCAAATATGTTCAAGCGCCGCCAGCGCCGCGCAGGCTTCTTTCAGCCGTACGGGCGGATCGTCCAGGTTGGATCCCAGTCCGACAAAAGCGCGCGTCATGCCTTACCTACAGCGTTTTGATGCGCTCCACGGCTTCTTCCAGGCGTGCGGTGTTCACGGTGAGGGAAATGCGGAAATAGCCCTCGCCGGCCGCGCCGAAGCCGTTGCCCGGCGTGAGCACAACGCCCTTTTCCTCGATAACCCTGGTGACGAAGTCGGCGGAGGTGAACCCCCGCGGCACCTTGGCCCAAACATACAACGAAGCCTGGGGCACGCGGCACTGTATGCCGGCGGCGTCCAGAGCCTGCACGACCGTATCGCGCCGGCGTTTATAGATGCCGCGCAACTCTTCGCAAAAGGCCTCTCCCTCGCGCATGGCGACCACGGAGGCTTCCTGCACGGCGTGGAAGGTGCCGGAATCCAAATTTTCCTTGACCTTGGCCAGCCCCTTGATCAACAGGGGGTTACCCACCGTCATGCCTATGCGCCAACCGGTCATGTTGTAGGTTTTGGACAGGGAATGGAATTCCACAGCCACGTCCTTCGCGCCGGGCACATTGAAAATCGAGAGCGGCTTGTTGGCCGGATCGTAATAAATTTCGGTATAGGCGGCGTCATGCGCCAGAATCACATTGTGCCTGCGGCAGATGGCGACGAGTTTTTCATAGAAGGAAAGCGGCGCCATGGCCGAAGTGGGGTTGTTGGGATAGTTGACGAAGATGATCTTGGTCTTGTCCCAGTCGGCCGCGCTTACGCCGTCCAGATCGGGCAGAAAATCGTTTTCTTCCAGCAGGGGGAGGAATTTCGTCGTGCCGCCGCAAAACGCCGTGGCCACGGGGTAGACGGGATAGTTCGGCGGGCAGGCGATGACCTGATCGCCGGGATTGACGAAGGCGAATGGGAAGTGCCCGATGGCTTCTTTGGAGCCGATGGTGCAGAGAACTTCATCCTTGGGATTCAGATCGCGCACGCCGAAGCGGCGGCCGTACCAGTCCGCGACTTCCTGCCGGAATTCCTCCAGGCCGATATAGGACGGATACTGGTGATAGGCGGGTTTGGCCACGGCCTTCCGCATGGCTTCGATGATGAAGTCCGGGGTGGGCATATCGGGATCGCCGATGCCGAGGCTGATGATGTCCACTCCCCGCGCGGCCACGCGCGCCTTGACCTGGTCGATGGCGGCAAAAAGATAGGGAGGCAGGGCGGCGATTCTGTCGGCAAGGGCGAACGAGGGCATGGCGTCTCCGAAAGGGCAGGGGTTGTCGTTTTTTTCGCGCGCCGGCCAAAATGTGGTTGCAATATACACCGGCGAGGTCCAAAGAGGCATGACAAAAAGTGTCATAACCTCTTGATTTACTTCTGGTGCGCCCGGCAGGAATCGAACCTGCGGCCTACCGCTTAGGAGGCGATCGCTCTATCCTACTGAGCTACGGGCGCACAAACGGCAAAAGCCGCAATTTCAATTCATAGGCCAAACGCGGCCGGAAAGCAAGCCGGAGAAAGCGATTGCGCTTTTTTCGGACATGGCGCTTGTGGAGAATATACTTCGCCTGCGGCCCGGCCTCAGGTGATTTTCAGGCGGCCTCCCTCCAGCAGAGCGGTATAGGCCGTCTGCGGCAGCAAATCGCGGAGGGAGGCCGTGGTCATGATGATCTGCACGCCCTGTGCCTCCAGCAAATTACTGAGCAGGTTCTGCACACGCGCGCGGGAATTGACGTCCAGTCCGGCAAAAGGATCGTCCAGCAGCAAAATTTTCGGCGCGCCCACAAGCGCCCGCGCCAGCAGCAGCCGGCGCAACTGCCCGGTGGACAGGGAGCGTATGGGCCGATCGGCCAGATGCAGGGCGTCCACCCGTTCCAGGCAGGCGCGGGCCTCGGCACGTTCTTTCCCGGCGGGCGTGTGATACAGACCTATGCTGCCTTCCCGGCCGCTGCACACGAATTCTTCCCCGGAAAGATTATAGGCGTAAGTGGCCTGCATCGCGCCGGACACCAGACGGATATGCCGTCGTATTTCCGTGAGGTTTTTGAGAGGCTCGGATGCGCCGGGCAAGACGCGCTCTATGCTCCCGCCGGCAGCCGGATAATGATCGCCGGCCAGCAATCCCAGCAGTGTCGATTTCCCGGAAGCCGCTCCCCCCACAAGCGCCCAGTGCTCGCCGGGATAGATCTCCCAGTTGAGGTTGCGCAGCACGGGGGTGCTTTCAATATACACGTCGGCGTTTTTCAGGGAAAATACGGGCCGGCCCCGATCCGTGCGTCGCGGCGGATTTTTCCGCTGTCGGGAATTTCCGGACTCGGAAGACGCCGCTTCCAAAGTCCCTGTGCCTGTAATCGCGCCTTCTTCCATGCGGATGACGCGGCGCACGCAGGGGGGAAGATTCTCCGGCCTGTGTGTGGCCACTATCAGCGTGGTGTCGCGCGCGGTTTCCTCCAGTGCGGCGAGGAGGATGGCGCGGTAGCGGGCGTCCAGTCCGTCGACGAATTCATCAAGCAGCAGCAGCCTGGTTTTGCGCATGCGGGCTCCGGCAAAAAGCAGCATGCTGAGTTGGGATTGGGAAAGCAAGCTGATGTCCGCATCCAGAAGATCCGCAATCTTCAGGCTGTGCGCGAGCTCACGCGCGGCATGACGTTCTTTTTCGTCCGCCTGCGCATAGAGCAGGGGAGTATCGTGCAGCCCGCTTAAAATCAGCTCCTCGCCGCTGATGCTCCACTGGTGACGCAGATACAGCTCCGTGCGGGCGATGGAAACCAGGGCGCACAACTCACGCCCGGCCAGAGGCGCGCTTTCCGGCTCGCCGGCGGGATACCAGAGAATGCGGCCGGGAGGAGAGCCGTTGGGGAAGCATTCCGCCCGCATGACCTTAAGCAGCGTGGACTTGCCCGCGCCGTTGGGGCCGAGCAGGGCGCTGTGTTCGCCTTCATGCACGGAAAAACTGACATCGCTCAGAGCCTGGGAGCCCTGCATCGTCACGGAGACCCGATCCAGTTCGAGCAAAGGAGTTTTCATATCGGCCTCGCAGGAACAATCAAAGCGCAGCAGCGCCGAAACGCCTTTGTGTTACCTCCAGCCGACAGGATACGCAAGCACGCCCCGCGCGGGACGGAAAAAAACCTTGCCTTGCCGTCGGCCTTGAGCTAAAGGATTTGTCGGCTCCGCAAGGAGCCGAAACACGGCAAGGTAGCTCAGTTGGTTAGAGCATGCGGTTCATACCCGCAGTGTCGGGGGTTCAAGTCCCTCCCTTGCTACCAGAGCACACTCATGGAACTCCAAGGCACTCAGAAAGTCCTTGGAGTTCTTGCTTTTCCTGAAAATTTTGCCGCATAGTTCTCCATTCCGCGCAGGATATGGGTGCTTCCCGCATCCGGCACGATGCGGACCGATACGACGGGCACCATGCCTCTATCCGCCGGAATGCGCATAGAACACAACAACCACAGCATAAACGGCGACGATGCTTCTTTGGCGGGCGGTTCCGCGCTGCTCACGCTGGCGTTGGCGCCCCTGAACGGCGTTGACGGACTGATGTTTTCCACAGTGCTGGATTTCAGGTTCTTTGAGACGCCCAACAGCATTTTCGGCCCGTCGGCGGATATTTTTGTCGTCATGAATCCGCATGTGGCCACGGAAACGTTCACCTATCAGGGGCATGTCTACGAGTTCACTTTTGAGGCCTCCTTCAATCCGTTGAACGGCTGGTATCACGAGTACGCCCGTAAAAAACTCGGTCTGAAAAAAAAAGACGCGCTGTACGGCTGGACTACTCCCGAAAACGAAAATACGGGATTTCTCACAGAACTGAGCATACGCTGCAAAGAGCCCGCTCCCACGCCGGAACCCGCTACCCTGGCCTGCCTGGGCCTCGGTCTTGCCGGTCTCGGTCTTCTGCGCAGACGCGCCTTGAAAAGATAGAATACCGTAAATTTTTACGACAGCGGCCGGAAGGCATGAAACGCCTTCCGGCCGCTCCCACAAGTCGCAATATTTTGATACAAAAAAGCCGGCGCGTCCGAGTGCCGCGCTTTTGCTCTTTCGGTAGAAATGGTGTAATGGCTGTGGTTCGTTGTTACGCAATCCCGGAGGACGCATGCTCGGCCATTACACCTGGGTGCATTTGACCCTGTTTCTGATAGGGGTGGTTGTCTGCCTGCTGGTGGACCTCAAGGCTCACAAGCAGGATAAACCCATTTCAGCTAAAAACGCCCTTGCTTGGTCGATCTTTTGGGTGTTTCTCGCCTTGTGCTTTGCCGTGTACATCGGTCTCTCGCACGGGTTCGAGGATGCTTCCTTGTTCCTGTCCGGCTACTTGCTGGAAAAATCATTGTCTGTGGATAACCTCTTTGTCATCATGGCCATATTCACCTCGTTCGGCATCAAGGACGAGTATCAGCACAGGGTGCTGTATTACGGCATAGTGGGCGCGCTCATTCTGCGTATGGTCTTCGTCGCGGCCGGCAGTTCCCTGGTCATGCTCTTCGGTCCGTACGCTCTGGCCGCTTTTGGTCTTTTCGTGCTTTGGTCGGCGTGGAAAATGTGGCAACAGATGGGAAGTGAAAATGAAGAAATTGAGGATTATACCCATCATTGGGCCGTCACGCTAACGCAGAGATTTTTCCCGGTACACAACAAGCTGTCCGGTCACGATTTTTTTGTAAAAGTTGAAAAAGAAAATAAAAATATCTGGATAGCGACCCCCCTCTTTCTCTGCCTGGTGGTGGTGGAAATATCGGACGTCATGTTCGCCTTCGACTCCGTGCCGGCGGTTATCGCCATTACGCGGGATCCTTTTCTGGTCTACACCAGCAACATCTTCGCCATACTCGGTCTGCGTTCCCTGTATTTTCTCCTGGCGGCGGCCAAGCGCTACCTGTGTCATCTGGAGAAATCCGTCATCATCATCCTGGTGTACATCGGCCTGAAAATGCTGCTGGACGTGGCGAACGTCATCCACATTCCCGCGCTCGCCAGCCTGGCGGTGGTTTGTTCCCTGCTGGTGGGCGGCGTGATTTCTTCCCTTCTCTGGCCCGCGCAGGCCTGCAGGATTGATCCGCCGCCCACCGACGGCGAAGAAAAGCCGCAATGAAGGCGGCTTTTCACTGTTTCCGGGCGTCGGCGAAAATCAGAAGACCATAGATGATGCAGCCGTTGCCGCCGAGCAGCACGCAACCGCCCGCGTATGCGGCGAAAGTGCCGAGAGTTTCCGGAAGCCCGGGGAGTTTGCAAAGCAGGGCCGACGCGGAGCCGAACAGCAGCAGAAACAAACCGCGCAGGATGAAGCGTCGGCTTTTTTCATAGCGTTCCTCTTGCACGGAGTCCGCCTTGGCATGTTTTCGCTTTGATTGCCGCGGGCAGGCGTAAGCTGCCTGCGGCAATTCTCGCTTATGATTTGCGGCACAATCCCGGCGGAGCGATCCACGCCTACCAGGCCGCTATCTGTCCGTCACAGCGCGGCTCGGTGGCTCCGGCCAGCACGCCCGCCCCATCACGCCAGATAATCTGCCCCCGGCCGAAATGGCGGTCACCTACCGCACCCCAGCGCACGTCATGCCCCAGCCGGCTGAGGGCCTCGGCGCAGGTCGGAGGAAAGCCCGCTTCCATTTCCACACGCAGCCCTTCCGCCCAGCGAAAACGCGGAGCGTCCAGAGCCGCCTGGGGATTGAGACCGTGATCCAGCATGCTTGACAGAACCATAACATGCCCCTGCGGCTGCAAAAATGCCCCCATAACCCCGAAGGCCGCCAAGGGTTGCCCATTTTTGCTCAGGAATCCCGGAATGATCGTATGATAGGGCCGCTTGCCGGGTTGTAAAAAATTGGGATGTTCCAGATCGAGCGAAAAGCAGTTGCCCCGGCTGTGCAGCGCAATGCCCGTGCCGGGAACCACCATACCTGAACCGAAGCCGTTATAGTTGCTCTGGATATAGGACACCATGCCGCCGTCCGCATCGGCCGCGGCCAGGTACACCGTACCGCCGTCCGCCGGCTTGCCGGGAGGCGGCAGGGCGGCGCGCGAACCGATACGCTTGCGCCGTCCGGCAATATAGGCTTCATCCAATAAATCTTCCGGCCGCACGCGCATGCACGCCGGATCCGCGATATGGGCCAATCCGTCGGCAAAAGCGAGCTTCAGCGCCTCAATTTGGAGGTGCCGCGCCTCGGGGCTGTCTCTTTCCGGCATGGGAAAGCCGTCCAGAATGCGCAGGGCCATCAGCGCCACCAGGCCATGCCCGTTGGGAGGCAGCTCCCAGACGTCAAAACCCCGATATGCGGCCGTAACCGGCTCCACCCACTCCGGCGAAAAAGCGGCCAGATCCCCGCTCCGCAGATACCCGCCGTGCTTTTCGGCAAAGATTCCCATCTTCTCCGCAAGTTCTCCCTCATAAAAAGCCCGCGCGTCTGATTCCGCGATTGCTTCCAGACTGCGCGCCATATCCGGGCAGGCCCATATTTCACCCGGGTGCGGAGCTCGACCCAGCGGAGCGAAAACCTCAAACCAATACTTGAAGTTTTCGTTTTTCTGCGCGGCATAGAGCCGGAAGGACTGCTCCCAGCAATCCGCCACTATCGGAGACACGGGCGCGCCGTGCAGGGCGTATCCCACGGCCGGGCGCATCACGGTTTTCAGCGGCAGCGCGCCGAAACGTCGCGACAAGGCCGCCCAGCCGGCGGGAGCACCGGGCACGGTAACGCTTGCAATTCCCAGGGACGGCATGCGTTCATATCCGTCTTTGCGCAGCGCCTCCGCCGTCATGGCGCGCGGCGCGGGGCCGCTTGCGTTGAGACCGTACAGTCTGCCTCCTTGCCATATCAGGGCAAAGGCGTCCCCGCCTATGCCGTTGGCACTGGGTTCCAGCACCGTCAGCGCCGTTGCTGCGGCCACGGCGGCATCCACTGCGTTGCCGCCTTGTTTGAGCGCGTCCAGGCCCGCCTGCGCAGCCAGCGGGTGGGAGCAGGCCACCATGCCGCGCCGCCCGAACACCGGACTGCGCCGTGATGGATACGGCAGATAGAGAGGATCGAAAGGGAAGTTTTTCATAGGAATAATGCCCTCATGCCTTGGTTCTAAGCGAGGCCGCACAATGCGTCAACGCGCAAAAAAAACGAACCCCTCCGGCGCACAGCGCGGGAGAGGTTCGAAAGAGATTCGGCGCGGAAAGGGAAGAGTTACGTTTTCCTGTCCCGCAAATCCCGATTTATTTCACCAACGGCACGGCACGGAAGGAGAGCTGGCCGCGCCGGTTGATCTGGAGCATGACGGCGCCGCGTTCCTTGGCGTCCTCGCTGAGAATCTTGGCGAGCTGCTGGGGGGTGCTCACGATCTTCAGGTTCGCGCTCACGATCACGTCGCCCTGGCGGATGTCGTTTTCCGCGGCGGGTTTGCCGGGCGTGACGCCGACGACCATGAGGCCTTGATTTTTCTCCAGTTTGAGAGCGCGGGCTTCTTCCGCCGTAACCGGGCGCACGGAAATGCCGAGGCTGTCGGACTCCTGCCCCTTGCCGGGTTTGGCCGGCCCGCCGCGCTGAGCGGTGAGCTGTTCGGGCGTGCGTTCGCCCAGGGTAAGCGTAAGCGGCACGGTTTTACCGTCGCGCCACACATCAAGCTTTACATCCGTGCCGGGATTTTTGCCGGCAATGACGTGGAGCAGATTGTTGGAATCGGCGATGTCCTTGCCGTCCACGTTGAGGATGACGTCGCCGGGCTTGATGCCGGCCTTTTCCGCGGGCTCGCCGGCCATAACGGAACCGATGAGCGCGCCGCGCGGCCTATCCAGACCCAGAGCCTTGGCGCTGTTTTCGTCAACGTCCTGTATGGTCACGCCCAGCCAGCCGCGCCGGATCTTTTTGCCTTCCTTGATCTGCTCCACAATCTTGGAGGCCATGGAACTGGGAATGGCAAATCCGATGCCCGCGCCGCCGGCGATAATGGCGGTGTTGATGCCGATGACTTCACCGTTCATGTTGAGCAGCGGGCCGCCGCTGTTGCCGGGGTTGATGGAGGCGTCGGTCTGAAGGAAGTTGTCGAAGGGGCCCGCGTGGATGACGCGCCCCTTGGCGGAAAGGATGCCGGCGGTCACGGTGTGGTCGAGACCGAAGGGATTGCCGATGGCCAGCAGCCAGGAACCCACCTGCAACGCGTCGGAGTCGCCGAACTTCAGGAAGGGCAGCTTTTCCTTGACTTCTACCTTGAGCAGGGCGATGTCGGTCTCCTCATCCGAGCCCACAAGCTTGGCCGGGATGGAGCTTTTGTTCTTGTTGCCCTGGAAATTGACGCGGATCACGTCGGCGTCCGCCACCACATGGTAGTTGGTGACGATATAGCCGTCGTCGGAAATAATGAAGCCGGAACCAAGCGAACGCTGTTTTTGCGGGCGTTGCTGTTGTTCGTTCTGGAAGCGTTCGAATTGATCGAAAAATTTTTCGAAGCCTGGAGGGGCGTTGCGGAACAGTTCGCCGAAAAAATTTTCCGGAGCGGTTTTGGTCATGCGTTCCGTACTGATGTTGACCACGGCGGAACCGGCTGCTTTGGCGAGTTCGGTGAAATCGGGCAGGCCTGCCGCTCGGATCGGAAGGGCAATACTGAGGCAGAGCAGCGCACACACTGTTGCCGCAAGATATTTTTTCATACAAGTTTCTCCTTTTATTTGCGGGCTTTTTTCGCGTTCTGCAGAGCCCGGGCCATAATGCCCAGGCCGCTTGCCGCGTCCGCATCTTCAGCGGCATGCCGCTTCCAACTTTGATCTTCCACAGCGGCGCTGTCTTCCGGTGCCAGAGTAATGCGGCGTTGTTCCCTGTCCAATGCCTGCACAACAAGTTCGACCTCGTCCCCGGCGTTCAGTTTGGCCAGGGCGGAAGCCCGCCCGGACGAGGCGGCCAGGGCTTGGGGCATAAGACCGGTTATGCCGGGGGCAAGGGTGACAAAAAGGCCAAAAGGCGCGCGTTTTTCCACACTGCCTTTTACCAGAGAACCTACGGGAAAAAGTTTGGCGGCTTCATTCCAGGGATCGTCTCCCGCGGCGCGTAAGCTCAGGGAGATACGTCGCTTTTCAGGATCGATTTCTTTAACGGCCACGCTCACATTCTCTCCGGCGGACACGACTTCTCCGGCTTCCTTCACACGTTTGGCGAAAGAAAGCTCGGAAAGATGCACCAGGCCCTCCACGCCCGGAAACAGTTCAACAAAGGCCCCAAAAGGCGCAAGGCGCGTTACTCTGCCGGGAAGCACCTGACCGGGTTGAACGCGCTTTTCCAGATCGGCCCAGGGATCGCCCTCGGCCTGTTTGCGGGAAAGAGAAATGCGCGTGTTGCCCTTGGCGTCCTGCCCGAGAGAAAGCACCTTGACCTTGATGCGTTCACCGGGGCGTACAACGTCTTCCGCCGCATCAACACGCGACCAGGAAAGTTCCGAAAGATGGATCATGCCTTCCACGGCCGGGGCAAGTTCCACAAACGCGCCGTAAGGGGCCAGGCGGGTCACGGTCGCTTCGATCTCGTCGCCGGGTTTGAGTTCGGCCAGGAGCTTTTCGAGCGATTCGCGCCTTTCGCGTTCCAGCAGCGCGCGGCGGGAAAGCACGATGTTGCGGCCTCTGTTTTCCACGCGGGTAACGAGAAACTGCAGAGTACGGCCCGCAAGGTTGTCCGGATCGGCCAGGCTTGCCGCATCCATTTGGCTGCCGGGACAAAATGCCTGTTTGCCGAGTGTTTCCACCAGCCAGCCGCCTTTACAGGGGCCGGTAACGCGCCCTTCAACCGGAATGGCGTTGTCGCGCGCATCTTCCAGGGCCGCCGCGCCGCTGCCGCTCATGGAGCGGGAAAGACGTATTTCCTGAGGGCTTACACGCGTAACCCAGGCTTCCACCGTATCGCCCACGCCGGCCACGGGCAGACCGGAGGCGTCGAGCAGGTCTTTTTTATCCATGACGCCGTCAACCTTAACGCCGACATCCAGAAAGACGGAGTCGTTCGACTCGGCAATAATCACGGCCTGCACCCGTTCTCCGGGGGAAAGGCGATGGGAGGCCCGATTGTTGTCTTGCGCGGCGAAAAGGTCTGCGAAGTTTTCATCCTGTTCTTCCGCGCGCGGATGTTCCTGGGAAAAGGTCATGCATGCTCCTCAAGGTAAGAGTTGCGGAAACAATAGCATATTTCCGCCCGCAAACGCCACATTTTTTCGCGGCTCGCCGCTGTTTTTCGGTGCCAACCGCGTATGCGCAATGTTGTTGGTTCGACCCGTCAGGTCCGCGCACCTGAACCCAGAAACCGCACGGAAATCACCTCGTAGCTGATGCGGCCGCGCGGCGCGTCCACGGTGATTTCGTCGCCGGCTTCCCGGCCGAGCAAAGCCCTCCCCACGGGTGACTGGATGGAAATGGAACCGTTGGCGTAATCCGCCTCATCCGGGCCGAGCAGGGTATAGGTTTTGCTTTCGCCTGTATCCAGATCTTCCAACTCCACCGTGGCGCCGAAAATGGCCTTGTCGTCCTTCAGAGTGTCGATGTTGATAACCTGGAACTGCGCCATGCGCGATTCTATGTGGGAAATCTTGGCTTCCAGCATGCTCTGGCGTTCGCGCGCGGCGTCGTAGCCGGCGTTTTCGCTCAAATCGCCTTCCTCACGCGCTTCCTTGATGGCCTGAATAACGGCGGGACGTTCGCTTTTCAGGCGTTCCAGCTCTTTTTCGAGTTGTCGAAAACCTTCAACGGAAATGGGAATGCTCATGGCGTCCTCATGCGGGCGCAACGCGCCGCAACAATGCTTATTTGGATTGCAGGCGCACTTCGTCCACACCGTCGCGCTCGGTCAAAAGCACGTTGACGTGTTCGGCACGCCGGGTTTCAAGGGTCTGACCCACGTAATCCGCATGGATGGGAAGCTCTCTGTGGCCGCGATCGATGAGTACGAGCAATTCCACTTTGCGCGGCCTGCCGTAGTCGAGCAGGGCTTCCAGGGCGGATCGTATGGTGCGGCCGGTAAAGAGCACGTCGTCGACCAGGATCACCGCCTTGTTGTCAAGGCGCACCGGAATGCTGGAACGTCCTATCTGCGGCTTGCCGGAGAGGCTTGTCCAGTCGTCGCGATAGAGGTTGATGTCCAGCGTGCCGAGCGGCAGGGCGAATTCAAGACGTTCGGAAATCCGGCCGGCCAGACGTCGCGCCAGATCGACGCCGCGCCGCTGAATGCCGACGAGCACAAGAGAGGCGCAATCGCCGTGGCGTTCGATGATCTGAAGCGCCAGACGCTCGACAAGACGATCGATATCATCGGCGCGCAACAAGGGAGTTTCCATAAGGGCCTCCATGGTAAAGGCGCAGCATACATCTTTTTCGACCGACAGGGAAGTGTTTGTCCCTTCATTGACAAAGCCCGGACTCGGACGTATCTGTGTGCAGACGGCCATAAGGCACGTAAAAACAAGTGGAGGCTTTTTCATGTTCGAACTCAGCGAAAGCGCCCGCAAAGAGCTTGAGGCGTATTTTGCGGATAAGGAGCGCGGTACTATCCGCATCTATCTCGCGCCGGGCGGCTGAAGCGGTCCGCGTCTTGCGCTGGCTCTGGATGAGCCGCACGATGATGACAAAGTGTTTACCGACAACGGCTTTACCTTCTGCATGCAGACGGAATTGTTTGAAAAAACCGGCGGGGTCAAGATTGATCTCAACTACATGGGATTTATGGTGCTTCCCGTTGTGCCGCTGCAGACCCCGGGCGCTTCTTCCGCCTGCGGAGGTTGTGCAGGCTCCACAAGTTGCAGCGTGTAAAACTCTGCGCAACCATATGTGTGAACAAAGGGGCTTTCGGCCCCTTTTTTCATGTTTCACCGCCCCACATGCGATCCAGTTCCCGCTTCACGGCTTCGCCCTCCAGCCGACGGCAGAGAGTGAAGGTTTCGCCGTTCCGCACTTCCTTGCTCACCTGGAAATGCCGCCGGGCCCGCGCCGCGAGTTGGGGCCAATGGGTGATGAGCAGCATCTGGCTTTTTTCGGCCAGGGCATCCAGGCGTTCGGCAAGACGTTTGAGGGTGTGGCCGCCTATGCCGGCGTCCACTTCGTCGAAGATGAGCGTGGCCTGCTCCGGCCGCGCCTGAATGCTCACCAGGGCCAGCAGAAAACGGGAAAGTTCGCCGCCGGAAGCTATGCGATCCAGCGCCTGCGGCGGTTGGCCGGGGTTGGGGGCCCAAAGCAGACGGCCGCGTTCGTCAACGCAAGCGGGGCAAGCGGGGCAGGCGGGGCGACCTTCCGCAGCCGCAACAAGTTCCACAGGGCTGTACTCCACCTCCACCCGCAAATCTTCGGAAAAGCCGAGCCCGACAAGTTCCTGCTCAAGGCGGCGGGCAAAGGCGTTTCCGGCCGCGCGCCTGGCCGGAACAAGACGCGCAAGCAACGCTTCCAGTTCCGCGCGCAGGCTGCGGTCCCGCGTATCGATCTGCTTGAGATCCAGGGCGCAATTGTCCAGAAACGAAAGATTTTCTTCAATTTCTTCGCGCAGGGAGAGAATTTCGCTCAGCGAGCGGCGCAACTTGCGTTTCAGTTGGGCCAGGGCGTACAGGCGCGCTTCGATCGCATCCGTTTCCTTACGAGAGAGGGCGGAAGGGGAGCGGCGCAGGCGGCGTTCCAAATCCGGCAGTTGGGCGCCCAGCTCAACAAGCGCGGCGAGAGTCGGGGCGAAATGCTCGTCTTCAGCGGCGAGACGCTCCACAATGCGTTCCAGGCGATGCAGGAACGAGGCGCATTCCGCTTCGCCGTATAAAATATCCAGCGCGCCTTCATAATCTTCAGCCAAACGGGCGGACGCGGCCGCCTCGGCGCGGCGGGTTTCCAGTTCTTCTTCCTCGCCGACCTTGGGAGCCACCTTGTCTATTTCCCGCTGCTGCATTTCCAGCAATTCTCGCCGGGTCGAGAGTTCACGCATTTTGCCGCGCAGAACGTCTCCTTGCGCGGCGTTTTCGCGCAGTTTTTTCAACAGGGCATCCCGCTGGGCGAGAAGTTCGGGTTCCCCCAGCGCGGCCTCAATCAGTTCTGCCTGAAACGCCGGCTGCAGCAGTTTTTGCTGTCCGTGCTGCGTGGTGTGGAGCAGAAGAGCGCCGCGCAATTCCTGGGCGACATCCTGCGAGCAGAGTTTGTCGTTCATGAAAAAGCGGCTGCGCCCCGTTTCCGCAGCCAGTTCGCGCCGCAGAACATATTCCTGATCTCCCTGGGAAAAGAGCGCCTCCACAACGGCACGTTCGCTGCCCGGGCGCACCATGTCGCGCTGCAGGCGATCCCCCATCAGAAAGCCGAGCGCTTTGAGCACAAAACTCTTGCCCGCGCCGGTTTCGCCGGTCAACACGTTGATGCCGGAAGCGAACTCCAGTTCCGCATCGTGGATGAGGGCCAGATCGCGTATACGCAGATATTCAAGCATGGCGCGTCAAGGTTGCGAAAGTGCGCAGCACCGCCGGAGAACGGCGCAACGCGGCAAGAAAATCCTGATCCTGCCGGGCGATGCAGGCGCGGTTCCAGGCATTGATCAAGGCGCGTTCTCCTTCGGCCGGCTCAAAGTTGTGAAAACGAGCCAAAGCCAGATGTAGGGCGCTGTGCCGGTCTTCCGGCCGCTCCGCGCACAGGGCACTCAAAGCTTTGATGCGCAGGGCGGGATAGACGCGCTTCACGCTTTCCAGACCCGCAAGCAGTTGCAGGCGTTCTCTGTTGTCTTCCCCTTCGGCGAAACGCTCGGCAAAAAGAAGCGCCTCCAGCGCGCTCTCCGGACAGGTGCCGCTTGTGAAGGGCAGGCCGGGTTGGGCTTCTCTGCCCAGACGCAAATATTCCCGTGCCCAGATCAGGCAGAGATCGTGAGGCGAACGCGCAACGCGCGCCTGTTCCGTGGCGCGGGCCTGATGGTAGCGATAGAGGAAGCGCTTGGCAAGAGCCCAATCCTGAAGCGTGAGGGCGGCAAAGGAGCAAATGCCGTCCAAACCGGCATCTCCCGCGCCGAAGCCGGAAACCAGAGTTTCTCGGAGCACATCGGAAAGCAGGGCGGTGTTGTTGTGTTCCGATGCAGCCTGCACCCTGGCGGCCAGAAGGTCGGGGCGGAGAGGCAGGGCGCGCAGGCGGGCGTCCGTTGCGCCCGGGTCTTCGTGGAAGAGGCCGGCCCTGACAAGCCGGGCCATGCTCAGGACCAAGTGGGCGCGCGCTTCCTCCCCCGTGGCCGCGCGGCCGGAGTCACGCGCCGCTTTCAACAACACCCTCATCCTGTGTTGCGGCAGGTGCTCCGCCTGCACCCGCATCCAGGCGGCGCGGCCGATGTGTTCCGTCTCTACCGGATTGCTGAGCGCATACTGCAGTAATTCCAGCAATTCCGCGCCGTCGTGGTACACAAAACACTCCCTGCCGGGTTCCAACAGGGCATCTTGATCCGCGCCGACATCGGGCGTGAGCAGACAACAACCGCAGGACGCGCCTTCCATCAGGCGAAAATTCACTTCATTGCACAGGGATTCGTTGGGCAGGATGCGGGTGTCGTCATACAGTTCGAGCATGGCCTGTTTTGTCAGGCCGTCGCGCGGGTTGAGGCCGAAAGGAGCAAGCAGGCGCAGCAGATTACGACGGGCGTGACGATCTCCGGAAAGCCTGCCCACAAAACTCAGGGCATGCATACGATCGGCATGGGAACGAAAGGGCCGCGCAGCGCCGCTTATGGCAAGCCGTCCGACATACGGCAGTTTCCAGGCCGGGGCTTCTCGTTCGTGCAGGGAGACATGGGGAGTGAGCACCGTATCGAACAAACGGCCGTAATGACGATGCCAGAAGAGATTGAGATGGCTGTCCAGACTGCGGAAAATTTTCGGGCAGTCAAAATCCGGCAAATCGGTCAAAAGCAGGCGCGGACCAAGGCTTTCATCCTGAAAAACCAGTTCCGGCTTGAAATTTTTGCCCGGCAGCAGGGAAGCAAGGCTATGCGCGCCCGAAGCCGGGCGCAGATCCGGAATGTTGTGCCCGGCTGCCCGCAAAGGTCCGGCGAGTTCGCCGGAAATACAGACGATGTTCATTGTTTGAGGCGCGGGTCGAGGATGTCCCGCAGGCTTTCCCCCAACAGGTTGTAGCCGAGCACCGTGACCAAAATGGTCAGGCCCGGATAGATCGACATCCAGGGAGCGATTTCCAGCACGTCTTTGCCTTCCATAAGCATGTTGCCCCAGCTCGGATTCGGGGGCTGTACCCCCAGGCCGAGGAAGCTCAAGGCCGATTCCGTCAATATGGCTCCGGCAACGCCCAACGTGGCCGACACCAGCACCGGTGCGAGTGAATTGGGCAGAATATGACGCAGCAGAATGCGCGGCGCGCGCGCGCCTGCCAAACGGGCGGCGTCCACGAATTCCCGTCGGCGCAGGCTCATGGCCTCGGCCCGCACCAGGCGGGCCACGCCCATCCAGGAAGTGAGGCCGATAACGGCCATGATGTTTCCCAGGCTGGGTTCCAGAAACGCGATTACCGCGAGAATAAGAAAAAATGAGGGGAAGCAGAGCATAACATCCACGGCGCGCATGACGATTTCATCCGTCAAGCCGCCGAAAAATCCGGCCACCAGCCCCAGGCTGACGCCGATGAGCAGCGAGATGCCCACAGCCACAAAGCCCACCCACAGCGACACCCTGGCCCCGTAGAGCAGACGGGAAAGCACGTCGCGTCCCAGAGCGTCCGTGCCCAGAGGAAAGGCCGCGCCGGGGGCGGCGAGAATATTGTCGAGATGCAGGGCGGTCGGATCGTAAGGGGCGAGCAAAGGCGCGCAAATCGCGGCCAGCGACATGATAAGCACGATGCCCAGTCCCAGGAAAAACATAAAGCGTTGCTTGAAGAATATGCTTACGGAGGAGAAAAGCGTCACAACGCCCCCCTTCCGGCGCGTATGCGCGGATCGGCCAGGCCGTAGCAGAAATCCGCCAGCAGATTGCCCAGCAGGGTAAGCGTCGCCCCAAGCACGAGATTGCCCATGATCAGTGTATAGTCGCGGGCCATGACCGCCGCATAGAACAGCTGTCCCAGACCCGGCAGGGCAAAGATGGATTCGATGATCACGCTGCCGCCGATGAGTCCGGGCACGGAAAGGCCGAGCAGGGTGATAAGCGGGAGCAGGGCGTTGCGCATGGCGTGGCGGAAGATCACAACGCGCGTGGGCAGTCCCTTGGCCAGGGCCGTAAGAATATAATCCTGGCGCAGGACTTCCAGCATGGAAGAACGCATGAAGCGCGACATGCCCGCAATGCTGCCGGCCGTGTAGACGATGAGCGGCATAAGCAGGTGCCGGGCCAGATCGAGAATTTTATCCGGAAAGGAAAGCTGCTTATAATCCATGGACGCAATGCCGGAAAGCGGCAGCCATTGGCGGTCTATGCCCAGGTGCATCATGAGCAGCAGGGCCAGCCAGAACGAGGGCATGGCAAAACCTATGAACACGAGCAGGGTGACGGCGCGGTCGAAAAAGGAATTGCGTTTCCAGGCCGAGATCACGCCCATGGGCACGGCGATGAACAGGGTAAGCAGAAGGGAGGCCAGATTCATGCCCACGGTCAGGGGCAGGCGTTCCAGAATTTTGTCCAGCACGGGCCGCGCGTCCGTGGACATGGAATTGCCGAAATCCAGGCGCAGCATGCGGCCGAGCCAGTCGAAATACTGCTCGTGCAGAGGTTTGTCGAGGCCGTAGAGCGCCTCAAGCTGTTTGCGCGTGGCCTCGCCCACCAGGGGGTTGAGCGTGGTTTCCATGTCCGTGGGCGAGCCCGGCGCGAGATGGATGACCGTGAAGCTGATGATCGTAATCCCCCAGAGCACGAAAAGCATCCAGACGATTTTTTTGCACACGCGTGCAAAAAGATTCGCGGCGGGGGAGGAGGGCGCGTTCATTCGGGCTGCTCAAGCCAGCGGCGCACGTCCTGCGCCTCGTCCTTCCATTGCGGCGAAAGGCGCAGGCGCAGGAAGGAGGCGTACAGTGAGTCAAACAGGGCCATGCAGTTGTCGATGAGAAACAGACGTTCCAGCAGCAGGGCATCCGGGTCGTCGTCCGGTTCCGCGCGCTCCAGTTTGGGGCCTTTGAGGCCCACGGCAAAGTCTTCGGCCTTGAGGGAGAGCCGGCTGCCCATTCCGTCCTGTTCCAGGCGCACGGTGGCACGCGTCACCTTTTTTCCCGTGGCTAGGCCGAAGCGCGCTTCACGCAGGGGAGAAAGGGTTCCGGAAACAGAAGCGGTCTCCAACTTGTCGCCCTCGCCGCCCTGCACAACCACCCTGTGCTCCATATACACTTCAAAGGCGTTGCCGGAATTGTCGGCAAAGGCGTCCGGCCTGGCCTCGCTTCTGTACCAGAGCCAGGTGAGGAATTCCTGACCCAGCAGCATGTCGGTGCTTTGCGCGAAAGAAGATGCAGACATGAAGTACCTCCGGATAGGTCAGGCGAAAGAGGTCGGTTCCAGTTCATCAAGGCGATCCAGTTCTTTTTCGGAAAGAAGCCGGGCCGCCAGGCCGTAAGGGGTAAGCTGTTCCAGCGCGAGTTCGAAAGTGCGGGTGAACAGGTCTTCAAACATGTCCAGCATCTTGCGCTGCGTGGAGGCAAAAAGCACGATGCCCGTATCCGTGGCCCAGATGACCTCGAACACCGCCGGCACGGGCAAAAAGTGCTTCATCATGCGCAGGCGCACCTGTTCTTTGAGTTCTTTTTTGCGTTCGCGGCTGATGAACTGCTTGCCCTGTTCCTGCATGCGGCGTTGTTCCTCACGCAGAGCCAGGGCCAGATGCTTCTTGATCACCGCCGGGGGGATGCGCCGCGTTTCCAGGCGCAGGGAAAAAACCAGATACGCGCCCTTTTCCGGCGGGGCGGACGTCCATTCAATGTCCAGCATGTCTTCGAAGGAGGTCCAGCCGAAGGATCGCTCTTCGGGAATGGCGTCGATATCCTGAAAAACGAAGCGCCGCAGCCTGTCCGTAATCTGGGGCCACAGTTCCGCCGGAACCTGTTCCATGACGCGATAGCGGGTAAAGGCGCAGGACGCGCCGGCAAAGCCCATGCGAACTCCTTGGGGTTGGGGCGCGTTTGTTCAGACACGGGAATCACGCGCAACGGCAAAATATACGTTGTGCGGACAGGCAAGGCAAGTCTTGCTCAATGCGCCGTGCAACCGGCGGCAGCGGCCTTTTTGCTGTTTCTTTATGTCCCATAATGTGAATTATGTTAACTTTAGCATGAGCTTTGTTTTCTCTCGCGCCTGAGCTATATACTCTCCTGTGGGATTCAAATCTGACGGAGCAAACATGCCGGGAAGACACTCCGGAGAAAATCGGCCTGAGAAAAACAGGCAGCGCGACGGGCAGCCGATGCCGGACGATGAGCTCGTGCGTCTCAACAAGGCGCTCGCGGATGCCGGTTTGTGCTCCCGGCGCAAGGCGGACGAACTGATCGCCGGGGGTGCGGTCAGCGTCAACGGTCAGGTAATGCGGGAGCCCGGCCTGCGCGTGACCGTGCGCGGTCCGGGGGCCGACAAAATAGCCGTGCACGGCACTCCGTTGCCCGCGCCTGGCCGTCGCGTCTGGCTGATGATGCACAAGCCGGTGCAAGTGGTGAGCACCGCGCACGATCCCCAAGGCCGCCCCACCGTGTTGGATATCCTGCCGAAAACCTGGAAAAATCTCCGCCTCTACCCTGTCGGCCGGCTGGATTATTTTTCGGAAGGTCTGGTGCTGCTGACCAACGACGGCGACCTGGCGCGCACGATCCTGCACCCGAGCGGGCACGTTCCCAAGGTCTACCATGTGCTGCTGCGCGAAGCGCTTCCGAAGGAAGCTCTGAATGCCATGCGGTCCGGCATGCGTCTGGCAGAGGGCGAAGAGCTTGCTCCCGTGACGGTGCGCACCCTGCCCTCCCGCGACATCCCCGCCCATTTTCCCCGCCGGGGAACGCTGGTCGAGATGACGCTTATTCAGGGCGTGAACAGGCAGATACGCCGCATGTGCCGGGATTTGAACCTGACCGTGCTGCGCCTGTCCAGGGTGCGCCAGGGACCGATTGAACTCGGCGATCTCGCGCCCGGAACGGCGCGCGAACTTACACCCGAAGAAATCGAGGCCCTGCGGGAAGCAAGCCGGCTTTCTACTTAAACACTTGTTCTTTCACTCCACTCTCCCTGCGATCCTCCACCTTCACGCCTTTGGGCGGCGTAAAATCGAAGCCGCGTTCCTCCAGCTTGATGTTGGGACGCATACTCACAAAGCTCACTTCGTTGCTGTTGCCGAAAAAGTCGACAATGACGGCTTTTTTGATGAGTTTGGTCGCGGGATCAAGCCAGATGGAAGCCTCGGTCATCTGCTGGGTCGGCTCCAGAGGATAGAGGCGCAGGCGCAGCAGATTGTCTTCCTTGCCGTCCTCTTCCACGTAAAAATCCTGATCCAGGCGCGCCTGCCCCGTAATCACGCGGATAAGCGTGCGTGAATCCTGCGCCAGATCGGGCGCGTAGCGGTAGGCTATTTCCTCATCGGGCAGATAATTCCATATTTCCCGGTTGTTGATGATCAACAATTCCGCATGGGGCTTGGCCGTTTCCCAGCGCACAAGCAGCGGTTTCTTGAATAACAGCGTGCCGTTGCGCGTTTCCACGCTGCCGCTTTCCCGGTGAACAAGATTCTGGGCGAAATTGGCCTGAAAAGAATCCATGCCGGCGTAAACGCGCTGCATGTCGCGCACCGCCGCGCTCACCTGGGCTTTGGGCGTCTTGATTGCCGTCGCCGCAGCGGCCGGATGGGCTGCGAAGAGAAAAAACACGGCTGCACACAAAAAACGCACGAACGGCGTCATACATTACCTCGGATTAATTTTTCTTTTTGTTGTCGGCGTTGATGAGGCCATCGCGTTCCAACTGCTCCATAATGCGGGCCGCGCGGTTAAAGCCGATGCGGAAACGCCGCTGCAGCAGGGAAATGGAAATCTTGCCGCCCTGCTCCTGCACGAAACGCTGCATTTCAGGATAGAGAGGATCGCCCGCGGCGTCGCCTGCCGAGCCGGCTAGCCCGGCATCAGCGCTTTCATTGCCCCATTCGGCAAAGTCCACCTTGTAGGAAGGCGGCATGTGCCGCCGCCAGTGCTCCGTCACGGCAGTGACTTCGTCATCGCTGACAAAGGGGCCGTGCAGGCGCTGTATTCTGCCGCCGCCGGACTTGAAAAGCATGTCGCCCTTGCCGAGGAGATATTCCGCGCCCACGCCGTCCAGAATGGTGCGCGAATCGTGCTTGGAAGTCACCTGGAAGGAGATACGGCAGGGAAAGTTGGCCTTGATGAGCCCGGTGACGACATCCACGCTGGGCCGCTGGGTGGCGAGTATCATATGGATGCCGGCCGCTCTGGCCAACTGGGCGAGGCGCACTATGCTCGTTTCCACCTCTCTGGCGGCCGTGAGCATGAGGTCGGCCAGTTCGTCGATGATGATGACCAGATAGGGAAAGAATTCCAGGTCCTGGATATCCGCCGGCAGTCTGCCGTCGTAGGATTGCAGCTTCTGGTTATAGCCCGCGATGTTGCGCGCGCCGAGGCGCGCCATGCACTCATAGCGCCTGTCCATTTCATGCACGGCCCAGTCCAGAGCGGTCTTGGCCTGTGCGGTTTCCGTGACCACGGGATGCACGAGATGCGGCAAATCCGCATACACGGCAAGCTCTATGCGCTTGGGATCGATGAGCAGCAGGCGAAGCTGGTCGGGATGAAGCTTGTACAAAAAGCTCAGCAAAATGGAATTGAGGCACACGCTTTTGCCCGCACCGGTCGCCCCGGCCACGAGCAGATGCGGCATGCGTGCCAGATCGGCCGCCACGGATCGGCCGGCAATGTCCTTTCCGAGCGCCATGGGCAGCAGGTGGTTGTCGTTAAACGCTTCCGAGGCGAGCAATTCGCGAAAATTCACGGTTTCCCGCACATCGTTGGGAATTTCTATGCCCACGGTGTCCGAGCCGGGAATAGGGGCCTCGATGCGTACGGAAAGCGCCTTCAGGCTGAGCGCCAGATCGTCGATCAAGGCGGAAATGCGGCTGACCTTGATGCCCGGCGCGGGCCGCAGCTCAAATCTGGTCACCACCGGGCCGGGTGTGATGCGCACAAGCTCCCCTTCCACGCTGAAATCCTTGAGGCAGTTCATGAGAGCCTGCCCCTTCTGCGCCGCCGCCTCGGCGCCGGGACGGTTTTCGGCCGGCTTGGGCGGACTCAGCAGATGCAGGCCGGGCAAGGGTATCCTTTTTCCCCTGCTCTGTTCTCTCGGCGCGGGCACGGGACGCATGACCGTGTCAATGCTCGGGCGCGGCTCTTCGGGAAGGGCTTCCACCAGCCGCACCTCTTCCAAAAAGACCGGTTCAGGCTGCTCCGGCTCGGGTGCGGGCTCCGGCGGCAAAAGAGGAGCTTCTTCGCCGTGAGGGGTAAAAAGCGCGCTGTCCACGGCCGGAGGCGGCACGGGCGGCGTTTTTTCCCCGCTGTTGAGCGCCGGCATGGGCGGAGGCGGCTCCTTGGGTTGATCGGAAAATTTTTGCCGCACAAATTCTTTCAGGGCACTCAGTGAAGGCAAAGCAAAATGTTTTATGCCCGCGTCACTTTTTGCTTCAAGGGCTTTGGATTTGGCATTTTTTTGAGGAGAGGCGGCCTGTGCTTCCGTCTGCCCGCTCCGCAGACGGCCGGCCAGACGCTTCAGAAAGGTAAGCCAGGAAATGTCGCAGCTCAGTTGAAGGCCGGTCAGAAAAACAAACAGCCAGAGCAGGCTTGATCCGCCGGGACTCAAGTAATACCGGGCGTTTTCATATAGGCCGCGCCCGGCTATGCCGCCGCCGGCCATATCGCCGATGCGCAGGGCAAAAGCCTCCCCGCCCACCAGCAGGCAGACGGCAAGCAAAAAAGCTCCGCACCAGCGCCACCAGGGCAGGTCGAAAAACGTGGAAACCATGGCTCCGCCCATGAGCAGAAAAACCAGGGGCCAGATATAGGCCCCTATGCCGAAAAGATCGTGCAGAAAACCGGAAAGATAGGCTCCAAACAGGCCGGCCCTGTTATGAATTTCCATCTTCCCGCTCACCACGTGGTTGAGACTGGGATCGGAAGGATCAAAAGTCACAAGGCCCAGAAGAACGAAAAGCCCCCAGAAAATGAGAAAGAGCCCGCCCAGTTCATAGGCGATTTTTCTGTTGTCCACGCTCTATTCCCGTCCGAGATATTCCTTGCTCCGGGTATCCACCTTCACCTTGTCGCCTATGTTCACGAACAGGGGCACCTGAATCACGAGGCCGGTCTCCAGGGTTGCCGCCTTGGTAACGTTGCTCACGGTGTCGCCCTTGGCGCCGGGTTCGGTGTCGGCGACTTCCAACACCAGGGAAACAGGAATGTCGATATCGAGCGCCTTGCCCCTGTAGAGCAACACCCGGCACTGTTGGCCGTCTTTCAAAAAGCCGGCCTTGCCGCCGGTGCTTTCCTCGCCCAGGTGCATCTGCTCGTAGTTGGTCATGTCCATGAAAACCAGTTCGTTCCCCTCGCGATACAGGAATTGCATTTCCCGGCTTTCCAGGTCGGGTTTTTCCACTTTTTCGCCGGAACGGAAAGTAATATCCTGCATACGTCCGGTGAGGATGTTGCGCAGCCTGGTGCGTACCATCGCCCCGCCCTTGCCCGGTTTGAAATGCTGGAATTCCACGATTTCATAGGGAGTGGAGTCCACTTCAATCTTGAGGCCTTTGCGAAAATCCGTGGTTGAATACATACTTTTTTCCTATATTTATGATGATGCCCAGAGGGGAGCGGGCAATCTACCGGAAAATCTCTTCATTTTCAATGCGTCGCAACAGGGCCCGCACCGCCAGAGCGTAGCCGAAAAGCCCGAAGCCGGCGATAAGGCCCACGACCTGCGGCGCGATCAGGCTTTTGCGGCGCATATCTTCCCTGGCGAGAATGTTGCTGATGTGCACTTCCACGCAGGGCGGGCTTATCCATTCCAAACAGTCGGCCAAAGCAAGGCTGGTATGGGTCAGCGCGCCGGCGTTGAGCACAATGCCCGCGGTCTTTTCGGCGTGCGCCCGCTCCAGGCGGTCGAGCAGCGCGCCTTCATGGTTGGACTGAAAAAAATCCAGGCGGATGCGCGCGAAATCCGGCCCCAGCAGGGCGGCGACCATGCCGGGCACGGCGTCCATGCCGGTGCCGCCGTATATTTCCGGCCGGCGGACGCCGAGCGCCCCCAGGTTGGGACCGTTCATGATAAGGATAGCGTGTTGCGCCATGATTCCTCCTCCTTTGGGCGACGGGGGCATTGCAAACCCAACCGCAAAATGCTCTAATTGCTTTTGCCTTGTCAACCCGCGCCGCCGTGCGGACAATCACATCCGCCGGCGCGTTTTTTTTACGGAAGCCGCATGCCGCCGCGCCTGATACTGGACCGCACCGTCTATACGCCGGAACAAATTCCCGCCCCTTCCCTGCCGCAGATCGCCCTGGCCGGGCGCTCGAACGTGGGCAAATCCTCGCTGATCAACGCCCTCGCCGGGCACAAGGGGCTGGCCAAGGTCAGTTCCACGCCGGGCAAAACCCGTTCCCTCAACTACTACCTCGCGCCGGCCGAAGGTTTTTACCTCGTGGACCTGCCTGGCTACGGCTATGCCCGATGCAGCAAGACGGAGCAGGCCGCCTTTGCCCGGTTGATCGAAAGTTGGTTCGCGCGGAATCCCGGCGTCAACGGCGGCATCAGGGGGCTTGTGCTGTTGCTGGATTGCAGGCTGACGCCGCAAAATTCGGATATCGAACTTGCGACCTACGCCGCGCAGCGCGGCATACGGCTTTTGCCCGTGCTGACCAAGGCGGACAAATGCACCCAGCGGGAGCGGGCCAAACGCGGCCGGGACTGGGCTCCGCTGCTGGACGGGCGCGCGCCTCTGCTCTGCTCCTCCGTCAAGGGCTTCGGCCTGGAGCAGTTGTGGGAAGAAATAACGCGCCTTGCAGGTGTGGAGAGCAGTTTGACATAGGCGAACTGCTCTGCCGGGATTTGCGGCAAATCCCGGCCGCAAAATTGTTGCAAGGCGGGCTTTGCCCGCCGGTAAGCAACTATTTTAAAGCGAAAAAAGTCGCATAAAAATCAGTCTTCCGAATAAAACGCGCCCACGCACCGCGAGCAAAAAGCCACGCCCGCGTTCTGCTGCTTGGCGAGATAGAGGCGGATCGCGTTTTCATCGTCGCCAAGCTTGTCGTTGCTTTCCGGATCAAAGTTTTTCGAGGCGTTGCGCGAACCGCAACAGGAAACACTGCCTTTCGGAAAATTCCACCGTTCTCCTTCCCGGCCGGCGCGTATCAGATGGCAGACTTCCGATTCCGGCGCATTCGAATCCTCCGGATAGAGGATGAAAAACACGCGTTCCGTCATATGACCTCCTTCAGGGGTTCAACGTGGATCAGCACGCGGCCCAGTCGGCCGGCGGTAAGAAGGCGCAGCCGGCATTCCAGCGCCGTTGCGGCTTCGTGCGCCTGCAGCACGCTCGCGTCTCCGGCCATACGGCAATGCAGGCTTACCGCATAGAGCGAGGGTTCGTTTTCATCTTCCACATGTTCCGCATACAGGCGGACGCTGTGCCCTTCCGAAAGCATGGGCAGTTCCGCCAGAGCGCTGGTTACGGCCTCATGCACCCAGACGGAATTTTCGCTGCGGGGCGCATCGCGTTCCCGCGGGTCAAGCGCCGGCTCCAGACGGGTGATCACACGTTCGACTGAAAGTTCTTTGCGTACGGCCGCTTCCAGCGCATCCACCTTTTCGTGGGCTCGGACAAGTTCAAGTTGTGCCGGCGCTTCCACGTGCAATTCCGCCCGTGTGCCGCCGGGGTGGGGCGTGAAAAGCGCGCTGCGCACCGTAAGCCCGTGTTCGCGGGCCAGATCGTTGATAACGGAAAGTTCCGAGCGTATGCCGGAGCCCGGCAAATGCACAGGTTCGACATGCACAGTCACATCCGCGCCGGGCAGGCAGCGGATGACGGCTTCTTCCGCCCGGCTTGCGACGGCATGGGCGGCATCCAATCCCAGCGAGGCATCCACAGCGAGCGCAAGATCGACAAAGTGCGCCGGCCCGCTGACGCGGATGCGCGCCCGCTCCACCCGCACGATGCCTGCAACCTCCTTCAGGCAATCAAGGATGATCTTGCGGATATCCTCATGTTCCCTGTCCATAAGGCTGTCCACAGCGTCCTTGGAAAGGCGGAAGCAGGCCCTGAGCACAATGGCGGCCACGGCGAGGGCGGCGACGGTGTCGGCATGCTCCAGCAGCCTGCGCGCCGTGCTGCCCTGCGGGAGCGTGCGGGCAAACCACATGGCGCCGAGGCCGATAAGCACCACGAATGAAGACCAGACATCGCTCGCAAAATGCAGGGCGTCGGCCGCCAGGGCTTGGCTTTTGTGCTTTTCCGCGGTGCGGCGCAGCATGCGGGAACGCGAAATGTCCACGACAATGGAAATGGCCATCACCGCGAAAGCCCAGGGGGAAGGCGTAACCGCGGCTTCGCCGGTGAAGAGGCGGGTCAGGGCCTCGCCGATGATCCAGCCGCAGGTCAACAACAGAAGAGCGGTTTCCGCCAGAGCGGCCAGGTGCTCGACCTTGCCGTGACCATAGGGGTGGCTGCTGTCGGCCGGTATGGCGGCGATGCGCACAGCCGCGAAGGTGATGCCGGCGGCCAGCAGATCCAGGCCGCTGTGCAGGGCTTCGGACAAAATGCCGAGGCTGTTGGTGCTTAACCCGGCAGCCAGTTTGAGGCAGGTAAGAAAAAAAGCCGCCGCCAGAGAAGAGAGCGCGGCTTGCGACTTTTCTCCGGCGGCGTGAGCGTCGTTTATCATGTTTTCACATAGTTACAGCCAACGGAACCAGCGCTTCCAGCTTCCTTCGCGCTGCTCGCGCACTTCTTTCGACTGCGCTTCGCGGTAGCGCAGATATGCGGCGGGAAGTTTCTTTTCCGCATGCTCGTAAATTTCTTCCACGTCTTTGTAATTTTTCGTGATGTATTCATAGCGCTTCCAGGCCGGGCCGTATTTGCCCATGCGCCAGAACATGTCGCCAATGTACAATTCGTGCTCGGCCATATAGCGGCGGCAGGCCAGCATGCCTTCCTTGGCGGATTCCACGTATTCCGAATCCGGGTAGGTTTCCACAAGACGTTTGAAATAGGTGTAGCCTTCCAGGGCATCCGTCATGGGGCGGTCAATGGAGACGACGGCCTTCAGGCGGGCCTGCCCGATTTGATAGAGAACATAGGGAATGGCCGGATTGCGCGGATGCAGGGATTCGTATTCCTTGTACGCCTCGGCGGCCAGATGGTATTCGCTGTCGAGAAAATACGCATCGGCCAGCGAAAGTTCGGCTTCTATCGTATAGGGGCTGAAGGGATAATTGTCCTTCAGCCGTCTGTAGCGATCGGTAGCGTTGGCGTAATCTTTTTCCCGCATATAGTCGTTGGCGCTTTCAAACAGCTCCTGCGCCGTGTCTTCCGGAGGCGGGAGATAGAAATAGTCTATGATCCCGCATCCGCCGAGAAACAGCAGACAGACGAGCATGAGCAGACAGTGACGCGCGGAGGGGTAGTTACGCATTGAGCTGTTCCAGGTAGATAGATGCCGCATGGGCTGCCGTGGCGCCGTCGCCGACGGCCGTCGCCACCTGGCGGCAAAGTTTGGAGCGAATATCCCCTGCCGCGAAAATGCCGGGCAGGTTGGTCCTCATTTCCGTATCCGTGACAATAAAGCCCTGGGCGTCGCGCTCCAGTCCGGCGGGCAGAAATTCCCCGCGCGGCTCAAAGCCCACGAAGATAAAAAGCCCGTCAATCTTCAGCACGCGCTCCTCCCCGCTTGCAACATTGCGCAGGCTGAGGCTTTCAAGAGCCGCGTCGCCGTTTATGGCGGAGATCACCGTGCTCAGCACGGGTTCGATTTTTTCGGGGAGCGCCCGCACTTTCTCCTGATAGATCCTGTCCGCCCTGAATGCGTCGCGGCGGTGGATCAAATAAATTTTTCGCGCCAGCCGGGCAAGATAGAGAGTTTCTTCCAGGGCGGAATTGCCTCCGCCGACCACCGCGATCACCTGATCCCGGAAAAAATTCCCGTCGCAGAGCGCGCAGTAGGAAATGCCGCGCCCGACGAGTTTTTCTTCGTTCGGCAGACCGAGCTTGCGGTGTCCGGAGCCGGAGCAAATGATGACCACCCGCGCGGCGACGCGCTCTTCCCCTACCCGCACGATGTGCGTGCCGTTGCCCGGCTCCACGGCGTATACCGCCTCGGAATAGCGAACCGGCGGATGATTCTGCAGATGGGCGGCCATCTTGTCTGCCAGTTCCCAGCCTTTGATGCCTTCCGGATACCCGGGATAATTCTCAATGCACTCGGTCATGAGCAACTGGCCGCCTGGGCCGAGCTGCTCGGCCCAGGCCACCGTACGTCCCGCGCGTAACAGGTAGAGGGCGGCGGTAACTCCCGCGGGACCGCCGCCTATTACGAACGCGTCGTATTGTTTCACGCCAGGGCCTTTTGGGTGAGCATATCTTTGATGGTGGTCTTGGTCACGGCACCGGTGATTTGTTCAAGCACTTCGCCGCCCTTGAAAACAATGAGAGTAGGTATGGCGCGGATGCCGTATTTGGTGGGGGTTGCCGGGTTTTCGTCCACATTCATCTTCACCACAAGCACTTTGCCGGAAAATTCGCCGGCCAGTTCGTCGACAATGGGGCCTACAGCCCTACACGGGCCGCACCAAGGCGCCCAGAAGTCCACAAGAACCGGAATGGCGGATTTAAGGACAGTGCTTTCAAAATCAGCGTCGGTCACTGGAGATGCCATACGTAACTCCTTGTCTTTCCTGGAGGGTAGGATATTCACACATCAAAATGACTTTAGTGATTCCAAGGCATTGTGTCAAGGGAATCCACCATTTTCCGGGAAGCGTGCGGAATTCCGCATCTCTGCGCATCGTCCGGCAGTGGTTTTCCCCTGGGAATGCACTCCATATCCAGCTTGTGCGCCAGGCCTGCTTCCGCCGCAAGTTCGCCCGCGTAAGCGATCATGGCGCCGTTGTCCGTGCAGAGGTCAGGGGGCGGCAAAAGCAGTTCTCCTCCCCTCTTCTCCATCAGGCGACCGGCCTGCGCACGCAGCAGGCTGTTGGCGGCCACGCCGCCCGCGACGATCAGCGCGCCGACATGGGGGTACCGTTCCAAAGCGCGCCGCACCTTGGCGCAAAGCGTTTCCACCACGGCCAGATTGAGCGAGGCGCAGAGGTCGCACAACTCCTGTTCCGCCTCCTTTCCCCGCATGGAAGGATGTTGATCCACATGCGCGGCCACAGCGGTTTTCAGACCGCTGAAGCTGAAATCCAGGTTGTTGTTGCGCAGATAGGGACGGGGGAAAAGATCGGGATCGGCCCTGCCCCGACGCGCCAGGGCGTCCAGGCGCGCGCCGCCCGGATACGGCAGGCCGAGTAGTTTGGCCGATTTGTCGAAGGCTTCGCCGGCGGCGTCATCCAGGCTGCGGCCGAGACGGGTGAAGCGCAGGGGTGATTCTATCAAATAGAGTTCCGTGTGCCCGCCGGAAACCAGCAAACCCAGGGCGGGGCGGGGAATTTCCCGCGTCAGGCCCACGGCCAGAAGATGGGCATGCAAATGATTGATGCCGATAAAGCGCGCACCGCAGGCCAGGGCCAACCCCTTGGCAAAGGCCGCGCCCACCAGCAGGCTGCCCAGCAGGCCGGGGCCGCGCGCAACGGCCACCACATCCAGATTCGCGGCGCTCAGACCGTTGCGTTCCATAAGCCGGTCATACAGAGGGCCGAGAAAGCGGTAATGCTCGCGTGCGGCCAGTTCCGGCACCACACCGCCGAAAAGCGCATGCATGTCGGCCTGGGAGGCGACGATGGAATCGATCAGCCTGCCGTCGCGCACCAGAGCCAGCGCGCTTTCATCGCAGGAGGTTTCAATGCCGAGACAAAGCACGAATCTCAACCGAGGCGCGCATAAATTTCGGAAACCGCGTCCACGTCCTTGGGCGAACCGATGAAAAGCGGCGTTCTGGCGTGCAGCTTTTCCGGCACGCGTTCCAGAATGCGCCGCCTGCCGTCCGTGGCCTTGCCGCCGGCCTGTTCCACCACCAGGGCCAGGGGGGAGGCCTCGCACATGAGGCGGAGTTTGCCGTCGGGCTTTTTGACGTCGGGCGGGTACATGAAGATGCCGCCGTACAGCAGCGTGCGGTGAAAATCCGCCACCAGGGAGCCCACATAGCGCATGGAATAGGGACGGTTGCGCGTCATGCCGGAATTGTTGAAATAGTCCACGCATTCCCGCGCGGCCGCATCCCAGACGTGCCGGTTGCCTTCGTTGACGGAATAGATCTTGCCCTCTTCCGGAATGCGCATGTCTTTGTGGGAAAGCAGAAATTCCCCCACGCTGGGATCCAGGGTAAAGCCGTGCACGCCGTGCCCGGTGGTAAAAATGAGCATGGTGGAGGGGCCGTAGAGTATGTAGCCCGCCCCTACCTGTTGCGCGCCGGGTTGGAGCACTTCGTCCAGCGTAACCGGCCCCTGGGAACCGGGAGCGCGGCGCAGGATGGAAAAAATGGTGCCGACGTTGATGTTCACGTCAATATTGCTGGAACCGTCCAGGGGATCAAAGATGAGGATGTAATCGCCCTTGGGCAGTTCGTCGGCCACGGGAATGAGATCGGCATTTTCCTCCGATCCCATGGCGCAGATGACGCCGGAGCGTGCCATGCGGTAAATGAGCACGTGGTTGGCGAACTCGTCAAGCTTCTGCACATACTCGCCCTGCACGTTCACTTCACCCGTTCCGCCGAGCACATCGAGAAGGCCGGCCTTGCTCACGCTGCGGGCGATGATCTTCGCGGAGAGGATCAGGTCGTTGAGCAGGGTTGTGAACTGGCCGGTGGCGCGCGGTGAAAGCCGCTCCTCCATAAGCAGATGTTCGGTGACGGTGATTTCGGGCATGGCTCACCTCATTCGGGCTTGGACGCGTTGGGAAAAATTACAGTTTCGGCAGCACGGGAGGTTGATACGCCGGCGCATCGGCTCCGGCCGGCTGCGGCGTCGCGCCGTCCGAAGTCTGCGCGGGCGCGGCGACAGGCTCATCCGTTTTGCCTGCCGCTGCCGGAGCGGCCTCGGCTTCTTTCGCTTCCCCGGCGTCCTTGGCCTTCGGCTCTTCGCTTTTGCCGGCGGTTTTCTGCGCCGCGAAGACCAGCGGATAGTTCCCCAAAAAGCGGCTCACCCAGACATAGCTCCCGCCGCCTTCGGAAATCGTTCCGCTTGTGCTGCTGCGGGTAATTTTGGCCCAGTCCTGTCCGCTCAGCGGATCTCCCCCGCCCGAGCCCGACCAGATCAGACCGTTGGGGGAGGTGATGGTAAGGATTTCCGGCGCGTCGGAATAGCGCATGAGCGAGCGCATGTCGAAATACGCGGCGACCACGCCCAGGAAGGTGTCGCTGTCGTACAGCGGAACGGCCAGCATAAGTTCCGGACCGCTTCCCGTATCCTGCATCCAACCGCGGAGCGCGCGCATATTTTGTTTGGGGTCCTGCTCAAGCAGGGGGTTGAAGTCGAGATCGCTTCTCGACACCCCGGCCTGGCCCACCAGGCCGCCTTCGCCGTTCAGGCCTATAATGCCGTCCACCCAGGGAAACTGTGCAAAAAAGCTGTTCAGCCATTCGGGCGTGGGGGGCTTGTCCGCGTTTTGCATGGCGCGTTCCAGAGCATGGAGCTGAACGTCTATGCCCATCATGGCCCTGGCGAACTGCGTTTCGTAGTCGGGCATCTTGCCCGTGTCGCCGTAATTGATGGAGGCCGGCGTATTCACGTAGGAATACCAGATGCTTTTCGTTCCCTTCCACGTGTTCTTCACGGTCTGGTTGGAATTGCATCCCACGCTCAAGGCCGCGGCGAGCAGAAGACAGAAAAAGATACGATTTCTGGACACAGACGTACTCCGTTTTAGTTATTCCGACGCACGGGCTTCCAGGCGTTCGGCCAGGGATTCCAGCAAATGGCGCATGCGCCGGTTGCCGGGAAGGGGGACATCAGCGGTGGAGACGGAAACAGCCGCAAGCTCCGGTTCCGAAGCCGAAAGCCGGGCTATGCGTTCTTGAAGCTCTGCACGTTCTTCGGCGGACTGCGCGCTCACAAGCAGTTCGCGGTAAATTTCCAGCGCGCCGACACTGTCGCCCTGTCCGGCCAGAACATCGGCCATGGACTTGGTGCGCAGAGAAAACGGCTCTTCATGCTCTTCGGCTTCTTCGGCCTCCGTGTCGGGCGGCTCAATTCGAAGAACGGGAATATCGGATTGGGTTGCCGCTTCCGGTTTGTCAACAACGGGAGAAGCCTCCACGTAGGGAGCGGGGGGCGCGGCAAATTCGGGGCGCGGCACGTCGGCCGCTTCCGGCGCGGGCTGTTGAGGCTTTTCTTCGGAGACGGGCGCGGCGACGAGCGCCTTTATGCCCTGTTCCAGAATATCGCTGAAGGTGACGCCGCGCCGTTTGAACAGCAGAGCCAGGAACTGCAGGGTCAGCGACAGTTCGCGGTCTTCGCCGCAGGCGCCCCAGGCTTCCCAGAAGCCGGGATAGTTGGAAAACAGGCGGGTCAGGCGGCCGATTTGCGGTTCACACTGCGCAACCTCGCCGTTTGTATAGAGCAGTTCGATCAGATAGAGACGCGCTTCAATGAATTCGGGATGGCGTTCCAGACCAAGCCGCAGTGTGGACAAGGCGTCGGTGAGTTGTCCGTTTTCGGCAAGAAGACGGGCCAGAGGAAAAAACACCTTGGACCCCGGCTCCAGTTCAAGGACTTCCTTATACCAGTCAATTTTTGCCTTCATCGGCGCCGGCTCCTGCCTTGCTTGAGGATTGCGCATCACTGAAGAGATACAGTATTTCGTTTTCCTTAACATAATGCAGACGCCTGCGGATCATTTTTTCCACATAGCCGTCGTCGCTACGCAGCAGAAGAATTTCGCGGGACAGGGCGAGATTTTCCTTGTCCAGCGCTTCCACCTGGCTTTCGAGTTGGGTGTGCTCCTCGCGCAACTGCAGATAGGCAAGGATGCCGTAAGGACTCCATACCATCCGGTAAAACAGCACCGCGTTGAGTACGCCGAGAGCGGTAATGAGAAAAACTCTCCAGAACATGCCGAACTCCGGGCCGACGCGACAACGCAGCGTTAAAAGACAATTTTACTGAAGCACTCTGCTCTTGGCGGGAGCGGCGTCCATGCGTGCGAACGGCAAACGCAACTCCTCCAGAAATTTGGCCGTGGCTGTTTCCAGGCGTTTCAAATCCTCTTCCTGAAATTCGATATGCTGAATCCGATCCAGATGACGGCGAAGCGTTTCCATTTCACCGCGGAAAGTGCTGGGCAATTGCAGGCGCTCCAGCTCCGGTTCAAGTTCCAATATGGTCTGCAGGCAATTTTTCAGCCTGTTGTATAACTGTTCCTGCATGCCGCACTCCGGCTTTGTCCGGCTACAATATATTGTAAACCGCACTAAAAATTACTTTTTAACTGTTTTACGATAATATGCCGAGATATAGTTCGCTCCGGAGCCTACCGTGAGCACGAGGGCTGTGTAAAGAAGGAATTCGCCCAATCCCCTCAGATCCTTCCCCAGAAGCGGATAGTGGTGAATCAGGGGCACCAGGGCCAGGCTTTGAAGTACGGTTTTCAGCTTGCCGTATTTATCCGCGGCGATCACCACGCCTTCGTCGGCCGCCACGGCGCGCAGGCCGGTAACGATCAACTCCCGGCACACGATGAGGATGGTGATCCAGGCGGCGACCCTGTTCATGGAGCTGAGCATGATCAGCGAGGAGCAGATAAGCACTTTGTCCGCCAGGGGATCGAGAAACTTGCCCAAACTTGTAACCTGGTTTTCTCTGCGGGCAATATGTCCGTCCAACATGTCCGTCAGTGAAGCGATGACGAAGATGAGCGTCGCCAGAAAACAGGTGACGGGCCCCTCATAATAGAGGAGCGCGATCACGCACGGGGCCGCGCCTATCCGTGCCAGCGTCAGACTGTTTGGAAGGTTGAGGAGCATACATCGTTCCTTTCAGCCCCACAGCATAGCAAATTTTTTTGCCGGGGCAAAGCGGCAAAGAGGGCTTTGCGCCGCAAGCCCGCATGAAGCCGCGGGCGACATACGGCCCTCAACAATCGGGAAGCCTGCCCCGCAGGCTGAAGGCGATGCAGAGCATGCTTATGGAAACGGCCGAAAACAGCACTATGCAGGCGAGCCAGGAAACATGCGTGTAAAGCAGCACCGAGAGGTACGCGCCCAACGCGCCGCCCGTATAATAAAAAGACAGGCAAAGGCCGTTCACCATGCCCCGCTCTTCCGCGCTCACGCGGTTGATCAGGCCGGGACAAACGCTGTGCTGCGTGAATTGCGCCAGGCAAAGCGCCGTCATCGCGCCGAAGACAACGCCTATGTTCGTGCTCTGCAAAAACGGCATGGCGAGGATATAGAGGCCCCAGGCCTTGAGCATGGCGCGCTCCTCTCCGCCGAGAAAGCTCATGACCCGGCGGGAAGAAAAAGCGATGAGCGCTCCCAGTGCGTAGCCGCTGTACATGAAGGCGACGCGCAGTTCGGAAATTTCGCTGCTCAGGCTGTTGAGATAAAAGGGCAGGCTGTTGCCGACGGCGCTGAAGACGAAAAATCCGCCGGTTTCAAAAAGCAGCAGGCGCAACAGTACGCTGTCGCGCAGCATGCGGGCGAAATCGTTCAATCGTATTTTGCTGAAACGGGAGCGCGCTTCTCCCGGATAGCGCGACACGAGAAAGATGCCGAGCCCTATGCCCAGCGAAATCAGCAGCATGGCTGCACGCCAGCCGAACAGTTCCGCCAGGGAGGCGCTGATAATACGCCCCAGCAGGCCGCCCAGAAGGGTGACGCCCACATAGGCGGACATGGCGCGCTGCAGTTCCGTTCCCTGATACTGCGAGGAAACGTGCGTCATAAGCGAGGTCAGCACAGCGGGGATAAGCAGGCCCTGCAGCAAACGGAAGGCAAGCAGCACCGCGAACGAATGCGTGAAATACCCGGGAATGCCGGCCAGCGCCAGCAGGAGCATGGTGATTTGCAGCAGACGGCGGGCCGGCACCTTGCTGAGCAATGCCCCATACAAAAGCGGCGCGATACCGAGCGGGAGCATGGCCACGCTCACAAGCAGGCTGATGCTGGCCCCGCTGACGGAAAAATCCGCGCTGATGGCGGCAAAAAGAGGTTGCGGTCCGTAAATGAGGGAAAGAATCAGTGTTATGACGTACAGCAGGCCGACAAAATCGGCAATCTTTCCTATTTCCGCGGGAACACGCAGAGTCATGAAACGATCATACCCGGATTTCCGGCATGTGGCAACGAAAGCCGCCATTCAAAAATAATGCCCGGAATTCAGGTGGAACTCCGGGCATCCGCGCATGGATGGAGACTTTTCAGCCGGCGGCGTTGATGCGCGCGACGATTTCCTTGAGAGATGCGTCCAGGGCTTCAGGACTCAACTGACAGGTTGCGGCCGCCGAATGTCCGCCGCCGCCGAATTCCAGCAGCAGTTGGCCGAGATTGGCCTTGCCGGAGCGATCAAAAATGGATTTGCCCGCCGCGATGACCACGTTCTGCTTCTGCCGGCCCCACATCACGTGCAGAGAAACCGAAGCCTGCGGGAACAGCGCATAAATCATGAAGCGGTTGGTGGGCCAGATCTCGGCTTCTTCCCTCAGATCGAGCACCGCCACCCTGCCGATGACGGAAGTGCAGCGCCGCAGCTGTTCTTCGGCCTTGGGAGCGCTGTCGAAATACAGATCCACGCGTTCCTTCACGTCGGGCAGAGCCAGCACTTCCTCTATGCTCATCTTCCCCATGTATTTCGACAATTCCATCATCAGGGCGTAATTGCTGATGCGGAAATGGTGAAAGCGGCCGAGCCCCGTGCGGGCGTCGGTCAGAAAGCTCAACAGCGTCCAGCCTGAAGGTTTGAGCACTTCGTCGATGGTGAATTGCGCGGAATCGGCCTTATCCACGCCGGCCATCATGTCCTCGTTCACTCCGGCAAAAGCGTCCTTGCCATAGTGGGTATAGACGACGCGGGCGGCCGAAGGGGCTTTGGGATCGAGAATGAAGTTCGGATGTTCGCCCGAGCGGCGGATTTCCGATTCATGATGGTCAAAGGCCAGATGCGCTCCGGGCACGTAAGGAAGATTCGTGGTGATGTCGCGCCCGGAAATTTCCACCGTACCGTCCTGCATGTCCTTGGGATGAACGAACTTTATATCGTCTATCAGGTCGAGGTGATTCAACAACACGGCGCTCACCAGACCGTCGAGGTCGCTACGGGTCACCAGGCGGTATTTCGTGCTGCTCATGCGCTGTTCTCCTTATAGAAAAAAGGCTGATGTTAAAACGATACAGGGCTGAATGCTTGCAGGTTTGGGCACGGCGGACGGCGCGCGCGCCCCATGCGGCCGGCGGGCTACATGAAGAGATCCGGGTCACCCGGCATACGTTCCCAGTAAATTTTCCCTCTTTTTTTATATTTGCGCAAGAGTACATACAGGCCGCCCGCGCCGCCGTCCGCGGGTCTGGCCGTGCAGAAAGCCAGCACCACGCGCTTGAAGGGATCCTGGGTAAGCCAGCTTTGCAGCCGTTCGCGCAGCACGCCCACGCCGTCCGGAGAATTGCGGCCCCTACCGGGAATCACCAGCAGTGTACGCTGTCCCTTGTGCCAGGCCCGGCGCACAAAGCCGAGCAGCGCCTCAAAGGACTGCCGGGCGTTCAGGCCGTGCAGATCGAGGTGCGCCTCGATTTTATATTGTCCGGCGCGCAGTTTCTGCATCGTCAGCGCGTCCAGGCCCAACACGCGGCCTTCAATGTACTCCTCGGAATAGTGCAGCGCGAATTCCAGCGTGCCTTCCACAAGATCCTGAAAAGAATCCCGCGCGGCAACGGTGGACGGTTCGGGCGCACATTCCGGCGCCACATCTCTGCCCCGGCCTTTCAGGGGCGTGACGTCCCGCATGGCTTTGGCAAAATCATCCGGGGGCGCGGGCGGTTCCAAAGTTTGGGCCGGAGGAAAGGTTTCGGCGGCATCCGTTTTTTGCGTTTCGGAGCGCACGGGACGCACATCTCTGCGCTTCTCTCCTTTCGCGCGGGGGATTGATCCACGCTCGTCCATTTTTTGCGGCGTAAACGCCCCGCCTGCCATTGCGCGCAGAAAAAGCTGCCCGTCATCTTCTTCAATTTCAGCCGGAGGCTGTTTTTTCTTTAACGGAACAGGGACGGCCGGGCCGTTTTTTTTCGGAAAGCGCCGGGAATCCAGCGCAGAAAAAGGCGTAAAACCGGAGGAATCGTCTGTAGGCATAGCTCATACCATAGCATTTTCTGCTTGAAATCCTTGCCTGCAGGCGGGCGAAGCCCGCCTTGCCATCATTTCACGACGGAGATTTTCCTCGAAAATCCCCGCAAGCATTCGCACTTTTTCAAAGTGCAGATGCTCAAAAAGCGCGATCAAAAAAGGAGGGAAATCGATGCAATTTCCCTCCCAAACCTCGCCGAAAGTCGCAGGCTCAGGACATCGTGTCCACAAAGGTGCCTCTGCCGGAATAGGCGGCGTTGAGCACACTGGTCTGAAACTGATAGTCCGCGTTGTTGGACACGCCGGTTGTGGAACCGTAGCAGGGATTGTAATAGTTTAGGGAGGAGCTCATGCCGTTCATCGCGTCGAGCGTTTTATTGATGATCTGACCGCCGACAACATCGCGGCCCGTTTGCCCGATCATGGACACCATATCAGCGATTGCGGGGTTATACACAGCGTCCTCCTTCAAGGCGCATACGCCTCATGCATATGTTCAGCAAAAGCATAAACAGACAAAAAGATCAAGAATTTTCCGCGCGAAATGTCCCGGCATATCAAAGACGGGAAATTTTCGAAATCGCCGCGTACTTGGCAATCAGACGCTTTTCATGATAATTTTTATGGGCCACAGGCCTTTTCCCACACGTGGGTTTGCGGGTTCCGACGCTCTTTCCCACGCAGTCCCTCGGGTGGCCTTGTGTTTTTACAGGAGGCAATTGTCCGTTCTTTCACCATTTTCCAGAGGAGTGCTTATGCTGCGCACGTTGATCGTTTCCCTGGCTTTGGTCACGGCACTCGCCGCGAATGCGGCGGCGGCGGAATTCACCTTCAAACTCGGCCACATAGCCGACCCGCAGAATCCTTACGGCCGGGGGGCCGTACACTTTGCCGACCTGGTGAAGGAGCGCACCAAGGGTGCTGTGGAAATCCAGGTCTATCCTTCAAGCCAGCTCGGCAACCAGCGGGACCTGGTGGAAGGCGTGATCTTCGGCACCGTGGACTTCACCCTGACCGGTACGGCCGTGCTCGGCAACTTTATTCCCGAAATCTCGGTATTCGACCTGCCCTTCATCATCCGCGACATCCCCCATGCCTACAAGGCGCTGGATACCGTGGGCATGGAAATCTGCAAAAAAGGCGAAGCCAAGGGCATAATCACGCTCGCCATGTGGGAAAACGGCGTGCGGCACATGACCAACAACAAGCTGCCCATCAAGATTCCCGCCGATATGAAAGGCCTGAAAATACGCGTGCAGGAACAGCCCGTCTACATTGAAATGATGAAAGCCCTCGGCGCGAGCCCCACGCCCATGGCCTTCGGCGAACTGTACACCGCGCTTCAGAAGGGCGTGATCGACGGCCAGGAAAACCCGCTGGCCCACATTTACACCAGCCGTTTCTTTGAAGTGCAGAAATATCTTTCCCTCACCGGGCACACCTACGCGGCCGAACCTCTGCTGGTCAGCGCCGCCGTGTGGAAGAAACTGCCCGACAACCATCGCCAAACCATTTCCAAGGCCGCGATTGACACCAGAGACTGGCAGCGGAATCTTTGCCGCGAGCTGGAAGGCGATTTCCTCAAAAAGATCCAGGACAGCGGCAAAACCCAGGTCACCCTTGAAAAGGATGTGGACAAGAAGGCTTTTGCCGAAGCCACCAAGAAAGTCTGGAAGATCTTTTCCGACAAGCACGGCCCCACGTTGATCGACGCCGTCGTAAATACGAAGTAGCGCCGAGGCATGCGACGGCGCGGCGAACGGCCGCGCCGTTTCATCGGCATTTCGAGACCGTCGTTCGGAGGAGATACATGACCGCATTCGCAAAAATAGTGGAAAAAATTTTCAGAGCTCTGGCCATCTTCAGCATGGGGTTCATGCTGGTGCTTGTTTTCGCCCAGGTCATCACCCGCTATGTTTTCAACTACACGCCGAGCTACGGCGAAGAACTCGCGCGCTATCTTTTCGTGTGGGTGGTTTTTCTCTCGCTGCCTCTGGTCGCCAAGGCGGGCGGGCATATGGCCATCGAAACCCTTACCGTGCGCCTCAAGGGCGCAAAGCTCAAATTCTGCCGCATCGTCGCGGACGTCTTCACCATGGCCTTTCTGCTGATCATGGTGGTGCAGGGCGCAAAAATGGTGCAGCTTACCGACTTCCAGACCTCTGCCGCCCTGGAGATACCCATGTCCTGGGTCTACGTCGTCATACCTGTGGGCTGCGCCGCCATGCTTCTGGTCGTGGTCGGGAACCTCATCCGGCTCATCCGCACACCCGCGGATGAGGTGAAGTAGGAGGAACGACCGTGACGCTCTGGGTCATCCTCATCTCTTTTGCTCTCATTCTGGCCAGCGGCGCCTCCATCGGAGTCGGGCTCGCCCTGTCCTCCGCCGTTGTGCTGCTGACGACCATGCATGTGCCGCTCATTGTCGTTGTGCAGCGCATGTTCACTTCAGTGGATTCTTTTTCCTTTATGGCCGTGCCTTTCTTTATGCTGGCCGGCGCCTTCATGTCGGACGGCGGCGTAACCCGCCGCATTGTCGATTTCGCAATGTCGCTCGTCGGCGCGCTGGCCGGCGGCCTGGCGCTGGTGGTGGCTGTGGCGGGCATGTTTTTCGCCGCGCTTTCCGGCTCCTCCGCGGCCACTACGGCCGCCATAGGCGCTGCCATGATCGACGAAATGGAGAAACGCGGCTATCCGCGTTCCTTCGCTGCGGCGGTCGTCGCCAGCGGCGGCACGGTGGGCATAGTCATCCCGCCTTCGATCACAATGGTGGTTTACGGTTCCATAGCCAACACCTCCATAGCCGACCTCTTCATGGGCGGTTTCGCTCCCGGCATCCTCATGGGCGTGTCCATGTGCCTGGTGAGCTGGGTTATTTCCAAAAAACACGGGTACAGGGGCGAAGGCACATTTTCTTTGCGCAACACGTGGCGATCCTTCCGTGAATGCTTCTGGGCGCTGATGATGCCCGTCATCATCCTGGGCGGCATTTACGGCGGCGTTTTCACCCCCACCGAGGCCGCGGCCGTGGCCGCTGTGTACGGCGCGTTCGTGGGCTTTTTTGTCTACAAGGAACTTACCCTGGCCGACATTCCCAAAACCCTGCTCAGCGCCGCCTTCAGCACAACCATGATCATGTTCGTGGTGGGCGCGGCCAATCTCTTCGGCTGGATACTCACCGGCGCGCAGGTGCCGCAGGCCCTGGCCCAGCATTTTGCCGCCGTCACTTCCAGCCCCCTTGTCTTCCTTATGATGGTGAACGTGCTGTTGCTCATCGTGGGCACGCTGGTCAACGCCTCGGCGGCCGTGGTCATTCTGACGCCCATTCTGCTGCCCGTTGCCGCGGGCCTGGGCATAGATCCCCTCTTTTTCGGCGTACTTATGGTGGTGAACCTCGCCATAGGCTGCATCACCCCTCCGGTGGGGCTCGACCTGTTCATCGTTTCCTCCATTACCGGCGTTTCCATCGACAAAGTCACGCAGAAGGTGCTCCCGTATCTGGGCATTCTTCTGCTTGATCTGATCATTTTGACCTATTTCCCCTCAATCATCACCTTCCTGCCGGAGTTGATGCGATAATCCCCGCGCCGGCGCGTATTGCAACGCGTCGGCGCATGTTCTCTTTTACCTCGGAGGCCCACATGTCCATTCATGCCGGAGCGGGCAAACTGCCCCATCACTCGCTGCTGCCCGATCTGCCCGCTCTCGTCGCCGCCTATTACACGGATTTTCCCAACTCCGACATTCCGGCGCAACGCATTGTCTTCGGCACTTCAGGCCACAGGGGCAGTTCGCTTTCACGCAGTTTCAATGAAGAGCACATTTATGCGGTCACGCAGGCGGTCTGCGATCTCCGCAAAGAAAAAGGCATGCACGGCCCCCTTTTTCTGGGCAGAGACAGTCATGCGCTTTCCGAGCCGGCCTTCCGCTCCGCTCTGGAGGTGCTTGCGGCCAACCAGGTGGACATCCGCATCCAGAAGGGCGGCGGATTCACACCCACTCCGGCCGTATCCCATGCAATCCTCTGCTGGAACCGGAAACATCCCGACAAAAAAGCCGACGGCATCGTCATTACCCCTTCCCACAACCCTCCTGCCGACGGCGGCTTCAAATACAATCCCCCTCACGGCGGCCCTGCGGAAAGCATGCTGACCAAGGAAATTGAACAGCGCGCCAACGCCCTGCTGGCGCAGGACAATAAAGACGTCAGCCTGACAGCCCTGCACGACGCCCTCAACTCCGCGCGTTGCGTTCCGCACGATTATATCGCCCACTACACGGCGGATCTGGAAAACGTGGTGGACATGCGCGCCATTGCCGCCTCCGGCCTGCGTCTCGGCGTCGATCCGCTGGGCGGAGCTTCCCTGCCCTTTTGGCGGCCCATTGCGGAGCGCTACGGTCTCAATCTCACCGTGGTCAACACCGAAGCCGATCCGAGCTTCCGTTTCATCCCGCTGGATCGGGACGGAAAAATCCGTATGGACTGCTCCTCTCCCTTTGCCATGGCAAAACTGCTGGAAATGAAGGACAGATTTGATCTGGCTTTCGGCTGCGATCCGGACGCGGATCGCCACGGCATCGTCACGCCCCAGGGGCTTATGAACCCCAACCACTATCTTTCCGTGGCCGCCGACTATCTCTTCCGCACCCGCACCCGCTGGCCCGCGCGTGCGAAGCTCGGCAAAACCGTGGTCACCAGTTCCATGCTGGATCGCGTGGCCAAGGCGCTTGGACGCGAGGTGCTGGAAGTGCCCGTGGGATTCAAGTGGTTTGTTGAAGGTCTGCTGGCCGGAAGCTGCGGCATGGGCTGCGAGGAAAGCGCCGGCGCTTCTTTTCTGCGCTTTGACGGCACGGCCTGGTCAACCGACAAGGACGGCATTATTCTTTGCCTGTTGGCGGCGGAAATTACGGCCAAGCAGGGGAAAAATCCCGCCCTGCTCTACCGGGACATGGAACGGCAATACGGCGTGGCTCTATACGAGCGCCTCGACGCTCCCACGGACGAACGCACCCGCAACACCCTTCTGAACCTGCGGGCGGATCAGATAGAGTGCGCGAGTCTGGCCGGCTTTCCCGTCACCCGTATTCTCGACAAGGCGCCGGGCAACAATCAGGGCATAGGCGGCCTGAAGCTGGAAACCGAGCAGGGTTGGGCGGCGATGCGCCCCTCCGGCACCGAGAACATTTGCAAGCTCTACACCGAGGGCTTTAACGGCCCGGATCACCTGAAACTTCTTCAAAGCGACGTGCTTGCGTTGATGGACAAGCTTCTGGCGTAGCGTTTTTTATTTCGCCGGCTTCATGCGGCTGGTGACATTGTCGCGGATCCATTTGGGGTCGAGCCATTCCAGAGGCTGCACCTCAATGCCGTGCATAAGGATGCCGAAGTGCAGGTGATCGCCCACGGCAAGGCCGGTGGTGCCCGTCTGCCCGATGATCTGGCCTTTTTTCACTTCGGTTCCGACATTCGTGCCGATGTTGCTCAGGTGGGAATACAGCGACATCAGCCCCATACCGTGGTCGACCACGACAAGATTGCCGTAGATACCCAGAAAGTCGGCGAAGATGACCACGCCGTCGTTGGAGGCCGGGACATCGGCATGGGTGAGGGAGGCAAGATCCAAACCCATATGGGTCTGTTCGTCAATTTTCTGCCCCTGGTACATATAGGTGCGGAAGTCGCCGAAGCGGGCGCGCTCCGCCCCCCTGGGCAAATGAATGAAGGGGCCGTTCCAGAGCATTTCGGAATGCGTTCTCTTCCCCAATTCCAGCAGTACTTTTTCATTGGCCTCACGCACCTTGCTGTTGATGAGCAGGTATTGTTCGAGCGGTGAGGCGGCGTCCGGCGCCAAATTCTGCAATTCCGGCATTTTGGCGAGCAGGAAGTTGTCGGAAATGTTGATGGTGTCGCGCCGGAAATTCACATTGAGGGGCACAAAGTGCAGGCGGCTGATCGCCGTATTGCCGGCCGTGTCTTCAACGATGAGCTCGGGAGCGTACTGTTTGGCTTCCAGGGCCTGGGGAAAGGCGAAAAAGCAAAGGTAGCCGCCGTCTTCCAGGCGGTAGGCGGGAAAAAACAGTTCTCCCACGCGCACGCCGCTTTGCTGCACTTCCTTGTTGACGGTATAGAGTATGGTGGCGCAGCCGCCCCTGCGCACATGAGGGGGCGCGTTTTTCATGGAAACGCGGGGAGGCTGGGTATCCATGCGCATGGGCAGGCTGATGGTGCGGGTGTTGCCGCGCCCGAAACCGGCCAGGGAAGCGTCCGTGGCCTTGATTTCCAGATCAAAGGCCCCGTCGCGCAAAGCCGCGCTTTTCAGAGTGAAGGCGAATTCCTCGGCCTTGCGTTTTTCTTTGAAATGATGCTCCAGCACGGTCTGGCTCTGCTGGTTCTTGCGCACGCTGACCACAACGGAACGCAGCCCCGACGGGTCGCGCAGGCTCAGCTTGAGTTCGCGCTGGGGAGAAACGCGGTCGCTCGCCGGGGTAAGCGCCATCTCCGGGCCGTCCATATCCGCAAGAAATGTATACAACCCCATGCCGATGACGCTGAGAATGAGGCCGGTGACCAGAAGGGAAAACAATCTGCGCACGTTCATGAATGATCCGTTTGTTGTTGTAAAACGCGAAGAAAGTTTACGGCATGTGAAATGCTTTTTCAACCGGCAGTCGATGGGAGACGGCAAAACCGCATGGGCCGGGCGCGGATTGACTTGCGGGATGAAATCTGTTCTGTATCCGCCTGTGAAGAATACTCTCCCCGCCGGCCCGCCTCCCGTTCCCGATCCGCACCGCAACCGCGAGCGCATGGTGCGGGAACAGATTGAAGCACGCGGAGTGCGTGATCCCGCCGTGCTGGCCGCCATGCGCTCGGTCAAACGCCATCTGTTCGTCAGCGAGGCGTTTTACGCGCACGCTTATGAGGACAATCCCCTGTCCATAGGCTATGGACAGACTATCTCGCAGCCGTATATCGTGGCCCTGATGAGCGAAATGCTTGAGATACGGCCCGGCATGCGCGTATTGGAAATAGGCACGGGATCGGGCTATCAGGCGGCGGTGCTGGCGGCGATGGGCGCGACGGTTTTCACGGTCGAACGCCTCCGCGAGCTGTATTTTGAAACGCGGGAGCGTTTGCAGCGCCTTGGCGTGCGCAACGTGCACATGAAATTGGACGACGGCACGCTGGGCCTGCCGGAAGCCGCGCCCTTCGATCGCATTATCGTCACCGCGGGAGGACCGTCCGTGCCGCCTCCGTTGTTGGAGCAACTGGACGATCCGGGCATTCTGCTCATTCCCGTCGGCAAAAGCCGGCGCGCGCAGAATCTGGTGCGTGTTGTGAAGGAAAAGGGGCGGCTGCGCGAGGAAAAACATACGGCGGTGGCTTTTGTCGATCTGGTCGGCAGCCACGGTTGGTGAAACGTATCTGGAGTATCCATGTCATCATGTTCCTCATGCTCCTCCGGGGGCGGCGCGGGCGCGTCGCACCGCACGGATGCGGCCGGCCTTCTGCAGGACAGCCTTATTTCCTCCACCTTGAGCAAAATACGCTACAAGCTCTTCGTCATGAGCGGCAAGGGCGGCGTGGGCAAAAGCTCCGTCACCGTCAACATCGCGGCCGCCCTGGCGGATCGGGGCTTTTCGGTGGGCATTCTGGACGTGGACATCCACGGCCCGAGCGTGCCCAGATTGCTCGGTCTGACCGGACACGTGGAGCCCGATGAACGGGGCGCGCTGCTCAACCCCGTGCGCTACAGCGAACGCCTTTCCGTCATTTCCATGGACAGCCTGCTCCAGGACAGAGACAGCGCCGTTGTCTGGCGCGGCCCCAAAAAAACGGCGGCCATACGCCAGTTCATTTCCGACGTGAACTGGGGGGAGCTGGATTTTCTGCTTATCGACTCCCCTCCCGGCACCGGTGACGAGCACATGACCGTGCTCAAAACCGTGCCGGACGCGCTTTGCGTCGTGGTGACGACTCCGCAGGAAATTTCCCTGGCCGACGTGCGCAAGGCAGTGAATTTTTTGCAGTATGCCAAAGCAAATGTACTCGGCGTGGTGGAAAACATGAGCGGGCTGCACTGCCCCCACTGCGGCGTGGAAATCGAGCTGTTCAAGAAGGGCGGCGGCGAAGCGTTGGCCAAACAGTACGGCATACGCTTTCTGGGCAGCATACCGCTGGATCCGGCCACTGTGGAGGCGGCGGACAAGGGTATTCCCGTGGTGTTTTTGGAAGGAGATTCTCCGGCCAAGCAACGTTTTCTGGCCTTGGCGGACGCCATTGCCAAGGCGGCGGCAAACAGCCTGGAGGCGATTGCTGGCAGCCACATTTAGCATCAACAACGGCAACGCAAAAGCCGCACGCCGTCTTCAAAAAGGATCTCCGCCTTATCCGGCCGGCTGACGTTGCGCACGCAGCCCATGCCGAAGAGCGTATGCTCCACCACATCTCCCGTGCTCAGTTCCGTTTCCATGCCGTATGCCTTGGGCCGACCGGAGGCGCGCTCCAGAGCAGCGCGCCATTCAGCCCGCGCATTCTCGGCGGCGCGGCTGTTTTTTGCCGCGCCCGCAACGGGAGTGAGCGCGCGCCGCGGTTCCCCGGCGTGTTTCCGAACGAGTTCCGGACGCCCCCCCCCCTGCGGGGGGTGATATTTATGAATGCTGCCGCAGGCCAGACATTCCACTTTGGCGATGCTGCCGTCCACAAACACTATGACGACGTGCCCCGTCACATCTTTGCAGCGGGTGCAGCGAGCTTCCATTCTATCACCGGGTTTTGAAGGCTTGGCCATTTCGTCTCCTTGCGACGCATCCTTCATACGCGCGGGTACAGGGCAATGCAAGCACGGTTTTTTTGTATCCCGCGGCAAGACAACTCATAAATCAATAAAGTCCGTTTCATACTCGCCGCCGTACTGCATATCTCTTCAGGCTGCCGGCAGCCCGCAGCAGTTTTTCTTTTGTGCAAAAATGCATCGGATCTCTGCGATATCTGATGTCCCGGGAAAACAGAACTGTTTTCCCTGTGTCCTTGACAGAAAATAATTATTCACGCATACAGACCTCATAACATTTATTGGAGGATGGAATGGAAGAACTGGAACTCATGACGGCTATTATTGAAAGCAATCCCGGCATCAACATTGAAGACGCCTGGAAGATGTACCGTGAACTTGTCACACGCGTGCACAATCTGAACTCTCAACTGAAGGTCGGCGACCGTGAACTGCCGCTTGAAACCGAGGCTGAAACCCCGGCTGCCGAACAAGCGAAAGCTGTCAAAGAATCCCTGACCAGGGGCTACACCCGCCGGCATCTGAAGGTAAAGCCTCAGGATGCGCTGAAGAAGGAACACATCTCCTGTTGCATCTGCGGCAAGGAAATGAGCTCCATCAATGCGCGCCACCTTGCCTCGCACAACGGGCTCACCAAGGAAGGCTATTTGAAACTCTGCGACTATCCCGCCGATCAAGCGTTGATGAGCGGCAACCACCTGGCAAAAATGCAGGCGCAGGTGCGCAAGGCCCAGAAAGCCCGCGAAAAGAAAAAGAGTGAAGGTTCGGAAGACGCGGTAAAGGTGCGCAAGCCGAAAAAAGACGCCTAAACGCTCACCGCATGTTTTCGAATACGCGCCTGAATGTTCGGGCGCGTATTTTTTTAGACGCCGCGCTTGAGATTGCCGCCCGCTGCCGCTCCCGGATAGAGGATATATGGATGTGGCGCCGGCCCCGCCCATCAGGGAAGCGCCCGTGCGGTAGAGCGCGTGAAGAGAACACCTGCCGGCCGGAAAAATTCCGGCCGGCGCGGAGACAAAATCAGCGCGTGAACGACCGGGCGAAAAGTTCGGTTATCGCCTTGCGGCCGTTGTCTTCCAGAAAACGGGTTCCCGTGGCGGCAAAACGGGACAGGGTAACGCAGGGCATATTTTCTTCCTGCCAGGCGTTTTTATTCCACACAAACCAGGCGTCGCGCGTCTGATCAAAAACCAGCAGGCGCTTGTTGCAGAGTTTGGCGAATTCCGCCCCCCAACCGGTGCCGCCCTTGACCGTGTTGTCCGGCTGAATGGAGCCGACCACAAAAACCTCATGGCCGCTGCTGATCTGCCAGCAGATGGACTGCAGCACTTTGCGGAACACGGGAGCCTGCGTGTATTCGCGGTTCATGAGGCGGGAGACGTAACTCAAGCTGACGTCTTTCAGCCGCAGTTCTTCATTGGTAAGCACGCGCACGCCCCTGGCGCGGCTGATCTGATGGCCTTCAAAACTGTAGTTCACTTCTTCGACGCCGAAGGCTTCGGCCATGGCGCCGAAAAACTGTTCCGTGCCGGCGGCACCGCCGCTGTACAGCACGCATTGTGTCGGGTTCAACATGGGGTTCTCCTTGATGTCTTCGCCGATTTACGGCGACGGGCGGCTTTGATACGGCGTTTTTACCGTAACGGCAAGAAAAATGTTGTACAATAAAAAACCCTCCGACGCCCGCGCCGGAGGGTGGTTGGGGAAATCTTCGGAAAACTAATAACGGGGAGGACGAGGAGCGCGGGGTTTGGCTTCATTGACGCGCAACGTTCTGCCGCCGAAAGCGCTGTTGTCGAGCGCTTCGATGGCATTGGGAGCGTCGCCGTCTTCCATTTCCACGAAGCCGAAGCCGCGGGCGCGGCCGGTATCGCGATCACTGACGAGTTTGACGGAAATCACCTTACCGTATTCCGAAAAAAGATCCTGCACCTGTTCCTCGGTAGCACTCCAGGGAAGATTCCCAACATAAATAGACTTGGACATGTACTCGCACCCTCTTGAAAAATACACTATAATTCCGCGCCCTTAGTAAAGCATAACCCATTGTTGCCTGTACGCGGCTCCATTCTGTATAGAAAAGCATATCCATTGAATTTTGTCAATAAAGGACGGCCCGGCAGTGCAGCATTCTCTACACTTCCGATATTATATAATGTTGGAAATATGCGCACGGACATGTTCCTTTCGAGCGGGAAAACAGCAGGACAAGCGAAATTGCGCTGTTTCCGCGCCGTAGTCGCTTGTACAAGTATACTTCCTCTCTGTAACGGCAAAACGCCCTGTTGCATCGTCGATATGCAGCGATGGCACATCGGCGTGCAGACAAGGCGTATCATCATGTTTTTGCGGATGCCCTCAATGCGCGGAGCGATTTTATATTTTATGAAATCTGAATACGCCGTGGGGCATTCAGCACCGTTTCTCTTCTGGGGATACTTATATTCAAAACTCCATTTGCATATGAAGCTTTGATGCCGGCGGCATCGGCATCCTCAGGCAAATGCAGCATACGTCTGAACAAGCCGTAACGACGCTCCATGCGGTAATATCCCTGCCTGTCCTCCTTGTTTTCCTGTTCTTTGCGCGCTGTGAGTGTCAGTATGTCGTTATGGGTTTCCAGCTCGATGCTTTTTTCTTCAGTGCCGGGAAGCTCTGCGCTGACGACATACTCCTTTTCCGTCGCCGAAATGTAGATGTGCGGCGCAAAAACATTTTTCGCAGCCGACGTCTCATGTTGTCCGCTCAGGGCTGCACCGCCCCTGCTTCCAAACAGTTCGTCAATCATTTTGTCAAGTTTGTGGTGCAGACTCCAGGGATTCATTGCCGAATACAGCCGCGGCCTGACATTTGCCCTCACCGGCAAAGATGTTTCGGCGCCTCTTCCTTGGTGAACCAATTCCAGGGATTTAACGTGGAAATGTTCATAGCTGCCTCCTTGACTCTTTTTCCTTCAGATAAATACGCTTCAGCATCAGTCAAGCGTGAAAAAAAGAAAAAGCCGCCCCGGCATTCGAGGCGGCCCATGTTCATTCCGCAATCACGCGGTTCAGCGCAGGCGTTCCATCACGCGCTTCAATTCCTGCGCCGTCTGGGAAAGATCCTGCACCGCCGAAGAAGCCTGCACCATGCCGTCGGTTGTTTCGGACACAATGCGGTTCACTTCCTCCAGCGCGCTGTTGATCTCTTCGGAAGTAGCGCTCTGTTGCTCGGCCGCGGTGGCGATGGAGGCCACAAAAGAAGAGTTCGAGGACGCCAGATTAACGATTTCCTGCAGGGCCTGCCCGGAGGCATTGGACAGATGAGTGGCTTCGCCTATGTTCCTCACCGCATTCGTGACTTCGGCAATATTGCTTTTGGTGGAATTTTGGATTGCGTCGATGTTGGCGCCCACTTCCTGTGTGGCGGCCATGGTTTTTTCGGCCAGCTTGCGCACTTCGTCGGCCACCACGGCAAAGCCGCGTCCGGCTTCTCCTGCCCGGGCCGCTTCAATGGCCGCGTTGAGGGCGAGCAGATTGGTCTGATCCGCGATGTCGGAAATGACGTTCATCACTCCGCCTATGTTGTCCGCCTGCCTGCCCAGTTCCGTCATATTGTTCTGAAGGCTCAAGGCCACGCTGTTGACGCCGTTGATGGCGTTGACCACCTGATTGACGAGATCCGCCCCGCCGTCGGCCCTTTTGCGGGTTTCCTCGCTTTGTTCGGAGGCATGGCCCGCGTTGCGCGCCACTTCAATCACCGTGCTGTTCATTTCATTCATGGCCGTGGCCGTGCTTTCCACGCGTGTGCGCTGCATTTCCGCGCCCCGGCTCACCTGCTCCACCTGGGTCGAAAGCTCTTCCGATGCCGCGGCCACGCGGTCGGCAATATCCATGGCTTCGTGGGCCACGTTCAGCATGGTGCCTTGAGCGTCCTTCATGGCTGTGATGTCGGTGATGATTTCCATAAAGCCGTGAGTGGCGCCGGACAAGTCGCGCAGAGGAGCGGCGACCACTGCGGCTTCCACGCGTTTGCCCTGGGGGTAGAGCGTCACTTCATGGCTGTATGAAGCATCCCTGCTTACGGCAGTCTTTCCCAAACAGCCGCCTGTGCCGCATTCCTTGGTCTTCAGGAGATCCGCGCATTTTTTGCCCACAAAATCGCCGCCTATGACCTTTTGTCCTTCTTTGTTCAGGAAGCGAATGGAACAATTCGTGTCGGCCGTCATAAGAGGCGAGGGAATGGAATCGAGCACGCTGGTGTACGCATCGCAAACGCTGTTGATGCAACCGGCCAGTTCGCCGAAGCCGCCGTTGAACTTTTGCATGTCGAAGCGGGCGCGGAAACTGCCCACGGCGATCTCGCCGGCAAGTTGTTTGCCCATCTGCATCACATTGCCGAGAACGGCGGGAATTTCCATAATCGCCTTGGTCATGACGCCTATTTCGCCTCTTTCCCGCAGGGAAATTGCGGCGTTGAAATCACCCTGCGCAATGGATGCGGCGAAACCGGAAACCTGCCGGAGCACCCGCACAACGCCGGTAATGATCCACAAAGCGAAAAGCAGACCTATGACGATGCCCGCGCCGCTGCCCGCGCCCAGAAAAAGCTGCGTCCGGGAATTGTCGGCGACGGCGGCGTCGCCGATATTCCGCGCCAGAGCCAATGCTTCTTCGGTATATACGTCAAAAAATCCGCTGATTTCTTTCAGATAGGTGTCCATTTCCGCCTTCGCTTTCACGGCGTCATCAATCAGGCCGAACGTGTGCTTGACGGAATCCTGATACCGCGCGACGTTTTCGCGCAGGGCAGAATACACCCTGCGCACTTCATCCTTGACGATCAGCGGATCCATCTTCCGCACGGCATCATCGAGATCATGAAGGTAACGCAACGCTTCGACCGCAACAGCCGGATTCTGCTCAATGAAATATGCGCGCACGCGCGGGCGGGCTTCCGAATATGCGGTGTACGCCGTGTCGGCGCTCGCCAACAGGGCTAAATTGCCTACCTTGGCGCTCTCGGTTATGAGTTCGCTGAGACTTGCATTGATGACGCGTCCGGCGGGATAGGTTTCGTTGTCGCGCAGCTTTGCCGCCGACAGCAACTTTGTGCGGTACAGGTTGACCCCGGCCATCATCTTGGACAACTTGGTCATTTGTTCGTCGAGCTTGCTTTGATGGGTAGGCATATCCTCTATTTTTTGCGTTTCGGCAACGTTGTTCGCGGTGTTTTCAAGATCTTTCAGCGCTCCGTCTATCAAGGCGGGATCCAGAGAAATGGTGAAGTTATTGGTCTTTAACGCAGCCTCGCGCAAAAGCGCGTCCGCCGCATTGGCGAAAATGGTCGTTCGCGCCTCTGTGCGGTAGGCGTCAAAATTGTCCGTGGCATTGTCCAGGCCTGTGTAGGAGAGTATGGATAATCCGGCAAGCAAGGCGATCATGACGGAAAACCCAGCGATAATTTTATGCTTCGTAGTCATGGTGGTTCGCTCCAATTTGAAATACTGTTCCGGGTGTAAATATTATACAGCATGATCTGCGTATTTAGTCAATACATATTGAAAAAACTTCCTATTAATATTTCATACTGAAATATTACAATTGAAATAAATTGCAATAATTAAAATTGTACATTTAAAATTCAGTATATACACAACAAATACAGACAAAGTTTGTGCTTTCATTATGTTCTTGAAAGTATTATTTCAAAACTGTAATCATACACCAGGAAAAACTTATATTGCAAGAAATAAAAATGCCCGGAACACATCGTGTTCCGGGCAATGTACAGAGAAAGTCCGTCGCGGGTCAGCGCATGTCTACTCTGCGCCAGCCGGCATCCGGCTCGAACAAGCTCAGTGATGTGGCTTTTTTTGCCGTGTCCTTGCCCAGATTTTTTTCGAACAGCAACCCATCCTGGTTGATCATGAAACTCATGACGCCGGTGACGCCGTAAACGTCCGGATAGGCCAGCAAAGCGAATCCCGTGATCATATTTCCGTTTTCCACATAGGAAAAGGCCCCGCCCGGAGCATGTTCGCCCTGGCCGGCAAGCACACGGTAGCGATAACCGTGATACGCCGGATGTTCTCCCGGTTTGGGAGCGCTGTAGCCCTTCGTTTCCGCGTTCGCTACCAATTTCCCGAGAGGGGAGGCCTGCTGCGTGTCTTCCCAGTACAGGCCGTCGCGTTTGCCGGGACTGCTCGCGATTTTTGCCGCAAAATGCGGCCGGGCCGCTTTATCGGGATTCATGTGCCTATACTCCCATTGGGCGTCGGCATAGGCCAGGCAGACCTGCATGGCCGCGAGTTCGTTGCGGCCTATGCGGCGGTTCAACAGTTCAGCGCCGCCGGAAGCGGCGTCAAAATGCCATTTCCCGCTCTTTGCGTCCCGGACGATGGGCATGGGGAAAGGCCAGTCGTTCGGGCCGACGCGCAGTTCAACGCGGCGTTTCCCATCATCCAGAGGAGCAAAATCCCGTTTTTCTTCGTAGGAAGCGGCAAAGGCCTTGCGATCCGCCGCATCCGCGACCTGATCCCCGGAACCGGCAACCGCCGTGCCCAAAATGGCGCTCAGCTCCGCGCTATTGTTGTTTTTCGCGGCTTCGGCCAAGGCCTGGGCCGCCTCCTGCGGGCTTGCGAACAAGCGGGCTTTTTCGGCCGCCCGCGCCTGAGTTCCGAAAAGCAGCGCGGGCAGGAGCAGCAGAACAGTCGCAGCCGTGAGCCGTATTTTTGTATGCATGGTCATCTCCTTCGCTCAGCGACGGAAGCCGCCGCCGTGAAAACCGCCGCCGCGGAATCCTCCCCCGCCGGGATGGAAGCCGCCGCCGGGGCGAAAACCTCCTTCAGGATGGAAGCCGCCGCCTTCAGGGTGTTGCCGCATAATCTGCCTGCTCTGGGAGCCGCGCATGCTTTCGTCGCGCGTCTCTATTCCGCCGGCGCCCCGAAAAATGCCCTCGTTGGAACGCTGTATGCCCCTGTCCGGGCTACGTTCGCGGATGCCGGAATGCGGGCCTGCTTCAGGGCGTTGTATGCCTCTGTTCGGGCCGCGCTCACGTATACCGGCATCGCCCATTGCGTTGCGCATGCCCCTTTCTCTGTCGCCGGGGTTGCCTATTTTGCCGAATTCGTTTCCGCCGTGTCCGCGAAAGGCTTCACGGGCGTTCATGCGGGCCTGCGAGGGAGAAATGCCTCCGGGCTCACGGTGAAAACGTTCCGACAGGGCCGGATTACTGTACGGTACATTGCCGCGATGCTGAGGATTGTGCTGCCACGCGGGCCGTATGCCGTCGCCGCCGTGCGGCGGGGTCAGGCCGCCGGGATGCGGACCCGGTCCCGGCTGAGGCGCCGGACCTGGAGGGTGCGGTCTCGGACCGGGCTGAGGACCCGGAGGTGGTCCCGGAGGCGGGGGCGGAGGAGGAGGCGGGCCGCCCGTGAAGTGCGAATAATAATTGTTGTTGATGTATACGGAACCGGTGTGCCAGTCCGGATACCCCCACATGGCGGAGCCCACGGCCACGCCGAAACCGAAGGACAGCACCGCGCCGGCAGCGACATAGCCCGGAGGATACCAGGCATAGGGCGGAAAGGCCGGATAGGGCCAGGGACCGTAAACCACCGTGGGATTGTAGCTGGGCACGTAAACAACATCCGGCTGCGTCGGCTGGATGACGATAACCTGGCCGCCGGAGCCGCTTTGGGTTTTAACGGTCTGCTGCTTGGTGGACTTGAGCGTACCCTGGGCCTGCGCGCGTGCGCGCAGCCGCTGCACGGAGTTCATCACATCCTTGGGCTGGGCGAGAAAGGCGTTGCCGAGCTTTTCCGTCCAATCCAATTTTTCGTTCATCATCTGCAGTACCTGGGGAAATTTCACCAGCGACTTGACGCTGGGATCCCAGGACTGTTGCTGCACGGCCGCATCCAGCTCCGCTCCCTTCAGCTTGGAATTTTCCTCCACCCAGCGCGCGGCGGACACCACCTCCAGAGGGTAGGTGGACGCCATCAGCACCTGGGCCAACAGGCTGTCGGGGTACAGCGCCACCGGAGCGGCGAGCTGCTCCAACTGCTCCGCACTGAGCCGGACGGCGCTCTCCTCGCTGCCGGGCGCACCACTCTGCGCCGGAGTGGAAGCGGCCTCCGCCACAGGGATGAAACCGGGCGGAAGCGCCAGGACAACGGCCATTGCCGTCACCACGAGTTGCCGGAATATCTGTCGCATGATCCCGCTCCTTATTGCAGACACACGGTATATACGGCTTGCGATATTACCATAGGACCGCCAGGAAGCAAGTCAATCACGCAATTTTATTTTTCCGCCTGCCCGCTTGCAGGCAGAGGGGCGGCAACAGCCCGCAAACGCCAAAACCGCGCGGGCAAAGCCCGGCGCAGATGCAGGCGCGCGTTCCTGCACTTACGGCAAACGTCACAACATTCTCTCCCGAGAAATTGTGCAGAACGCCGGACGCGCGCATTCCCCCTGCCCGATGCGGCAAATCCGGCATCCGCCCGGTATCTCTTCCGCATATTTCCATGTCCCCGCCCTATACTGGAACATTGTCAAGACAGACGCCTTGATCTATGGTCACTGTCCCGGCGCGTTTCTGCCCGGTCTTTCATTCTTCGCCGTAAGGAGGCCCCCATGTCCACGCCTTTGACCGTCGCCGTCGCCGGTGCCACAGGAGCCGTCGGCCGCGAAATGCTCAGCACTCTCGAGGCCCGCAACTTTCCCGCTGCCAACGTGGTCGCCCTCGCTTCGGCCCGTTCCGCAGGAACCACCGTGCCCTTCAGAGGCGGTGAACTGACCGTGCGCGAACTTACGGAAGACTCGTTCAAAGGTGTTGACCTCGCCCTCTTTTCCGCCGGGGGCGGCACTTCGGAAACATTCGCCCCCCACGCCGTCAAAGCCGGGTGCGTGGTCGTCGACAACTCCAGCGCCTGGCGCATGGACGAGCGCTGCCCCCTGGTGGTGCCGGAAGTGAACGCCCATGCCCTGCAGAAACACCAGGGCATTATAGCCAACCCCAACTGCTCCACCATCCAGATGGTGGTGGCCCTCCAGCCTTTGCACAAGGCCGCGGGCATCGTCCGCGTGGTGGTTTCCACCTACCAGGCAGTTTCCGGCACTGGCCAGAAGGCGGTTGACGAACTCCAGACCCAGGTGCGCCGCATGTTCAACCTGCAGGAGCCCGAAGCCAAGGTCTACCCCTACCGCATCGCCTTCAACTGCCTGCCGCACATTGATGTCTTCATGGACAACGGCTACACCAAGGAAGAAATGAAAATGACCCTGGAAACCGTAAAAATCATGGAAGACCCCTCCATCAAGGTCACCGCGACCACGGTGCGGGTACCGGTGTTTTACGGGCATTCCGAGTCCCTGAACATAGAGTTTTCCCAAAAGCTCACCGCCGGGCAGGCCCGCGCCCTGCTCAGCGTGGCCCCCGGCATCCGCGTTCTGGATAACCCGGCGGAAAAAATCTACCCCATGCCCATTGAAGCGGCCGGGCAGGATGAAGTGTTCGTGGGCCGCATCCGCGAAGACGAAAGCCAGGCCAATACCCTGAATATGTGGGTGGTGGCGGACAATATCCGCAAGGGCGCGGCCCTGAACGCGGTACAGATCGCGGAACGCCTCCTTGCCGACAAGCTGCTGCGCGTGCCCAACCCGGCCGCCTTCCTGTAGCCATGCCCGCACTCCCCATCCTTTCCTCCGACGACTACCTCGCCCGGCTGCTGGAAACCCCAAGGCCGGGCGAGGAGAATATTCTTGCCTACTACGAGCACCGCCTGGGCGCCATTGCCACGGCCCCGCGCCTGATGCTTCTGCCCCTGGACGACCATCTGGCCCACCGGGGCGACGGCATCTTCGAAACCATCAAATATACCGGCGGCAAGCTCTACAGGCTGGAAAAGCACCTGGAACGCATGCGCCGCTCCGCCGAGGGCATCCACCTTACCCCGCCCTGCCCCTGGGAAGACGTGCGCGACATCATTTTGCAGGTGGCCGCCGCGGGCAAGGAAAAGGAAGGCATGATGCGCGTCCTCCTGGGCCGCGGCCCCGGCAGTTTCGGCATCGATCCTGCCGACTGCCCGCGCTCCAGCCTCTACGCCGTCGCCTACCGCTTCGTGCCCAAGCCCGAGGAATGGTACCGGAAGGGCCTTGCCGGGTTCCGCTCCTCCATCCCGGCCAAGCAGGGCTATCTCGCCCGCATCAAGAACGCCAACTACCTGCCCAACGTCCTCATGGTCCGCGAAGGCCACGAAAAGCATGCGGAAGTCCCCTTTTGCTTTGATGAAGAAGGCTTTCTCGCCGAAAGCGCCATCGCCAACATCTGTCTGGTGAACAGGCAAGGCGCGCTGGAAATCCCCCAGTTCACCAACTCCCTGCCCGGCACCACCGTGCGCCGCGCCCTGGAACTTCTGGAAGGCAAAGTGGCGCACACCCTGCGCCGCATCACCGAAGACGATATCCTGCAAGCCGCCGAAGTGCTCATGCTCGGCACCGGCCCGGACTGTGTGGCCGTCGTCTCCTACGAAGGCCACACCATCGGCGCCGGCCGCGAAGGCGAGGTCGCCCGCACCCTGCGCGCCATGATCCGGGCCGACGCCCTGGCTACGGGAGTGCCTATTCCGGGGCTGGTGTAGAAGCGCCTCCGGCGGGCGCGACGTTGCCCTGCACTTATCAAATGACGTTGCCCTGAAAAGCCCCCGGCGGGCAAAGGGCTCAAACCAGGGCTGCTAAGGTTCTCCGGCCAATGAGGCTCCCGTGGTATGAAAAACCTGCCTTCATACTATGCGGGCCGCACTCTGCACTCCCGGCAGGGGAGTGACTCCCCTGCGCCCCCATTGAGGGGTCATGATCCGTTGGTGGGACGGCATGGGCAGGTCTCCTGCCGTGACGCAGTAATTTTTGGAATAGGTTCGTGCATGCGCACTATCTGCCTCTGTAACAGCAATATCCCCTGGGGCGGCGGGGAGACATGGCATCTGCAAGCCGCCCGCTCCCTTGCCGCGCGCGGCTGGCGGGTCTTTCTGCTCTGCCACCCGCAAGGGGAACTATACCGCAAGGCCCTGCGGGAACCAAACGCTACGGAAGGCTCCTTCGACAGCTTGCCCGACAGTTGCCCCGCATGCCCCGGCAAAAACGCCCCGGCAACTGTATCGCAAGCTGCAACAGGCGACTCCTCCCCCCACTCTTTTGGCGGTTCCCTGACGGTTCTGCCCCTGGCCCTCTCCCGTCTCTCCTTCCTGAACCCCCTGGTCTCCCGGAAACTGAGCCGCTTTTTTCAGCGGGAGCAAGTACACGCGGTAATCATGAACCTGCCCGCCGACCTCAAGGTGGCAGGACCGGCTGCAAAAACGGCGAAAGTGCCTCATATTATTTACCGCCGGGGAAGCGCCCTGTCCGTACGCGATTCGATAATCAACCGATACCTTTACGGCAAGACACTCACCCGTCTCATAGTCAACTCCGAAGCCACCCGCCGCATGGTGCTGGTCAATAACCCGGACCTTATCCCCGCCAGTCGCATTACCGTATTGCCCAATGGATTCGATATCGCGGCCTTTGACGCGAACCTGGAAGCGGCGCGAAAACGATTGGAAAAACCCCCTTCGCCCTTTGTCATCGGCAACGCGGGCAGGCTCAACAAGCAGAAAGGGCAGCATCTGCTGCTGCGCCTGGGCAAGCTGTTGCGGGATCAGGGGCTTGATTGCAAGGTGGTTATCGCCGGAACGGGCGAGCGCGAGGCCGAGTTAAAGGCTCTGGCCGAAGATTTCGGGATTGTGGACCGGGTGGAGTTCCGGGGCTTTATGCCCGATCTGGCTCCCTTCTGGCTGGAACTGGACGTATTTGTCCTGACCTCCCTCTGGGAAGGCTTCGGCAATGTGCTGCTGGAGGCCATGCTGGCCGAAAAACCCGTGCTGGCCTTTGCGGTGAGCAACCTGCCCGAACTGGTGCAGGACGGCGTGAACGGCCGCCTCTTCCCCCTGCCCCGCACGGAGCAGGCCCATTGCCCGGCGGAAGAACGCACAGATCCGTCCGAAGACGCTTTCGGCTGCGTGTCAGGGCATTCCACGCCCCCCGGCAAGCTCTCGGGAACGGACGCGGCATCTCCGGCGGACGCAGGATCGGACTCGGACGCCCCTCTGCGGGCCATGGCGGCCTGTCTGCTGGAACTTGCCGGCGAGCCGGAGCTTCGCCGCCGTATGGGCACGGCAGGCCGGACGTTTGCCTTGGGGTTTTCGCAGGACAGCGCCATGGACAAGCTGGAGGCGCTTTTGGCTGACAGGCCGCGCCAATGACGGAAGACCCCGTGGAACCGGGCCCCCTCAAGCGAGGCCGCATGGCATGGAAGCCGCGCAAATCTGCGGACGACAGGAGCGCCGGCAAACACCGGCGGAAAAGCTGTTCGAGACGGGGCGGAGATTAACGCAGAGAACGTACGGCCAGACCGCAAACGCGATAGAACCGTTCATAAGCGGTGGAAACCCGGATGGCAAAACTGGAGGACAGGCCACAGTCGCGCAGGCGACAGTAGACATGCAGCGGGTTGAGGTGGTGTTGCAGATAGGATTTTACAAAACGCATGATGGCTTCCTTGATACCCGGGATGCAGACATCTTCTTGTGCCGCAGCCGATTTTTAAGCGGAACGGATTGACGCGCAATGCGCTTCGCGGTTACCGCATGGGCTCCTGCTTTAAAAGAAAACTGGATCCCTTGTCAATATTGCAGACTCTGCTTTGCGAAAATCCGCCTCTCACCGGATCAGCCCGGCCGCTACCAAGACGAAGCCCCGCCTGCCGTGCGGCAGGGAATTCCGCTTTGTCTGCTGCGTTGTCAATTGCAAATTTCCTGCCAAAGAGGAGGACTCCTCCCCTCCACGCGGCAACGCCACCGGCTCCCTTCTGGAAAACGCACATAACCCGCTGCACTGTAATGAATAATGAGACTATGCCGTATTCTTCCCTTGCCCATCGCTTTCTGCCCGGCCGTATTCTGGCCGCGCCTTCCTGGGTAATGCCCGGCACAGTAGCCACAAACTGTGCCTTTTTAGCCACACGCGTGGATGAGGTGGGGTTGCTGTTTTTTGAACACCAGTCCGCTCTCGCCTATGGTCCGGAGGATCTGCCGCCCTCCCTCGCGGAACTTCCCCTTACCTGGCACGTGCACCTGCCGCTGGATCTGCCCATGCACAGGGCAGGCAAGGGCCTGCCGGGCGGGACGGAAACGCGGAACAGGGCACTCTCTGCGGGCGGGGACAGCAAGAAGGTTGCGGACAGGGCCGCCGGGAACGGCGCACATATGCCGGGGAACGCCCCAACCGGGGATGGCGCGGCGGAGTCGGCCTGCATTTGCCGGGACTTGCTGCAAAAAGTCGCGTATCTCGGTGTACGGCGGGCGGTTCTGCACCCGCCACCACACAACCCTGCGGATGCGGTCGAAGCCTCCCGCACCCTCGCGGCCTTTGCCGAGGCTTTTGCCGCCTGCGGCGGAGATACGGCCGGGCTGCTGCTGGAAAACACGCGGGATAACGATCTGCTGCACCTCGCCGGGGTGATCCGGGAGCATGGATTTGCCGTCTGCCCGGATATGGGCCACATGCTCGCCTATGGGCAGCAGGCTCTGCTCTCCCGCACAGACCTCATGGAGCGGGCGTGCATGATCCACATCAACGCCCCCGGCGGTGGGAACGGCGCGGGGCACCGTTCCCTTCCCTCCCTCGACCGGAAAGGGCGGGAGCAGGCCCGCGCCCTCTGCCGCGCCGTGCCGCCGGACGCAGTGGTCATGATGGAATTGTTCGACTGGGCGCGGATAGAAGAGAGCCTCCCCCTGGCCGGGGAATGGCTGGCAGGCGAACACGCATAGCCGCGGCCCGGAACGGAGGGAAGGGACGTCGCCCGTACGCGCTTGCGGTGCAGTGCGTTACAGAAAAATTCCGTACAGCATGGCTGTGTTTTCCGTTGCCGCGGGAGTATTGTTAGGCTATAATTGGGGGAAAGCTTCATCAATCGGCGCACAGGGTTGCGCGTTATCTCCCCAACTTTTGCGCCGCAAGAGACCCGCATGGCATACTTCCGCTCCCTCCCCAAGTTGCAAAAGCTCACCGGGCTTATGACGCGCGAGGAAAGCTGGCTGATCGTCATCAACGCCGACCCGGACGCCATGGCTTCGGCCATGGCCCTCAAGCGCATCATGAGCCACCGGGTGCACGAGGTGGCCATCGCCAAGGTAAACGAGGTGACCCGGCCCGACAATCTGGCCATGATCCGCTATACCCGCCTGCACATGGAGCGGTACACCCCGGCCATGCTTGCCCGCTTTGACCGTTTTGCCATGGTGGATTCCCAGCCCCACCACCATCCGGCTTTCAAGGACATCCCCTTTTCCGTGATCATCGATCACCACCCCCTGCCCGAGTCTCCCGTCATGGCGGAATACCGAGAAATACGTCCGGAATACGGGGCCACAAGTACTCTTTTGACGGAACACCTGTACAATCTGGATATCCGCCCGGGCAAACTGCTGGCCACGGCCCTGCAGTTCGGCATCAAGACCGACACCGCCAGCTTTGAGCGCCACTTTTTCGATGTGGACCTGCGCGCCTACCAGTATCTGGCCCGTTTTGCCGACCATGTGCTGCTTTCGCGCATTGCCCGCAGCGAATTTCACCGCCGCTGGCTGGAACTGTTCGCCAGGGCCTGCATCAACATGTATTCCCTGGGGTCCGGCCAGTACGTCTTTGTGGGCGATGTGGACAACCCGGACATCCTGGTGATCATCGCGGATCTGTTCATGCGGGTGTACGAAATACGCTGGGTGGCCGTGAGCGGCCTGCACGAAGGTCTGGTGGTCATCGTGTTCCGGGGGGACGGCATTACCCGGGACGTGGGGCGCTACGCCTCCCAGCAGTTCGGCGAACTGGGCTCGGCCGGGGGGCACAGGTCCATGGCCCGTGCGGAGTTTCCTGTGGAAGCCACCGGAGCAGAGGATCCGGAACTGTTCGTCTGGCAGCGGCTGATGACGCCCCTCAAACGCGCAAAGCCCGCCCCCCGGGAAGAAGGGGACGGGCCGGAAGCGCCTTTGAAAAAAGCCGAACGCGTGGTGGAAGAAGAGGAAATATGAACCTAGTACCGTGTAACTCTTAAAATTTCGGATAAAGGCTTTTCAATTTTACCCTGGCCTCAGCCGTTGTAAATTGCCAATTAATTGTTTGGCTCTAGACCATCAGGTCTTTGTTCTTTGACACCAAAAGCTTGAGTCCGGCGAAGAGTTGGGGAAGCGTCCGGCTGTAGCGCCATTCGCACTCCTTGAGGTGGAGTTCGAAATTCCGCTTCACGCCATTAAACTTCGCCAGGCGGCGTTTTGTAAAGCTCCAAAATGCTTCGATGCCGTTGATATGAACCGATTTTTCCGCAAAGTGCTTGGATTTGTTGATGCGGAAATGCTTGTCGTACCCAACGTCCACCAGCCCGTCGTAGCCCTTCCAGCCGTCGGAATGGACAATGCTCTCAGGGGAAACCTTGCCCCTGATGATGGCTTGAAGCGTCTTAGAGCCTGTTGACACTATTTAACAGCCTCAACGATGAGTGCAAAGTAGATGAACGCAGCGAATACAACATCAAGCTTATCGTATCTGGTCGCTACGCGCCTAAAACCCTTAAGCCTACGGAATAAGCGTTCTATCTCATTGCGTTTTTT
>JAVBNZ010000040.1:0-42376 GCA_031551145.1 Desulfovibrionaceae bacterium | reverse complement strand
TAGCCGATCTCGAAGGCCGCCGTTTCCAGGGCGTCGGAACCATGCACGGAATTGGCTTCCAGGTTCAGCGCATATTTCTTGCGTATCGTGCCTTCCTCGGCCTGGGCCGGGTTGGTCGCGCCCATGAGCCTGCGGTAGCGGGCCACGGCGTCCTCGCCCTCCAGCACGGCGCAGACCACGGGGCCGGAGCACATATAGTCCGTCAGCTCGCCGAAAAAGGGGCGCTCTTTGTGCACGGCGTAAAAACCCTCGGCCTGGGCCTTGCTCAGGCGCAACATCTTGAGCGCGGCGATTGTAAGGCCGTTCGCCTGGATCATGGCGAAGATCTCGCCCTGAAGGTTGCGTGCGACCGCATCGGGTTTGATGATGCAGAAGGTACGTTGGCGCATGGACAAATCCTTTAGTTTCCGGTTTGTTGTGGTGTCCCTTCCGGCGGGATCAGGCAATCCCGCAGCGAGAGCAGATGCAGGCCCGCGTTGCGGCGTGCGTTCCATTCGCGCAGGGCGGCCAGGGTTTCCTTTCTCGGATGGCCTATGGCCACCACCTTTTTGCCCTGCAACGCCGACTTTTCCGCCGCGCGCAGCTGCGTGAGCGCGAAAGCGCCGCCGGGTTCCGCATCCAGAAAAATCGTGCGGCGCGCGGCCGCCATGCCTGCCTTACGCGCTTCCTCATACAATACGGAGGCCGGGTGTGTCACGCTGTCGAGCACAAAAAGGCCGCTGCCCGCCAGAATGCCGCACAGGCGGCGCACATCCTCCCGGCTGGACGTGAAGCGGGAGCCCATATGGTTGTTCAGTCCCTCTGCCTGCGGCAGCCTGTGCATGCCGCGCCGCAGCACGCCTTCCATGGCCTCGCGCGTCATGCCGGTCGTCAGCGTCTCCGGGCCCGGCAGGGCCTTGGGATTCAGGGCCTGCATGGGCTGATGGATGAGCACCGTGTGCCCGGCGGCGCGGGCGGCCTTTGCGGCCTCCGTTGCGTGGCGGGCATGGGGCCAGACGGCAAAGGCGATGGGCAGCTTAAGTTCCAGCAGGCTGTGCACGGCCTGCATGTCCTCGCCCAAATCATCCATCACGATGACCAACCCGGACCGCGGAGGCCCCGGCTGGGTCGGGGGGGCCGCCGGCTGCGGCGCCGGGACGGCGCGCCGTTCCTTGCGGGGCTGCGCGGAGAGCGCCGTCGTCGACTTTTCCGGCGCGGGGCGCAGGGCAAAACCTATGCCCAGCACCAGCGCCCACAGGCAGACGCCCGCCGCGATCCTCCACACGAGAGGGCGGCGGGCGGCAAGCCTGAAAATCACATGGGATCCTGAATTTCCCGCAGCTTGGGCAGGTTCTTCACGAACTGGAGGCCCATGCGCAGTTGGTTGTCTCTGGCGAGTTGCTCGGCAACGTCTTTGTCCACGCCGCCTTTTGCATCCTTGGCGTCTTTGGCGCCGGCGTCCTTGGCGTCTTTGGCGCCGGCGTCCTTGGTGTCCTTCATGCCGCTCTCCGGCTTGCCGGGACGGGTGGAGTTGGTTTCGAGGTGGCGGGTCAGGTCTTTTTCGCGCACCATGAAGCGGGGCGTCTTTTTGGCCTCGACTTCGGTTTCGCGCGGGGTTTCAAAGGGAATTTCGATGTCCGGCTGTATGCCTTCGGCCTGGATGGAGCGGCCGGAAGGCGTGTAGTACAGGGCCACGGTGAGCTTGAGGCCGGAATTGTCGGACAGTTCGATGATGTTCTGCACCGAGCCCTTGCCGAAGCTGCGCTCGCCGATGAGCAGGGCGCGCTTCTGGTCGCCGAGCGCGCCGGCCACGATTTCCGAGGCCGAGGCGGAGCCGGAATTGATCAGCACCACCATGGGCGCGTAGATGTCTGTTTTCTGGGGCTTGGCCTTGAATTCCTTCATCTTGACGTTGTCCTTGCCCCGGATGGAGACGATGTCACCGCTTTTGAGGAAGGTATCGGACACGCTCACGGCCTGTTCCAGCACGCCGCCGGGGTTGTTGCGCAAATCGAGCACGATGCCTTTGATGGGGCCCTTTTTGGCGGCTTCCTTCATGGCTTCGTGCAGTTCGTCGGTGGTGCGGCTGCTGAAGCGGGTGAGGCGCAGCCAGTAATAGCCCGGCTCCAGCATCTTGTTCTTGACGCTGATCAGCGGGATGGTATCGCGCACGATGCGTACGTTGCGGGGGGTTTTGGCGTCGCGGTGCATAATGGTCAGCTCCACTTCCGTGCCCTTGGGGCCCCGGATGCGGGAGACCGCTTCCTGCATGGTCATGTCCTGCGTCAGTTCACCGTTGATGGCCAGGATGAGATCGCCGGGTTTGAGGCCGGCCTTGGCGCCGGGGGTGTCCTCTATGGGCGTGACGATGATGAGCTGGTTGTTTTCCTGGGAGATTTCTATGCCCACGCCGAAGAACTCGCCGGAGGTATTCTCCTGCATTTCCTTGTATTCTTCAGGAGAAAGGAAGGTGGAGTGCGGGTCGAGCGCCTGGAGCATGCCCTTGATGGCGCCGTTGATCAGATCCTTCTTGGGGATGTCGCGTACGTAATAACGTTCAACGATGTCCAATACCTGGCTGAAGCGTTTCAGGCTGTCGAGCGTACCGCTGTCCGAAGCCGCGTAAACGCAGGCCGCGGACGCTGTGAATATTCCTATAACGAGGGCCGAGGCCCGGAGTGTTGCGCGCATTCCATTCCTCCACGAAAGGGCAGCAAAGTAATGGGACAGAATAGGGTTCCACCCGCGAAAAAGCAAGAGGGGAATCCCGGCGCGGCTACGCCGGCTGGGCGAGCGGCGTCTCTTCCCGGCAGCGTATGAACTGTGCCGTCATCAGGGCGGCCAGGGCCACGCCTATGCCTATCCAGAACGGGATGCGCCAGTCCACCATCCAGAGCATGCCGCCCACAACGGGCAGGATGACGGCCGAAATGTGGTTGATGGTCTGCCCCACGGCCATGCTGGGCGCAACGTCCCGCGGGTCGCCTATTTTCTGGAAATAGGTGCGTATGGCCATGGTGAAGTTGGTGAAAAGCTGTTCCACAACATAGAGCACGGCCACCAGCGCCTTGCTGTCCGTGGTGCTGTAGGTGAAGAAAATCAGAGCCAGCACCAGATATTTGACGGTGAGCAGTTTGCGTTCGCCGAAACTGTTGATGGCCTTGCCGATCAGGGGATTCAAAAACCAGTTGATCGCGTTGTTCAGGATGAAGAAGCCGAGCATTTCCTGCACCGTGAAGCCAAAGCGGCTGACCAGCAGAAAGATGGAAAAGGTGCTGAAGATGTGCCGCCGCGCGCCGGAAAGCAGGATCATGAGATAAAAGAGAAAATAGCGTTTGCGCAGCACCATGGAGCGGCGCTGGGGCGCGAGGCCCGTGTCGGCCGGTCTGCGCATGAGGCCCCACAGCCCGCCGAGCGCGGCAATGCCGCCGATGACGCAGAACAGCTGGGTCATCGGCAAAAAATTCGAGAGCGCGAAGATCAGCACGCCGATGAACAAACTGCCGGCGGCCGTGGCGCTGCGCAGCCTGCCGAGTATGAGCGGGGTTTCCCGCTTGTTGAAATACTGGATGCAGAGCGACTGCACCGTGGATTCGTAATAGTGAAAGCCGAACGACATGAGCATGGCCGTGAGCGTCACGCCGTAAAAGGAGGGGAAGAAGCCCGTGGCCGCGACCCCTATGCCGGCAAGCAGCACCGAGAGCGCGATCAGCGTCTGTTCGCGCATGACGAGCAGGCAGAGGATAACGCCGACGGAAAGCAGGCCCGGCACTTCGCGCAGGGCGTGGACGATGCCTGTCTGTTCACCGGTCACGCCCACCACTTCCACGGCGAAGTTCGTGTAGAGCGAAGTCCAGCCCTGCTGGGCCACGGCGGCGGCGAAGGTGAGAAAAATCAAAAAGCGGAATATGGGCCGTTGCGCGGGATCGTCGGCGGCGGGCATTGCGTTTCTCCGTCAGGAATAAAAACAGGCGGAAGCGAAGGGCGGACTATATGCCTGCGCCGGGCAATGCGCAATATCCCGCGGGAGTATTGCCCCGGATCTCCGGTATTTATTTACATGTGCAATATCGTAAGATATGTACGCGTATACAATTCAGTACGGTCGGGGAAAAACATCGAGATCGGAGAGTATATGTCTATTAAAATAAGGCTGATACTTGGTTTTTTGCTTTCCATTCTCCTATCCACGATCTGCATTGTCGGGGTCGTCGTCTGGCAGATGCGCGCGGACGCGCGAAGCGAATTTGAAGCCTCCTCGCGGGGGCAGTTGTCGCGGGTCAACAATATTTTTGAAAACGCCTTTCGCGCCGACCAGGAGGTTGCGGCGTACGCGGCATCCGTTCCCGTTGTCGGCGCCGCGTTCGGTTCGCTTCCCGTTTATGCGGGCAAAGAACCGCTTACCCGCAAACGGGAAGAGCTTTCGCCCGAAGGCCGGGCGCTGGACGATCATTTCCGCCTGCTGCAAAAAGCGCATGCCGCGTTCACGGTAGTCAGCGTGGGCATGGAAGACGGCTCGTACTGGCAGTATCCCAACGCATCCAAGACGCCGGGCTATGACCCCAGAGCGCGGGGCTGGTACAAGCAGGGCCTGGCCGGCGGTGAAACCGGCGTAACTCCGGCTTTCAGATCCACGGGCGGAGAAGCCATTTATTCCGTGATCGCGAAAGTGCGCAGCGCCGACAAGGTGATAGGCGTCCTGACCCTGGATATTTCTCTCAATACCCTGGTTCAACTGCTTTCCGACATCCGTATCGGCCAAACGGGCTACGTCATGCTGTTGGAAGACAACGGAACCATTTTGGCCGACCCCAAGCACAAGGACCTGCTGTTCAAGAATATCGGCGAAGGCGGCATACCCGCGCTGAAAGACATCGCCAAAAGCGGGAACGTCACCGTGCCGGCCGAAATCGACGGCGTTCCGCGCTTTGTTTCCGTCTTCACCGGCGTGCGGGGCTGGAAACTGCTGGCCGTGATCGACTCCTCGGAAATTTATGCCGACACCAACGACGTCATTTTCAAAATCATTCTGATTTCCTGCATCATCGCGCTGCTCCTGCTGCTGGCCGCCGTGAAGTTCGCAAACACCATCAGCGTTCCCCTGAAAGCGATGGTGGCCGCCGCCGGTCAGATCGCCTCGGGCAACCTGCACGCCATGTCCGGAACAAACGACGCCTCTTTGTCGGGAGAACTGCGCGAACTGGACAGCAGCCTGCGCGAAATGGTGGCCAAGCTGCTGCGGCTTGTCGAAGAATCCGAAATCAAAAACCGCGAGGCGGAAAAACATACCGCGACGGCTCAGGACGCGTTCAGGCAGGCGGAATCCTCCCGCGCGGCGGCGGAGCGCAACCAGCAGGAAATGCTGCTGGCGGCGAAGCAACTGGAATCCGTTGTTGAAATAGTGTCCGCCGCGTCCAGAACCCTGGCCGGGCAGATCGAGGAAGCTGAACAGGGGGCCGTGGAACAGGCCGCCCGCGTGGCCGGAGCGGCGACGGCCATGGAGCAGATGAACTTCATCATGCGCGAGGTTTCCGGAAACGCGCAGGCCGCGTCCGAGTTTTCCGCCGGCACGCGGCAGAAAGCGGAAGCCGGTTCCGGCGTGGTGGCCCAGGCGGTACAGGCCATACACCAGGTGCAGCAGGAATCGCTGAAGCTCAAAACCGACATGCACACCCTTGAAGAGCACGCGCAATCCATCAGCCGAATCATGGGCGTTATTTCGGACATCGCCGATCAGACAAACCTTCTGGCGTTGAATGCGGCCATTGAAGCCGCCAGGGCGGGAGAGGCCGGCCGGGGATTTGCCGTTGTGGCCGACGAAGTGCGCAAACTGGCGGAAAAAACCATGGCCTCGACCACGGATGTGGCCGCCGCCATCAAGGCTATTCAGCAAAGCGCCGCCGCCAGCATGAGGCAGGTGGATTCGGCCGTGGTCGCCATCGAACAGGCCACGGGTTTCGCCAACGAATCCGGAGCCGCGCTGACCGAAATCGTCGACATGGTGGACGCCACGGCCGATCAGGTGCACTCCATCGCCAGAGCGGGCGGCCAGCAGGCGGACGCGGGCGAGGAAATCAACCGTTCCATCAGCCTGATGAACACCATTGCCGATTCCACGGCCCGCAGCATGCAGACGGCTTCCGGAACCGTTGAGGATCTGGCCGGTCAGGCGAAAAAACTGGGTGAACTGATTACGAAAATGCGGGAAAATTCGTAAAAGCGGCCGCCGGCTTATCCCCGTTGCCCGTAGTGCGGGGGCGCGCTCTGTTCGCCTCCTTCCTCCAGCAGGGGAAGCAGGGCGCGCAGCCGATCCTCGGCCAGGGCCAGACGGCGTTCCAGCTCGTCCGCCTGCGCCTGCCGCTCGATCAGAACGCGGTTCAGTTCCGCGATGGTCCGCTCCTGAAAATAGAGTTGCTCCTCAAGACGATTCAGGCGTTCTTCCGGGGACGGCACTTTTGCCTCCATAAGAGAATTTTTTCGGCCGGCGCGCGGGTTCGGCGTCCGGAACGGCAGGTTTGCGGCGGCGCGCTTCGGGCGCGGCCTGCTCTTCGGGCCGGCGTCGGGCGCGGCGGGGCGGCTTTGCCCGCTCGGGTTGCGTTTTCGGAGCGCGGCGCGGTGTTGTTTCAGCTTCCTCAATCAGCATATGATGGCGGCGCAGGCGTTCGGCATCCGTGCGCGCCACGGGAATGGCCCGGCCCTTGGCGTCGGTTCCGGCGGCATACATGGCCGTGGCGAGAGTGCCGGGCGTGGGCGTGAAGCACTGCACCTGTTGCGGCTTCCAGCCCCTGGCCGCGAGCAGGCGCTTCAACTCCCGCATGTGCTCCTCGGTACAGCCGGGGAAGGCGCTCATCAGATAGGGCACGATATAGCGTTCCAGGCCGGCGTCGGCGCAGTGGGCCTCAAAGGCGCGGGCAAAGGCGTCAAAGACCTCGAAAGGCGGCTTGCGCATGAGCGCGAGCACTTCGGGCGCGCAATGCTCCGGCGCCGCCTTGAGCTGCCCGCCCGTGAACTCCACGGTATACGCACGCAGCACGTCGGGCTCCGACAACGCCAGATCCGCCCGTATGCCGCTTGCCACGCGCAGATGCCGCACACCGGGCAGGGCGCGCAGTTCGCGCAGCATTTCCACATGCCTGCGTTGTCGGGTTTTGAAAAAGGGACAGAGGGACGGAAAACAGCAGCTTTCGCGCCGGCAGGGCCCGGCCTGCGCGCAGCGCGCCTGCCACATGTTGGCCGTGGGGCCGCCCACGTCGCTGATGATGCCGGAAAAGCCGGGGCGTTCGGCCATGTTCGCGGCCTCGCGCCGTATGGAAGCGGCCGAGCGCGAAGCGATGCGCCGCCCCTGGTGCAGCGCCAGGGAGCAGAAGGAGCAGCCGCCCCCGCAGCCCCGGTGGCTGGTAATGCTGTCCTTCAGCATGGTCAGGGCCGGGATGGGTTCCCGGTACGAAGGATGTGCCGCGCGGCTGAAGGGCAGCTCGTACAGCGCGTCCATCTCCGCCTCGCTCAAGGGAGCGGCCGGCGGGGCCAGCAGCAGGTCGCGCCCGCCCACGCTCTGCACGGCCCAGGCGTTTTGCCGGTGAATCTGCCGTTCAAGCAGCAGAGTTGCCTTGACGAGCAGGGCGGGATTGCGCAGCAGTTCCTCATGAGAGGGCAGATGCGCGCGCGGAACCTCCGGCGGCAGTTCCTCCTCCTTCCCCATATACGCCGTGCCGGGGATATTTGTGAGCGGCCGTCCGGCTTCGATCGCCCGCGCGATTTCCAATACGGCCCGTTCGCCCATGCCGCAGACCAGCAGGTCGGCCTTGGCGTCGAGCAGCAGGGAACGGCGCAGGCCATCGCTCCAGAAATCGTAGTGCGTGGCGCGCCGCAACGAGGCCTCGATGCCGCCGAGCACGACGGGCAGACCCGGAAAGGCCCGCCGTGCCAGGTTGGCGTAGACCAGGCAGGCCCGGTTGGGTCGCGCCCCGGCTTTGCCGCCGGGGGTATAAGCGTCGTCGCGCCGGATTTTGCGAAAGGCCGTGTAGTGGGCGAGCAGGGAGTCGAGCGCGCCGGCGCTCACACCCGCATACAGGCGCGGCCTGCCCAGGCGGGCGACGCTTGCGGGATCTTTCCAGTCCGGCTGGGCGATGATGCCGGCGCGATACCCGTGCGCGACGAGGTGCCGGCCGAGCAGGGCCGCGCCGAAAGCGGGATGATCGACATAGGCGTCGCCGACGATGAGAAGCACGTCGAGCTCTTTCCAGCCCAGAGCCTCCATTTCGGCCCGCCTCATGGGGAGGAAGGGCGGTTGGCGCAGCGGGGATTTGGTCATAACGGGATCAAGGCAGGCGGAAATTTGGGGGGCGCACCGGAGCCGGCGTCTTCAATCTCATCTGCGTCGGCTCCGGCGCGGAAAACTATTTCGCGTCCGGCGGACGGATCATCGGTTGGCCGCCTTTCTGTTCCATGCCGCCGTGGCCGGGGGGCATGCCACCCATTCCACCGCCCATACCGCTGCCGCCCATGCCGTGGTTGAGGAAGAAGTTGCGCCATTCCACGCGGCTGATCCTGCCGTCCTTGTCGGTATCAATGGCGTCGAAGGCCTGGCGCGACATCTGCGGGAAGCGTTTTAAAAATTCCTCATAGATCACCATGCCGTCCTTGTCGGCATCCATGCCGTCAAAGCGGTCGTCGGCCCGTTTGGCCGCTTCTTCCGCATGGTTCGGCGGCATGCCTTCGGCCGCGAAAGCCGCTGCCGGAAGCAGCAGGCCCGCGAGCAGACCCGCGCAAAGATATTTTTTCATGTTTTCTCCCGGTGAGTGTTTTGCCGGCTCAGGCGCACGGGCGCGCCGCGCGCATGGCGTTCTACCAGTTCAGGCGCACGGGCACCCCGCGCGCATGGAGATGTTCCTTGATCTGCCTGATGCTGTATTCCCCGTAATGCACGATGGAGGCGATGAGCGCGGCCGAGGCCCCGCCCTTGGTGACCGCGTCGTACATGTGATCCGGGTTGCCCGCCCCGCCCGAGGCGATGACCGGAATGCGCACCGCGTCGCAGATCATGCGGGTGAGGGTGAGCTCGTAGCCGTCCTTGGTGCCGTCCGCGTCGATGGAGTTGACGCAGAGTTCGCCCGCGCCCAGCTTTTCGCAGCGCGCGGCCCATTCCAGCGCGTCGATGCCCATGGGCTTGCGGCCGCCGTGGATCACGATTTCATAGCCCGAAGGGATGGTCGCCGAAGGGGCCACCTTGAGCACATCCATGCCCACGACCACGGCCTGGGAGCCGAAGGCTTCGGCCCCCCGGCTGATGATGTCTGGATTTTTCACCGCCCCGGAATTGACCGAGATTTTTTCCGCCCCGGCATTGAGGGCCGCGCGCATGTCGCCCACGCTGTTGATGCCCCCGCCCACGCAGAAGGGGATGAAGATCTGTGCGGCCACTTTTTCCACCACGTCGAGAAAGATCGAGCGCTCTTCGTGCGAGGCCGTGATGTCGTAGAAGACCAGTTCGTCCGCCCCGCCTTCGTAATAGTTGCGGGCGGCGGAGACCGGATCGCCGATGTCCACGTTGCCCTCGAACTTGACGCCCTTGGTCAGCTTGCCGTTGCGGACGTCCAGACAGGGAATGATGCGTTTGCTCAGCATGCCGGGGGCTCCTTATGGTGTTTGCGTCGTGGTCTTTTTGCCCTCCGCCTTCGTCAGGCTTCGCTTCGTATTTCGGTCGAGTACGATAATGCACTCCCTGCATACAAAGCCCGCCTTCCTCGGCGGAGAAAAAATCGCACAGCGGTCAAAAATTTCTCAGCTTCAGCGCGCGGCGCAATAGTCGGCGAAATTTTTCAAAATGCGCAGGCCGTGCCTGCCGCTTTTTTCCGGGTGGAACTGGCAGGCCCAGAACCCGTCGCAGCCGTACATGGCGCAGAAGCGCACGCCGTATTCCGTTTCCGCGATGCGCAGCTTGGGCGGGCAGTCCACGTAATAGCCGTGCACGAAATAGAACTGCGCGTCCGGCGGCACGCCCTCAAGCATCCGGCTCGGGCGCAGCGCGTGCAGAGAGTTCCAGCCCATGTGCGGGATGCGTATGGGCCGGCCGTCGCTCTCCCTGAGGTCTTCCGTAAAACGGCGGCAGATGCCGGGCGCGAGGCTCAGGGTGTGGGTAAAGTTTTCCTCGCTGCGTTCCAGAAGAATCTGGCAGCCCAGGCAAATGCCCAGCAGCGGTTTCTGATCGGCCACGGTTCCGCGCAATACGGCTTCCAGGCCCGATTTCCGCAAGTGGTTCATGGCCTGCCCGGCCGCGCCCACGCCGGGAAAAATGATGCCCCGGGCCGCGCGCAGCACGGCGGGGTCGGCGGTGACGGCGCAGGGAACGCCCAGAGCGTCGAGCGCGCGGCGCACGCTGGTCTGGTTGCCGGCTTTGTAGTCGAGTATCGCGATCATGGATGCACTTTATGTTGAAGAGTCGACGGCGGATGACCTACATACAATATCCCCTCAGGTATGCGCAAGATCAAGCTTCAGGGGCGTCAGCGCCGTCCCGTTCCATCTCTGCCGAACATGGAATCGTAGCGCAGCACGTCGCCCGGTTTTTCCGACCAGCATTCCCCGTGCAGGCGCACGGTTCCCATGCCGAGCAGCTCGCCGACCGTCACGAAACTGAAGCCACGCCTTTCCAGCAGCGGAATCAGGCGCCCCAGCAGCACGGCCGAGCCCTTGGGCACCTCGTTGGCGTGGAACAGCACGATTGACCCCGGCCGCACGTTTTCCGCCACCTTTTCGGCCAGGCCCGGCGCGCTGTTGTCTCCGCCGCCCTCGCCGCTCACGTCCCACTGGATGACGCGCAGGCCCCATTCCGCCAACAGGCGCAGGGCTCCGGGCGAACAGCGCCCGTACGGCAGGCGGAACAAAGCCAGGGCCGGCGGCACAAGCTCCTCCGCATTCAGGCCGCGCGCCCCGGCCCGCGCCGACAGCTCCGCGCGCAACTCCTCATACTGCCCCTGCATGCGGAAAACCTGATCGCGCATGGCCTCTTCGCTCATGATTCCGAAGTTGCCGTGCGACCAGGCGTGCCCGGCCGGCTCGAACAGCGGATCCGCCATAAGCTGCAAGGTCCGCTCGCGGTGCGAGCGCATCCACTTGCCGCCGAAAAAGAGTGTGGCCGGAATCTTTTTTTCACGCAGGATCGCGAAAATTTTCGCGTCATAGCCGGAAGCGCGCGGCGCAAGCTCGCACAGATCAAAGGTCAGCGCCACGGCCTTCGTGCCCTTGGGCAGTTCCACGCGCCGTATGTTGCCCGCATCCGTGCGCGCGGGCAGGGGCGGGCGGGCGCTCGGTCCCGGCTCGTCCTTCGTGTGGGGGCGCGCATGATCGTCCGGCTTTTCGGCCAGTTCTTCCGCCGGCCACAACAGGCTTTGCAGGCGCGCTTTGCCTTCCGCCTGCGCCGCCCGGGTTGCCGTTGCGCAGCAGAGGACGAGGCAAAGAGCTATGAGGAGGCTCTGCCCCTGAGATTTTTTCAAAATTCTCCCCCTGGAGTCTTTTTCCCTACCCAACCGGAAGGCGCGTGGCAAGCGCTTGTAGTGCTCCATTTTGAAATGAGCCGCTCCCCAAGCGCTTGCGCGCGGCCTGCTTATAGACTAGGGCTTGTGGAACCGGGAGTCCCTATGACGCATCTGACTCAGCTGCACCCGCTTCGCCCGCCCATTGAAACCTCGATTTTCGATCTGTTCAAGACCGGCCCCGGCCCCTCCAGTTCGCACACCATAGGTCCGATGAAGGCCGGAGCGGATTTCGCGGCCCTGTGCGCGGCCCTGCCGGAAGAAGACCGCGCGCGGGCGCGGCGTTTGGAAGTGCGCCTGTTCGGTTCCCTAAGCGCCACGGGCACGGGGCACGGCACGCCGGCCGCCGTGTTGGCGGGCCTGATGGGGCACGACCCGGCGAACTGCCCGCCGGGCCTGCTGCAACGCCTGGCTGCCGCGCCGGAGCGAGAGTATCCGCTCAAATGTCCGGGAAGCGCGGTGCCCATCAGCGCGGCGAGCGTGATTTTCGACGCGGTGCGCCATAACTTTCCCTTCAGCAACACCCTGCGCATGGATTTATTGGACGAGGCGAACACGGCACTCCTGAGCCGGGAATATTATTCCGTAGGCGGCGGTTTTTTGCAGTGGAAAGGATGGAAGGCCCCGGAACGCGGCAAACCGGCCCATCCCTACGGAAGCATGCGCCGGCTGCGGGAACGGCTGCGCGAGACCGGCCTGACCCTGCACGAGCTGATTCTGGAGAACGAAAGCGCGATGACGGGCATGCCCAGGCCGGAGGTGTTCGCGCGGCTGGATGAAGTGATGGTGGCCATGATTGCAAGCGTGGAGCGGGGTCTGGAGGCTGAAGGCGATCTGCCCGGCACGCTGGGCGTGGCCCGCAAGGCCAAGACGCTGCTGACGAACGTTTCCCGTCTGCCGCACGCGGCGGATCGCTTTCTGGGCAAGGTCAACGCTTACGCCTTTGCGGCGGCGGAAGAAAACGCGGCCGGCGGGGTCATCGTCACCGCGCCCACCTGCGGGGCGGCCGGGGTTATGCCCGCGCTGCTCACGGCTATGCTGAAGGATTTGAACATAGGCGCGCGGGCCGTGCGCGAGGGGCTGCTGGCTTCCGTGGCCGTGGCCTTTCTGGCGCGGCACAATGCGGGCATCGCCGGGGCGGAAATGGGCTGCCAGGGCGAGGTGGGCGTGGCCTCGGCCATGGCGGCGGCCATGCTGGCGCACGCGCGCGGGCATGCCGTGGAACTGGTGGAGAACGCGGCGGAGATCGCGCTGGAGCACCATTTGGGCCTGACCTGCGACCCGGTGGGCGGCTATGTGCAGATTCCCTGCATCGAGCGCAACGCCGTGGGCGCGGTCAAGGCCTACAACGCCTCGCTTCTGGCAGCCTGCGAGGACGCGGCCAAGCACCGCGTGAGCCTGGACATGGCCATACGGGCGATGGCGGATACCGGCCGGGAAATGAGCGCCAAGCTCAAAGAAACATCGGAGGGCGGGCTTGCCGTCTGCATGGTCGAATGCTGAGCGCGCGCCGGCCGTTTACTGCCCGCAGGTGAATTTATCGCCCGGCAACTTCTTTCCGGAGCAGATGTTTTCGGCAAAGTCCCGTATGTGCCGGTCTCTGGCATACAAACTGTCCTGCATGCCGCATTTTCCGCCGTGCTCGATACGACAAAGCATTTGACCGTCCCCTGAGGGAGTTCCCGTAGTAAGTGTGTTGATGTGCCTGTTCCTGCTCTCGAGCGGCAATGTTTCGCCCGGGCCGCCGGCGGATTCCGTGCCGTGCCCCGGCTGCGTATCGGCTTTCTCCGGACTCTCATACGTGCAGCGCAGTATTTTTGTATGCCGCTTGGAGCTTTGTATGGATTTTTTCACGTGCCTGCGACTGTGCGTTGCGCTTTTCATGAGGGTGTCCTCCGTCATGGTTTCGTGATATCCGGACAGCGGGCGGAGCATCCGGGCACCCGCTGTGCCGGCGGGGTGTTTGTGCGGCGTTTCCGGTTGCCGCATGAAATGAATGTTTGTTTTATATGAAAAGTGATATTTATTGTCAAATTTTATCCGCAGGGAGGCGACATGAAAGTTTTGGCCGTGAACGGGAGTCCGAGGAAGACGAAGAATACCGGAAAGATATTGCAGAGCATGCTCAAGGGCGCCGCCTCGAAAGGGGCCGAAACCGAGCTTGTGCATCTCTACACCCTGAAATACACAGGCTGCATAAGTTGTTTCAAATGCAAGCTCGTGGGCGGCAAAAGCTACGGCCGCTGTGCCGTCAAAGACGGCCTGACCCCTCTTTTGCGGGCCGCGCACGAGGCCGATGTGGTCATTATGGGCACGCCCGTGTATTTTTGCTGCGAAAGCGGCATGATGCGTTCGTTCATGGAGCGTTTTGCCTTCCAGTACTTTTTGTACACCACGAAAAAACCGCCGCTTTCCCCCAAGGGCAAGAAGGTCGCCCTGGCCTACACCATGAATGTTTCGGAACAGGGCATGGCCGCCTACGGCGGGGACAGGGCCATAGCCGTGACCAAGGGCTTTATGGAGCGGCTTTTTGTGTCCTGCGATCTGTTCCTGTGCATGGACACCATGCAGATGGACGACTATTCCAAGTACGAAATGGACTATTTCGATCCCGCGGCCAAAATTCGGCGCCATGCCGAGGTGTTTCCGCAGGATTTGGCGCGGGCCTTTGAATTCGGCGCGCAACTGGTTCCGTAAACTAGAAGGAGCGGAGCCGCATGCACGACTCCGCTCCCGTTCATCCATCCGAAAATTTCGCGTCAGCCCTTTGCCGCCCGGGCAAACGCGTCGGCGGAGCGGCGGATGACATCTTCATCCACGCAGAAGGAGAGGCGGAAGTGCCCCGGCCGGCCGAAACCGGAACCCGGCACGCCCAGCACCAGTTCCTGCTGCAGGCGGCGCACAAAGGCCACGTCGTCCCCGCCCGGCGCTTCCGGAAAGATATAGAACGCGCCCTGCGGCATGCGGAAGCTGTAGCCCGCGCCCTTCAGCACCTCGACCACGGCGTTGCGCCTGCGCTCGTACACGGAAAGATCCACCTGCGAGCCCAGGGCCGCTGCCATAAGGCGCTGCCCGACGGCAGGCGGATTGACGAAACCCAGAGTGCGGTTGGCCGTGATCAGCGCGGCCATAAGCTGCTCCCGGCCTTCAAGCGCCGGAGAGGCGGCAAGATAGCCCAGGCGTTCGCCCGCCAGCCCGAGGTTTTTGGAAAAGGACCCGGCCACGGCCGTATACGGATACAGGGGCAGCACCGGGGGCACCACGGCGCCGTCATAGGCCAGGAAGCGGTAGGGTTCGTCGGAAAGCAGATACACGGGCCTGCCGTTGCGTTCCGAGGCGCGGCGCAACGCGGCGATGACGCCTTCAAGTTCCGCCCGGTTGTAAATCACCCCCGTGGGGTTGTTGGGCGAATTGATGATGAAGGCGCGCGCGCGCGGCCCCAGGGCTTTTTCCAGGGCGTCAAAGTCGGGGGAGAAGTCGGCCCTGCTCGGCACGGCCTTGAACACGCCGCCGTGGTTGTCGGCATAGGCCCCGTATTCCACGAAATAGGGGGAGAAGCAGAGCACTTCGTCGCCCGGATTGAGCACGGCCCGCAAAAAGACGTTGAGCGCCCCGGCCGCGCCGCAGCAGAGCAGCAGATCGTCGGCCGTTACAGGCGCGTTCTGTTCCTCGGCAATATGGGCGGCCAGCTTTTCGCGCGCCCAGGGGTAGCCGGCGTTGGGCATGTAACCCAGGGCGTAGGGCTCGTCGAGCCTGTCCGCGAGTTCGCGCATGGCGTGGGCCACGGAGGGCGGGGGCGGCAGGTCGGGATTGCCGAGGCTGAAGTCGAAGACCCTGTCCGCGCCGTGTTCTTTTTTCAGGAGCAGGCCTTCCTCGAACATCCTGCGGATCCAGGAGGATTGCTCCAGGCCCGCCGCCGCTTTGTCGGAAATGAGGGACATGATGTGATCCTTGCGAGAGTGGTTATTGCAGGCTGTCCGTGGTCTGCGTTGTCAAAAAGCGTATTTTGGCGCGGCACCAATCCATTTCCAGGCGCTTTTGCATCTTTTCCTGCCGCAGGGCGTGGATGTCGGCGGCATAAAACACGCCGGCCGCCGGATCCTCGGCCTGGGAAAAATCGCGCAGGCGCGCGTCCAGTTCCGCCAGTTCAGCGTTCAGTTCCGTCAGGCGTTGTTCCAGTTGCCGGGGCGTAATGATCGACCCGCAGCCGTTTGCGTCGGGGTGCGTCATGGTTGTTCTCCGCTTGTTGCGCGGCGCGGGCCGCGCGGGCCGCTTCGGGATCGGGCAGGCTGTTGTACAGAGCCCAGAATTGCGGCCAGAGCGCGGTGATGACGCCCGGATCGGCCAGGGTAAGCCGGGGCCTGGCAAAGGCGCAGAGCGCCAGGGCCAGAACTTCGGCCGGCGTGGATGCCGGACGCGGGGGCGCGCTTTTGGCGACCCCCCGCTCCGGGGGCAACAGCTTGCCGTGCTCGCTCCGCAGGCCCAGAGCCTCCGTAAAATCCGCATAGTCGAAATGTTCCGGCGCGGGAGGCAGCGCGGGCAGCGCGCATTCCCGGCCGAGCAGGGCGGGCAGCACCGCCAGGGCCAGGGCCAGGGGCGCGAAACGGGGGAGCAGATCCGCGCAGTCGGGCAGCGCGGGGGCTTCGGGGGTATCCGGCCCCTGCGCGCATATGCCTTCGGCCGTACGCGCGACGGTGAGGCCCGCGTCCTTCAGCAGCTGTTCCAGGCGGCGCGCGGGCGCGCAGTCCGGCCATATGCCCGTCAGTTCGACCCTGCCCCCGGCAAAGGCCGGCAGGGCGAGCAGATTGCCCGCCAGAAGCAGATCCATGCCGATGCGCGGCGCATCGGGCAGCGAGACGCCCGGCGCAATGCGCACGCGCTGGCCCGTAAGCGTCGCCTCGACCTTGCAGGCGCGCAGCACGTCAAGGGCTTCTTCAAGCAGGGCGTCGGCCCGCGCGTGGGCCGAGAGGTCGAAGGTCAGGGGGTGCGGGCCGCAGGCGGCCGCCATGAGCAGACCGGTAACGGCGTCGTCCGGCAGATCGGCGGGGATTGCCGCTTCCTCCGGCAGCAGACCGGAGGCTTCCACGCGCACGGGCAGCCCGTCCGACTTGGGCACCACGTTGGTCAGGCGCGCGCCCAGGTCGGGCGTGAAGCGGCGCAGGGCCGAAAGATCGCAGAGTTTGAGCCCCACGTCGCCCGTAAATTTGGCGTGCGAGGGCCTGAGCAGGTAGTGCCCCAGCAGCAGGTGGAAATTGAGCGCGTCATCCCCGACGAAGATGACCGCGTCAGGCAGGGTCAGCGGCAACCCCGGCCGGGCCAGCACGGCGTCTTCCTCTTCTTCACGGGTCAGGCGCGCACCCGCCTGGTTGAAGGCCTTGACGCATTCGATCAGCGGATCGTTGAGCAGCGTGTGCCTTATGCGCAGGCCCTGCCCGGAGCCTGCGGCAAGCGCCAGATAGAGGCGCACCCTGCGGCAGGCCTTGGAGCCGGGCAGGCGCAGGTTGACGGGCCTGCGCGCCGGCGCGAGGCCGAAGGGGGGGCGTTCCTCCTCGCCCGGCACGGGCTTGGGCAGAAAACTCAGTTCCTGAATCAGGGAAAAAAGCTGCCGGCCGACCAGAGGATCGCGGCTGATGCGCGCGGCGTTGCGTTCCCAGGCGGCGCGCAGCTCCTGTTCCGATTTCGGGTCGAGCGGCGCCCGGCTCTTGGTCATGCCCTTGGCGGCGCGCAGCTTTTGCAGCACATTGTGGCGGCGCAGCAGAAGGCGCAGGATGTCTTTGTCGAGATCCGCGATTTCTTCGGTAAAACTGCGCCTGGGAGCGGAGGGTCTTTCGTCGTGCATAGTCTGTAAGAGCCTTTTGATCAGAATCAGGAAGCGGTTGCTTTTACCGTCAGGCAAGGAGGACGCGTTTTTGCCGACGGGAGTGGACTCTTTGGTCCTCGACCGGAGGCAAAAACAAAGTCTGACGAAGCATCACGGCAAAATGAGCCGCTTCCTAGAATGTCACTTTGCGCGCGGCGTCCAGAGTACGGGCAAAATCTTCGTCGCTGTGGGCGAAGGAGCACATGGCCGCTTCAAAGGCCGCCGGGGCCAGATAGATGCCGTAATCGCGCATTTGTTTGAAATATTTTGTGTACAGGGCGAGATCCGCGGTCTTGACCGAGGCGAAATCCACAATCTCCGTTTCGGTGAAGAAGACGCAGAACATGGAGGCCAGGCTGAGCACCCGCACCGGAACGCCCTTGGCCTTGAGCACGGCCTCCAGCTCCCCGGCAAAACGGGCCACCCGCGCTTCAAGCCCGGCGTAATCGCTTTTTTTCAGCAGGCGCAGGGTGGTGATGCCCGCCGCCATGGCCAGAGGGTTCCCGGACAGGGTGCCGGCCTGATAAACCTCGCCCTCCGGCGCGATGCGGCGCATGTATTCCGCTTTGCCGCCGTATGCCCCCACAGGCAGGCCGCCGCCGATGATCTTGCCCAGTGTGGTGAGGTCGGGCGTGATTGTATAGCGCTCCTGCGCGCCGCCGTAGGCCACGCGGAAGCCGGTGATGACCTCGTCGAAAATGAGCAGCGCGCCGTGTTCGTCGCAAAGCGCGCGCAATCCTTCCAGAAAGCCCGGCAGCGGAGGCACAAGGCCCATATTGCCGGCTACCGGCTCGACGATCACTGCCGCCACTTCGCCCCTGTTGCGCTCGAACAGTTCTTTTACGGCGCCGAGATTGTTGTAGGGGGCGAGCAGGGTGTCGGCCACCACGGCCGCCGGCACGCCGGGCGTGCCGGGCAGGGAAAGCGTGGCCACGCCGGAGCCTGCCGCCGCCAGAAAGGGATCGGCGTGCCCGTGATAGCAGCCGACGAATTTTACCAGCTTGGCGCGCCCGGTCACGGCGCGGGCCAGGCGCAGGGCGCTCATGGTGGCTTCGGTGCCGGAATTGACCATGCGCACCATCTCCACCGAGGGCAGAGCCTCGATCACCATGCCGGCCAGTTCGGATTCGGCCTCGCAGGGCGCGCCCCAGCTCGTTCCTTCGGTCGCGGCCCGCGCGACGGCGGCAGTGACTTCCGGATGGGCGTGGCCGAGGATCATGGGCCCCCAGGAGAGCACGTAATCGATGAACTCCCGCTTGTCCACGGAGGTGATGCGGCTGCCCGACGCGCTCTTGATGAACAGCGGAACGCTGTCCACGTTCCTGCACGCGCGCACGGGGCTGTTCACGCCGCCGGGAATGAGTTTCTGCGCCCGCTCGAAGAGTTTGCGCGAATCGCTGCACATGGGGGCCGTCTCCTGAGGGAAATAGGTCATGGACGTTTTTTTGAGTTCTTTCAGGCTGTCGAGCGGGGCGTATTCGTCCAGCGCGCTTTCGCGGCGCAGATCCTCGACCACCTGCATGCATTCCTCGGCGCTGCGCCCGTGGATCATGGTAAAAAGCGTGTAGGGCCAGTCCGGCGCGGTGCTCGGCCTGTGGTAGCAGTGCGAGATGTTGGGATGCGCGGCCGCGTGTTCGCCGGCCGCGTCCACCAGAGCGTCGTCAATGCGCCAGGCCACCATGCTGTTGTGCTTCCACACGGTTTTCTGGTGCTTGATGCTCGCGCCGAAGCGGCGGATTGCGCCTTCTTCCTTCAGGCGCGCCAGAAAGGCGATAACCTCGGCCTCCGTCAGGCCGGCTTCGCGCGCGATTTCGGCATAGGGCGTGAGGGAATCGGGCAGATTGTCCTGCACGATGCGCAGCACGGTCAGTTCGGCGTCGGTGAAGATAGGGGGCGAAGCATCTTTCATGGTGAAAAAAATCTTTATCGCTATGCGCGACGCAACGCAAGGAGAGAAGGAGATTTCGCCCGCGAACCCGCCCGGACGTCGGTTGATCGGGAGCCGCTTTCCGGTGTATCTGAAACAAAGTTCAGATCATCAGGAAAGCATATGGCTGAAAAAAAACGCCTGCGCATAGCCGTGGCCGGCGCCGGAAGCTGGGGCACGGCCCTGGCGCATCTTTTGGCGGGCAACGGGCACGAAACCGTGCTGTGGGGCCGTTCGGAAGAGGTTGTTGCCGCTGTCAACGAGCGGCATGAAAATCCCCGCTACCTGCCCGGCCTTGCCCTGCATCCGGCCCTGACGGCTTCCCGCGACCCGGAGGTTTTCGCCGGCCGCGACAGCGTGCTGACGGCCGTGCCCTGCCGGAACCTGCGCGGCTTTCTGGGTGCCGTCGGCGCGCGTTTCGCGCCGGGGGTCACGCTGGTCAACGCCTCCAAGGGCCTGGAGCCGGGAACCTTGCTGCCCATGAGCCGTCTGGCGCGGGAAGCGCTGCCTTCGCTTGATTTCCGCTATGTGATGCTTTCCGGCCCCTCTTTCGCGGACGAGGTGATCAGGGGCAAACCCACGGCCGTGGTGTTGGCCTGTGAGGACGAGCGCACGGCCATGCGCCTGTGCCGGGCCTTTTCCACGCCGACTTTTCGCTGCTACGCCGGCGCGGACGTGACGGGCGCGGAATTCGGCGGGGCTGTGAAAAACGTCATCGCCATCGCCGCCGGCCTCTGCGACGGCCTGGATCTGGGCCACAACGCCCGCGCCGCGCTGATCACGCGCGGCCTTGCCGAAATAAGCCGCCTGGGCGTCGCCCTGGGCGCGCGGCCCGGTACGTTTATGGGCCTTTCCGGCCTGGGGGATCTGGTGCTGACCTGCACCGGCGACCTTTCGCGCAACCGCCGGGTGGGGCTGGCCCTGGCGCGGGGCGAGGCGCTGGAAAGCATTCTCGCGCAACTCGGCTCCACGGCGGAAGGCGTGCAGAGCGCCCCGGCCGTGCGCGAACTGGCCCTGTCCCACGGCATTGAGGCTCCCATCACGGCCGCGATCTGCTCCCTCCTGCGCGGGGAGCGTACGCCGAAAGAGGCCGTGCGGGATCTGATGCTGCGCGAACTCAAAGAAGAATAAGAAACCCTCAATGTAACCGCCAACTGTTCCCACCCTATGAAGGAGTTGTTCTCATGAATCTGGCGAAATTCCCCCGTCGGGGATATGTGCAGGAACCCACTCCCCTTGAGGAGGCCAAAAGCTTTTCCGAAGCCCTGGGCGGCAAGGTGCGCATCCACATCAAGCGCGACGACCTTCTGCCCGGCTGCGCCGGCGGCAACAAAACCCGCAAGCTCGACTTCTGCATAGCCGACGCCCTGGCCAAGGGGGCGGATTCGCTCGTCACCTGCGGCGCGGTGCAATCCAACCATTGCCGGCTCACCCTTTCCTGGGCCCGGAAGGAAGGGCTGGAATGCCACCTCGTGCTTGAGGAACGCGTCAAGGACAGTTATCGGCATGACGCTTCCGGCAACAACTTCCTTTTCCGCCTGCTCAACGTAGACAGCATCAGCGTGGTGCCGGGCGGCACCCCCATGCTCGAGGAAATGGAAAAACTGGCCGAACGCCTGAGAATGCGCGGCCGCAAGCCCTACGTCATTCCCGGCGGCGCGTCCAACGCCCTGGGCGCCCTGGGCTATGTCGCCTGCGCTCAGGAACTTATGGAGCAGCTTTTCCGCCGCGGTCTGAACATTCACACCCTAGTCGTGCCCAGCGGCAGCGCCGGAACCCACGCCGGCATTCTCACCGGCATGCTCGGCACCAACGCGGGCATTCCCGTCCTGGGCATGAACGTCAGCCGCAAGAAGGAAGTGCAGGAGGAGATTGTTCACAAACTCGCCTGCGCCACAGCGGAACTCGCCGGCGTGACCGGGTATGTTCCCGCCTCCGCCGTCACCTGCTTCGGCGACTATGTCGGCCCCGGCTATTCCCTGCCCACGGCCGGCATGGTCGAAGCCGTCCAGCTTCTTGCCCGCACCGAGGGCATCCTGCTCGACCCCGTGTACTCCGGCAAAGCCATGGCCGGTCTCATCGACCTTGTCCGCAAGGATTATTTCCCCAGGGGCGCGGATGTGGTCTTCCTCCACACCGGCGGCTCTCCCGCGCTGTACGCGTATCTGGAAAGCTTCTAAGAATTTACAGGGGAGGGACTTTTAAAAAAGTCCCTCCCCAACTGAGATATACTGGAAAAAACGGACGCTTTATTGCGGCAATAAAAGAGGCCGCCCTAAGAGACGGCCTCTGTTGCGGCATTACGCCCGGGAGCGGGATGGGCGAGGGTGCGTCGCTGCGCTCCCCGGACTGTCGCCGCAAAAGAATTTCAAAAAATTGTTTGCCCCTTGGGCTTTTGAATGAAAGGCGAATTTTCGCGTCAGGCGAGGAGGGCGAGCTTTTTGTTTCGGCGGGCAGGACTCTTCAGTCCGCCCCCGAAACAAAAAGCGAAGCCCGACAAAGCATCACGCGAAAAGACGCCTTTCATCGTCAGTTACACCACGCCCTGTTCGATCATGGCATCCGCAACCTTGCGGAAGCCGGCGATATTCGCGCCGAGCACATAATTGCCGGGCCGGCCGAAATCCTTGGCGGTTTCGTGCATGGTTTGGAAAATACGGCTCATGACGCCCTTGAGCCTGGCGTCCACTTCCTCGAAGCTCCACTGCTGCATGCCGGCGTTCTGGGCCATTTCGAGCTGGCTGGTGGCCACGCCGCCCGCGTTGGCGGCCTTGCCGGGGGCATAGGCGATGCCGGCCGCGAGGAAGGCTTCCACCGCCCTGAGGGTGGAGGGCATGTTGGCGCCTTCGCAGACCAGGGCGCAGCCGTTGGCGAGGAGCTGCTTGGCGTCTTCTCCGTTGAGTTCGTTCTGGGTGGCGCTGGGGAAGGCGGCGCGGCAGGGCACGGACCACACGGCGTTGCGATCCTTGGGGTAGGATTCGACGGGGATGTAGACGGCGTCCCTGCAGAGCTCGGCATAGCGGGTGAGGCGGGCGCGCTCCACTTCCTTGACCTGTTTGAGCACGTCGAGGCGTATGCCGGCGGCGTGGTGGATCATGCCCTGGGAATCGCTGACCGTGACGGGTTTCGCGCCGTACTGATACAGCTTGTCCACGGTGTAGATGGCCACGTTGCCGGAGCCGGACACGGTGCAGGTCGCGCCTTCAAGGGACTCGCCGCGCGCCTTGAGCATGTTCTCGGCCATGTAGACGGAGCCGTAACCGGTGGCTTCGGTGCGTCCGAGCGAACCGCCCCACTTGATGTTCTTGCCGGTGATGAAGCCTTCGTAGCGGGTGGTCAGGCGCTTGTACTGGCCGTACATGTAGCCGATTTCGCGCGCGCCCACGCCGATGTCGCCGGCGGGCACGTCGGTGACCGGGCCGAGATAGCGAAAAAGCTCGGTGATGAAGGACTGGCAGAACCGCATGATTTCGTTGTCGGATTTTCCCTTGGGGTCGAAGTTGCAGCCGCCCTTCGCGCCGCCTATGGCCAGACCGGTGAGGGAGTTTTTGAAGATCTGCTCAAAGCCCAGAAACTTGAGGATACCCTGGTTTACGCTGGGGTGGAAGCGGAAGCCGCCCTTGTAGGGGCCGAGCGCGGAGTTGTACTGGATGCGGAAGCCGCGGTTGACGCGCATTTCGCCCTTGTCGTCAATCCAGGGCACGCGGAAGATGATCTGGCGTTCCGGCTCGATGATGCGTTCGCCCACACGATATTTTTTGTACTTGGACTCCCGTTCGAAGAGAGGTTCCAGGGAGAGCAGCACTTCTTCCACGGCCTGGTGGAACTCGGTTTCGTTCGGATTCATCTGGACAGCTCTGGCCAGCAGCTCTTGGGCGTAGGACATGAGGTTTTCCTTGTGTTGCCTGGTTTGACAATTTTCGTAATCGAAAGGGGAAGCGAAGAGCATCGTATGATTTTTTTTGCTACTGTCAATGGAAAAAACGCATATTGCCGATTATTAACAAAAATGTGAAAAATTCTTTTCATGTTGCGCCGCGCAAATTGACTTTCCCTTCGGCGGACGATGCGGTATTGCTTGGAGCGCAAAACATAAACGTGGCGGGCGTTTCAAAGTCAACCAGGAACAGGCATGGCGTTTCATTGGCGTTCCGTTCCCCGGCCCCTGCTCCTCCCCCTGCTCCAGGGCTGCGTGGGCAGGGCGCAGTTGTACGCCCTGGCGAACACGGCGTTGGAGCTTGCCGGCGATGGAAGCGGGAACGGAGATTTTTCCCCGGCCGCCTTTGCGCGCGAGGCACTGCTGCAGGCCTGGGAAGAAAATCCGCTGGATCTCAACTGCGTCAATTCTTTGCTGGAACTGCACGCCTGCCTGCCCTGCCTGCCCGCTTCTCTGCTCCGTCTGCTTGCCGCAATCAAAAACGCCCAGCGCATCCCGCCGGATCTGGGCGAACTGCAGCAACTCGCCGCCGCGCGCGACGACGAGGGTCTGCTCGATTTCATCGCGCAACGCTGCCGGAACGAACCGGGCAACGGGTATTGGCTTCAGCAGGCCGTGCGCCTGGGCAGCGCCCACGACCTGCCCTGGCTGGAGGAACGTCTGGCCGAAGCCCGCGACCTGCCGCAGCCCGTCCTCGATCTGCTCAAAGGCGACGCCGCCCTGCTGCGCGGCGAGCTTCCCCTGAGCCTGCGGCATCACATGGCCGCCGTACGCGCCCTGCCCCTGCCCGCCCGGCGCATGCGCCTGGGCGAGTGCTTTTTCCGCGCCGGAAAGACGGACGAAGCCCTGCACCATTGGGAGGCGGCCCTGGCCGTCCGGCCCTGGCATGTCCAACTTTTCCTGCGTTGCGACGATCTGCGCCGGGGCCGGCATCTGCCCGGCGAACTTCCGCCCGGCAGGAATATCATCCTGCTCTACAGTTGGAACAAGGCGGACCTGCTCGACGCCGTTCTCGCCTCCCTGGCGGTCTCGGAAATCGGCGGGGCCGACATCATGGCGCTGGACAACGGCTCCACCGACCATACCCCGGACATGCTCGCCGCCTGGGAGCAGCGTTTCGCCCCGCGCCTTTCCACGTTGCGCCTGCCCTGCAACATCGGCGCGCCGGCGGCCCGCAACTGGCTGCTCAGTCAGCCTTGGGTCCGGGAATATGACCATATCGTCTTTCTGGATGACGATATCGCCCTGCCGCCCGACTGGCTGCGCGTTTTCGGGGCCGCCCTGGCCGCGTATCCCGAGAACGGCGTTTTCGGCTGCCGGGTGGTCGATCACGACCGGCCGCACATGATCCAGTGCGCCGAATTCCATCTCACTCCCGGCGATGCCCCCGACGGGCGGCCCGAGGCCCCGGAACGCTACGCGCAGCGCTTTGCCGTCTCCACCCTGCACATCCAGGCCGCGCAGGATTACGGGCAGTTCAGCTATATGCGGCCCTGCGCCTCGGTCACCGGCTGCTGCCATCTTTTCCGGCGCGAAGCATTGCTCGAGACCGGGCTTTTCGACATACGCTATTCCCCCAGCCAGTTCGACGATTTCGAGCACGATCTGCGCCACGTCATGCGCGGCGACATGCCCGTCTACCAGGGGCATCTGCGCATTCCGCACTTTCGGCGCACCGGCACGTACGGGCCGGGCGCGGACGCGCAGCTCGCCGGTTCCCAGGCCAACATGTTCAAGTTGCAGATGCGCTATACGCGTGAACAGTTCGATGCAATCCGGATCGCGGAGCACGAAGCCTTGCTGGCGGATATTCTGCACCGTTCAGGAGAAGAATGAAGGGCGTCTTTTCGCGTGATGCTTCGTCAGGCCCGGTGATTTTGGATGAATTTTGTCCGGTGGAACTCGATTTGCGTAGGCAAATCCGTTCCACCGGGATTGCCGGCTTGTTCGCCTTGCCTGACGCGAAAAACCACCCTTCATTCGGGGAAAAAATAATAAACTACCCGCGCTGCACGCAGGATAAGGGGAAAATAAACATGAAGGACGCATGCGCATGAACTACGACGTGCTCATAGCCGGAGCGGGGATGACGGGCGCAACGGCGGCGCGGGCGCTGGCGGATGTGGGCCTGCGGGTGCTGGTGCTGGAGGAGCGGGATCATACGGGCGGCAATTGCCGCGACGCGCCGGATGCGCACGGGCTGTATGTGCATCCCTACGGACCGCACATTTTCCACACCTCGAAGCGGGAGGTGGTGGATTTTCTGTCCCGCTTCACGGTCTGGCGGCCGTACGAGCACAGGGTGACGGCCCTGGTGCGGAACCGCATCATTCCCCTGCCGTTCAATCTCACCTGCCTGGGCATGTGCTTCAGCGCGCGGGACGCCCGGCGCATGGAAGAGGCGCTCATACGGCGTTGCGGCGAAGGCGGAAAAATTCCCATACTGGAGTTGCGCGGGGCGAAGGATGCCTGCCTGCGGGATCTGGCGGATTTTGTGTATGAAGAGGTCTTTGCCGGCTACACGCAAAAGCAGTGGGGCCTTGCGCCCACCGAGATCGATCCGGCCGTGACCGCGCGCGTGCCCGTGCGGGTGAGCCGCGACGACCGGTATTTTGAGGACGATTTCCAGTGCATGCCGCGCGACGGTTTCGCGCTCATGTTCGATAAAATGCTCGACCATCCGGGCATCAGCCTATGTCTGAAGGTCTCACTCGCGGAAGGGGAGAAGGAATTTTCGGATATACGCGCGCATATTTACACCGGCACGATCGACGGGTATTTCCGGCACCGCCTGGGCGCGCTGCCCTACCGCAGCCTGGACTTCGATTTTCAGCATTATGCGCAGCCGCGCCACCTGCCGAGCGCGGTGCTCAATTACCCCAACGCGCGCATTCCCTGGACGCGCATTGCCGAATACAAGCAGCTCACCGGGCAGGAGAGCGGGCAGACCACCGTGAGTCTGGAATATCCGAGGGCGCACGAGCCCGGACGCACCATCCCCTATTATCCGGTGTTCACGGAAGACGCCGCGAAGCTCTATGCCGAATACAAGGCCCTGGCGCGGGCCGAAGCGCCGGACACGATCTTTGCCGGCCGGCTGGGGGCTTTCCGCTACCTGAACATGGACGACGCCGTGCTTGCCGGCCTGGAGGCGGCGCGGGCGGCGCGGAACCTGCTCGACGCACAGGCGTAGGGCAACGGGCCGGTTTGCCGTAATACTTCGTCAGGCGAACCTTCTCCGCTGAACGAAACTTCACATCACCGGCCTCAAGGGGTCTTTTCTTTTATTCGGCGTAGGTATACGATCGTTTTGCGCGGGCTTCCCCGCTTTCCTTACGGTTTTTCCACGCTTGAACCGGTCGCCTACACAGCAAGGAGGCTCCATGCGGCACATCGGAACGCAGGCTTTTGGGGTGCGTTTGCCCATTATCAGCCGGGGGGACGACCTGGCGGGCATAGTGGCGGATTCCCTGCGCGGCGCGCTGGACGCGCATCGCCTCATCCTGCGGCCCACGGACGTGGTGGGCATTACCGAGGCTCTGGTCGCCAAAGCCCAGGGCAATTTCGCGGGCATCGACCACATCGCGGAGGACATACGCCGCAAATTCCCTTCCGGCGAAGTGGGCGTGGTTTTCCCCATCCTCAGCCGCAACAGGTTTTTCAACATCCTCAGGGGCATCTCGCGCGGGGCCAAAAAGGTCCATCTGCTCCTGCAATACCCCTGCGACGAAGTGGGCAACCCGATCATGGCTCCCGAAGACGTGGACGCCCTGCACGACAGCGGCGAAACCCTCTTTGCCGCCGCGCGCTTCCGGGAAATCACCGGCGAATACAGCCACCCCTTCACCGGCCTGGACTATATCGATCTCTACCGCAAAGCCGGCGACAACATCGAGGTCTGGCTCTCCAACGATCCCCGGCGCGTGCTCGACCTGACCCCGCACGTGCTGGTGGGCGAAATCCACACCCGCATGCTCACGAAAAAGCGCCTGCTCAAGGCCGGCGCGCAAAGCGTGTTCACGCTCTGCGACGTTTTATCCGCACCCGTGGGAGACAGCGGACACAATCCCCACTACGGCATTCTCGGTTCCAACCTTTCGGGCGATGAGGTGCTCAAGCTTTTTCCGCGCGACTGCGACGATTTTGTGTGCCGGGTGCGCGAGCGCATTGCGAAACGCTGCGACACCGCGCCCGAAGTGCTGATCTACGGCGACGGCGCGTTTAAAGACCCGCTGGCAGGCATTTGGGAACTGGCCGATCCCGTGGTTTCTCCGGCCTTTACGCAGGGGCTGACCGGCAGACCCAGGGAAATCAAGATCAAGCTGCTGGCCGACACCCTCTTCCACCACATGGACGGCGTGGATAAAACCGCCGCCGTTGTGGACATGATCCGCGCCAAAAATCGGGACGAGGGCGAGACGTTCAATGCCGGCACCACCCCGCGCAACTACGTGGATCTGTTGGGCAGCCTGTGCGACCTCATCAGCGGCAGCGGCGACAAGGGCACGCCCGTTGTGCTCATCCAGGGCTATTTCGACGATTATTCCACCGCGTAAACGAGTTTCGAAAACCTCGGGCAGTGCCTACGGCAACACGGTGCAGATGGTCGCGGCCAGTCGATCTGCCAGAACGGGCAGGGCGTTGACTTCGTACCTCTCGACGGCGCTGACGGCGAAGCGCGCGTTGTGGCTTTCGCGGCCGGTCGGCGCGCGTTCGCCCCCGGTACGTTCTCCTATGGTGAGTTCGGCTGCGGCGGTATAGAGATTTTCATATGTGGAGGCCGCCGGGACGGAGTTGTCATAGATCGGAAAGCCCAGGCCCACTCCCACGCCCACGCCGGATCGCCCGCCGTAGCCGTAGCCCGAACCCACGGCCAGGCCCGCGAAGAGGGCAGGCAGGCTCCCGTAAGAAGCGCCCGTGTCCGCGTACCAGGGAGCAGCGACAACGGAGAGGATGCGGACGTCCAGAACGTAGCCCGCGCTCTCGCGATCCTTGGCGAGCGACCATCCCCGGCTCTGGAGCGTGGTGATGATCAGGGAGCGCAGCGCCGGGATTTTGCCGGAATCGTCGTATACTTCCGCAAACACGGTGCGCGGCGCGTCCCCGCGCAGGCTGACGTCAGGGACAACGGGCAGAGTCGGAACGGGATCGGAATGCTGCGCGCAGCCACAAAGGGCGAACAGGGCAATGAACAGAACCGTCAGGCAGGCGCGCGCCCTGCCGCGCATCGGGGCGTTCATGGGACGCCACCGGGTTCAAAGCCCGCCCCGAAACAGGGACGAAGCGTGTATGTGAGCGGCACGCGGCTGCCTATGGCGTCCAGGCAGGCGCGCGCGGCCTGTTCCTGATGAGGGGAGCAGACGACGAGCAGCAGGCAGGTCGCGGGCTCCAGCACGGTAAAATAGGCCAGATTGTCATAAGCTTCGAGCAGAAAGCGGAACATGCCCACATCCCGCGGCGCGAGCCGCACGAGAAAGCGCAGGCTTTGCGCCGGCGCGGGCAGCGCGGGGCCGGGCTTACGGGCTTTGCGGCGGCGTGGGGAGTCGTTCATGGCCCGAATGCTTGCAGCAAAAAAATATTTTTTCAACTCTAATCTTGGGGCCTAAAGTTTTCTCACCTCTTGTCCGATATGACCGATAGGAGTAAAATCCTCGAAGTATTTTTGCGGCAATTTCATAGCGGGGATGTCGGATAAATCCCTGCGGAGCGGTATATGAGCGACGATATCGGCATCAGCGCCCTGGGGGGCCTCTCTTCGATCGGCCTGCCGGCCGGGGCGGACTCCCAGAAGAAGGAGCAGCAGGAGCAGCGGTCCGGCGCGCGCGGCGCGTCGGGCGATACTCTGCGCCTGAGCCCTGAGGCCGAAAAAGCGGTGCAGAAACTCCAGCAGCGCGACCGCGAGGTGCGCGCGCACGAGCAGGCCCACATCGCGGCCGGCGGGCAGCATGCCGGAGGGGCCAGCTTCACCTATCAGAACGGGCCGGACGGGCGTCAGTACGCCATCGGCGGCTCGGTGCCCATTGATACCTCTCCCGTGCCCGACGATCCGGAAGCCACAGAGGAAAAAGCCCGCACCGTGCGCCGGGCCGCCCTGGCCCCGGCCAATCCTTCCGCCGCCGACCAGGCCATAGCCGCCAAGGCCACGGCCATGGAAACCAAGGCCCGCACCGACAAGATGAAGGAGGATGCGGAAGGCGAAGACGGCGGGGACGGCGACGCAAAGAGCGTCGGCGGGCTTGGCGAAGGCGCGGAGGAAGCGCGGGGGATTTCCGGGGAAGCAAAAATTTCCGTTGACGCGGCGTCCGCAACGGAGCGCGCCCGCGCCGCCTCGGCCTACGAGCGCGTGGGCTCGACGGAATACGGCGTCTCATGGCAGAGCAGCGCCGGCCGCACGGGGCGCGATCCCGTCTCAAGCGCGCACGCTCCGTGGCCCGGCCCGGAACGCGCCGCCGCCATCTACGCCGCCGCTCAGGCCGGCTCGCAGCCGGTCACCGCCCTGGCCCCTTGGGGCACGGGCATTTCCGCGGCGGTGTAATAAATAAGTCAGAAAAACGCGCGTATCGCGGCGCAGACCCGAGCGACATCCTCGTCATTCAGGCCTGGGTACATGGGCAGGCTGAGAATTTCAGGGCACAGCGCTTCCGTTGCGGGCAGGCCTGAGGGGGCGAGGGCGATCTTTCCCGCATAGGCTTCCTGTTGATGTACCGGCAACGGATAATGGATGCCCGTGCCCATGCCCTGCGCCCGCAGGTGCTCCGCCAGGCGGTCGCGCGCGCCTGATGCGCCCGTCAGGCGCACGACATAAAGATGGTATACGTGCTCGTAGTCTGAGCCCGGCTTGGGCAGGCGCAGGCCGGGTATGTCGGAAAGTCCCTTTGCATACAGCGCGGCCAGGGCGCGCCGCCGGGCGTTTTCCCGCTCCAGTCGGCGCAGACGCACACGCAAAAAAGCGGACTGAAGTTCGTCCAGGCGGGAATTGACGCCGCTGATGCAGCTTTCATAGCGCGTTTTCCAGCCGTATTGCCTGAGCAGCGCCACCTGCTCAGCCGCGGATTGCCGGGATGTGCAGACCGCGCCGCCGTCCCCGAACGCGCCGAGGTTTTTCGTTGGATAAAAGCTGAAAGAAGCGGCCTGCCCCATGCTTCCCGCGATTTTTCCCTTATACCGCGCTCCGTGGGCCTGGGCGCAGTCTTCAATAACGGGAATGTCGCCCGCGAGGGCGAGCAGGGCGTCCATATCCGCGCATTGTCCGTAGAGATGCACGGGCACCACGGCGCTTATCCGCGCGCTTTTTCCGTAAGATCCGGCACGCGCGGCATCCAGCGTTTCTTGCAGGCTTTGCGGGGACATGGTGTAGCTGCTTTCGTCCACATCCACCAGAACGGGCGTGGCGCCGATGCGCTCGATTGCGGAAACCGTGGCCACGGCGGTGTGGGACACGGTGACGACCAAAGAATGCGCCGTCACCCCGCAGGCGCGCAGGGCCAGTTCCACGGCGTCCGTGCCGTTGGCGACGCCGAGCGCATGGGGCAGGCCGAGGAAGGCGGCGAATTCCTTTTCAAAGGCGCGGCATTCCTCGCCCAGAATATACCAGCCGCTTTCCATGACGCGTCGCGCGGCGGCTTCAAGCTCGTCTTTTTGCGTGTCCCAGCCGTATTTGGGGTACGAGAGCGGTATCACCGGCAATACTCCTTCAGGCAGGGGGCGAAATAGGCCAGGGTTTTTTCCAGAGCTTCGCGCATCGGCGTCACCGGCCGCCAGCCGAGCTCTTTTTCGATCAATCCGCAACTGGAGTAATAATCGCCGATGTCGATGCGCTTGCGGTCTTCCGGAAATTCCCGGATCACGTATTCGCCCCTGCCGGCGGCCGCAAGCAGCATATCTCCCAGCGCCTTCAGGCTCAGCACCTCTGTGCCGCCGAGATTGTAAATGCCGCCCGCCGCTTTCGGAGAGGCGGCCAGGAGCAGCGCCTCAACGCAGTCGTCCACATAGGTGAAGTCGCGCAACTGCTCTCCGCCCCAGATTTCAAAGGGTTTGCCTTCCAGCACCAGACGCACCCAGATCCCCACGAATGTCTGGCGGGCGTCCTTAATACGCATGCGCGGCCCGATGGTGTTGGTGAGGCGCAGGGAACAGCAGCGCAGGCCGTACACCTGATGATAGAGGATGTGATACCATTCCCCGGCGGTTTTGTTGATGCCGTTGACATCCACGGGGCGGACGGGATGCTTTTCATCCACCGGCAGATAGTCCGGCCGGCCGTAGATCTGGCGGGTGCCGGCGAAAACGGTGACGATATCCGGATTTACCTCGCGGCAGCTTTCCAGGATGGCGAGTTGGGCCGTGCAGTTGATCTCCAGATCCGTGAACGGGCGCGCCATGGAGTCCATATGGCTGGTCTGGCCGGCCAGATTGAACAGGTAGTCCTGCCCCTTCAGAAGGTGCCGCAGGCCGTGGCTGTCGCGCACATCCGAGATGTTGACGCGCACATCCCGCTCGTATCCCCGGATATTGAGCATGTTCCCGCCGTATTCGGGAATGAGGCTGTCGACCAGGGTGACGCGCGCGCCTTCGTGCAGCAGGCGTATGGCGAGATTGGAGCCGATGAATCCCAGACCGCCGGTGATGAGGACGTTTTTATTGCGAAAAGGTGAGGTCATACTGAATCCTCAGCGCGGGGGGAGCGGCGTACGCCGAGCCGTCGCAGTAAATTTCCGGCACAGTGCCGAGCATTTCTATACAGGATGCGTACGAGCAAGGCAACGGGCGACCCGCCCAGGCGGATATCGTTGACGATTTTGAAGCGGTCGAACGCCCTGCAGAAGCGGTAGGCCGCCGGGGAGAGCAGGGGCGGCGGAGGCGCGGCGGCGTGCAGCGCCCGCATGCGCCGCAGTTCCGCAAGATAGGGATGGTACAACTGCTCGTAGAGTTCGGGAGCCAGAAAATACCCGCCCAGGCGCAGGTCGTTTCCGTCGTTTTTTACGTTGTGAAAATGGAAGAAAATGAGCGGAAAACGCCTGCCGGTACGGATATTGGTCACAAAGCCGTCGGCGTAGCTATAGTTGTCCAGATTCCAGGCCGCGAGCCCTCCGCCTTCGTGCTCCAGAACCCGCACCGCGCCCGCGAAACGCTCCGGCCAGTCGTCCAGGTATTTCTGATCGCCGAATTTGCCGTCCTCCATGCGGTTATAACACCATTCGAGGCAGGCGGATCGCCACCATTCCAGCACGCGCAGCCCTTTGGGCGTGTTCCTGAAAGTCATGAACTGCACGCAATATATGCCGCTGGTCGCGGATTGGTCGTACCGGGGGGCGTAGCGGTGCGATATGAGGGAAACATGGGCCTCGCCCAGTTCTTCGAGCAGGGGGGAGGGGTCGGCGTAAAAATACAGATCGGCGTCCAGATAGGTGCAGTGGTTGAGGTGGAAGGTTTTCAAGCACCAGCGGATAGTGGAAGAGGCGCAGGTCCAGCAATATTCCCCGCGCGTGCGTGTGGGCTTGATGCGCAGCAGATCCTCGTCCTCAAACTCCTCAAGGGAAACCACCGTGACGTGGGCGAGCTTCAATTCAAGAAGACGCCGGCGGCAGGCTTCGTCAAACGCGAAGAGATAGAGGTGAAAAGCGGGGCAGTGCCGCATCAGCGAAGCGTGCAGGGCCAGCCCGTAATGCAGGAAGGCTGAATCGAACAGGGTGCAGAAGTTCAGCATGGCGGCTATCGTGCGATTTGCACCGGTTTATATTTCCGGCTTTGCCGGAGGAGCGGCGTCGCCTTTGCGCAGTTGCAGATATTTCTTCCGCAGGGCGTCGTATCTTTCAGAACCCAGCACGCCGCACAGAAGAACCAAGCATAAGCCCTTAACGCCCTGCGAGCGCATTTTATTTTTGATGAACCACCACAAGCGGCCCCAGCTGTTGTCCAGCATAATACGGGTTCCGTCGAAACGCCACTCGGCTCTGTAGACCGAGGCGTGCGCTTGCGCCGTGTGCAGTTCAGGGGCGTCTTGCCTGCTCAAAAGCATGTTCACGTCGCCTTCCGGGCCGGAGTATGTATCTTTACGGCCGGACGGAACATGTGCATAGCCATGATTTTGATGCAGCACGGGCACGCCCCGGGTTGCGTTGAGCAGGGGAATGCCCGCTGCGGCGACGCTCCAGATAAGCCATAAATCCCAACCCGGCCTGCCCACGGCAAAGGGCGGCATATTTTGCACCATGCCGCGCGGAAAGGCGAAATAATCCATGCCCCAGGGACTGTGCAACGTACCCCGCTTTTTGCGCAGCGCTTCGAGCGCTTCCGGCCGCGCGGCTTCAGCGGGCAGTTCTTCGTCGATATCTATGTCCCAGCGTTGGCCGAGCATGAGAAAGCGTTCCCAGCGCAGTGAGGCGGCTTCCAGAGCCGTGAGAAAAGTGGGAGGAAGAAGAATGTCCGCGTTGATGCAGCAGACAAGGGGCGTAGTTGCGGCTTCCTGGGCTTTCACGAACATGTCGCTTAACAGCGGTGTTCCGTGTTCGGTTTTTTTGATATCCGCGATATGAAGCAGGCCGAATTCCTCTGCGGCTTCCGCCGCGCCGGCGTCATTGCCCAGAATGATGCCCGGCAGACCCAAGGTTCGCCAATTGCGCAGGGCATTGCGCTGAATGATGCGGTTATGCCCGGCAAAGGCTTTTACGGTGGTAAAGAGAGTACAGGGGGCATTCATATTTTTTTCTTGGCCCATACAATGAGGTTGTCACCCAGTCCGCAGGCGTCAATCAGTCTGGTTGCAACAGCAAAGGTGTGGCAACGGTGCAGCAGATCGGCCAGGCGCAGCAGTCGGCCTTCTTTTCGGGAATAGTGCCGCGTGGAACGAGGATCCCAGAAGGGAGATTTTTCCCCTTCAATGTTGCTTAAACAGCAATGGATAAACTGGTAACGGGTCCATTCCGAAGGGCTGACGGTCTTCATCCATATGATGCGAAAACCGGCCTTGTCCAGCACATGCCTGAGCGCGACGCGCGTATAGAGCAGAACATGGTAAGGCGGGTGCAGGTGTATCCAGTGCCGGCCGAGCAGTTTTGCGGCAAGGCTGCCCGCGTTGGGCGTGGTGAGCAGCAGGACGCCTTCATGTTTGAGCACTGTGCCGATGTCGCGGAGCAGGGGCAGGGGCTCATAATTATGCTCAAGCACCTGATCCAGAGTGACATAGTCAAAAGAAGCGCTTTCCCATTCCGCGGGGTCGAAGGCACCCTGCCGTATGTCAAGCTTGTGCGCGGCGGCGATGCGTTGCGCGTTGGCGTCCATTTCCGTGCCGTGCGCGTCGCAACCCCGCGCGCTGTGGTACCCCAGTGCGCCGCCGAAGCCGCAGCCTATATCCAGAATGCGAACTTTGGGAGGCACATACATATAGGCGCTTGCCCTGCCGGCAATCCAGGAGGTAAAACAGGGCTCCCAGTCATAAGGACGCCAGCCTTCTTCCGAAAAGCTCGAACGCGGGTAGTATTCGGAATACAGGCGTCCCATCTCGTCCGCATCCATGAAATGCCGCTGGAAAACAAGGCCGCAGGATGAACAGCGATGATAGGCGAATTTGCCCGGAAAGCCGTGCCGGTCATCGTGGAGTGATTTCCAAAAAGGTGAATCCGCGCGGCATGCGGGGCAGGGCGCTGGAACGGAAGAATCGGAGGCTGCGCTCATTATCATGCGAGAAGATACTCTTTTCTCAGCAGACGTTCCAGTAAAAGGCGCAGGGGAGGGATTTTTTCAGCGTCTTTCCCTTTGCGCAATATTCCCTTTTTGTCGCCGCCGTATTTTTTTGCAAAGCCGTGCAGCATTTTCGCGTAGGGCCGCAGGACGGCGCGTCGCAGTACAGAATCAAGCGGAGTGAAATACGACGCGATGCCGGGATCGTATATACCCAGGCAGACGTTCCAGAAGGCATGGGCATGATAAAAGACAACGGGCAGTCCATCGGCCGTGACCTTGCCCTGACCGTCGCGGGAGAAATGATATTGCCCCACATTCCAGGGCGCAAGTCCCGCGCCGATGTGCCGCAGGGCATGTATGCCTTCAAAGTGCCGTGAGAAATATTCGAGATATTTTTGATCGCCGCAGCGCTCTTCTTCCAACCTGTAATAGCACCATTCCAGGCATTTTTCCCGGTACCATGCCAGGCAGGCCCGGCCGGAGGGCAAATTTGCGAAAGTCAGCCAACTGACGTTGTAGATTCCGTATGCTTCCTTTTCGCGTAAGCGCTCCGGAAAGCGATGCGGCGTAAGAAGCACGGAAGCGACTGGGTCTTCTTCAAATAAAACACGAGGGTCGGATAAAAAAAAGAGGTCGGCATCCAGGTAAGTCAGACGATCCATATCCGGATTGCGGTTAAACAGATACGTAGGCAGGCAGGGCGTTATGGTCCAGTAATATTCGACGACGGAGCGGTTTTGCCTGCAGGCCGCCAGTTGCGGGTCGGCCGCTTCCAGTTCGGAGAGCGGATACAGGCGCACATCGGGCAGAGCGAGTTTTTCCAGTGTTTCACGGCAATTTTCGCTTAAGCAAAGCACATGCGCAACGGCATCCGGACAATGGGCCTTCAGGCTGGTCAGCATGCTCAGCCCCTTGGGCAGATAACCGTGGTCGAAATAGGTACAGAAATGATGCATGGTTATATCTTTTTTCGTTCCGCGATCAGGCCGAACCAGCCGGGGCCGCCCAAGGCATCGTCAAACCATTCCAAGATGTCGTAGTGCTCTGAGATAATTGCGTCAATTCGTTTTTTATCCAAAAACCGGCAAGGATAGCTTGCTTTGTAAATGGATTCGGGGACATGCTGTACAGTGATGCGTTCAGCATCTTCGCTGAAAGGCGTGCGATCCAGAAGAAGAAAATCAAAGCCGAATGAGCAGGTTTTTTCCAAAAATACATAGGGGTCTTCAAGGTATTGCAGTGCGCTGCTGAAGAGGATGCCGTCCACTCGCTGTTCCGCGAGGCAGTCTTCAATGCTTTCATAAAAACGCAGATCTTCAGTTTGAAATTCTTCTTGTCCGCATTGCACAAAATGCTTTTGTTCGACGACGTTCCAGCGGATCTCGCTAATGCCTTTCAGGAAATAGCTGTTCTGGCGATAGGTGCTGCCCAGCGAGCCGCCGAAATCAATCAAACGCAGAGCGCCTTCATGCCGAGCGGCCTGCCGCATAAGGCCGGCCAGCAGGGGCCAGGAATATTCAATATGGTCAAAGAGCACGGAATCTCGCTCAAAAACAGCTTTGCCGTCGCGCACGCGGCGCGAGGCGTCGAGCACTTTTGCAAAAATTTCGTCCGTGTCATAGCCGCCGGCTGCGGCGCATGCGCTTGACCAGTCGGGATAGCCTTCCCGCCAGACATTGGAGCGGCGCGGGTTCTGTTCGATATTGTTCGCGGTATATCGTTTAAAACAGCGCAAGAGAGCCGGAGGCAACCAATCTTTGAGCAAGAATTTTATTCGGGAACGGCTGAGGAAATTTCCGAGAGCATATTTGTGGCTCATGCCCGGCGGCGTAGAGCCGGTCTTCAGGTTGAAGCGCTGAAAAGCCTCGTGCATGCGCTTGTCTTCGAGGACTTTTTGCTTGGCAAGAGGAACAGGGGCTGTAGCCGTGCGGACCTGGAAGACATCAGAAGCTCCCGTATGCGTGCCTGAGCCGTCCGCACCGATATTCTCAATGAGTGAAGAGGAGCTGTAGAGCGTATACATATCAGCCAGAAAGGCGGAAGCCAACCAGCGCACGGCCCATGAAGCGTTTTTTCCCAGAGCGGCCTTTTCCAGCATGCCCATGTAATCGTAGGTGCCGTTGATATTGAAGGCGTATTCAAGCTTACGCCGGTGCAGTTCATCAAGCAGCGCCTGAACATCAGGATTGAAGATTTTCCAGGCTCGTCGCCAGGTGGCCCAGCCCCAGCAGTCCGCGCCGCGCAGAAAGAAAGTGGCCGGCGGATTAGATACGGAGTGAGGAAAGCACCAGCCGTGAATGGAGGCGACTTTGGAATCGTCGGCGTACAGGTCGAGGGCTTCATTCATGAAACGTAAAAAATACGGGGAGGTGAGGTGATCGTCCTCCAGAACAATGACTCGCTCGCAGCGCTCAAGAACTGTTCCGACGCCGTCGATGATATTCGCCGCCAATCCCCAATTTTTTTCCCGCATGACGAGCGAGACGGAGGCAAAACCGCGGGCGGACTCGGCCACTTTGCGCACGGCGGCGCACTGTCGTTGATCCTTATGCCCGCGCGGGCCGTCGCAATAGATGAACAGCTCGCTTTGCGCGGCGAATTCGTTGTCTGTCAGGGCGTCAAGCGTTCGCTGCAGATGACGGGGGCGGTTGAAGGCAAAAAGAACTATAGGCGCCGGCAAAAGCATGCAAGGCTCCGACATTTTTTTTACAATTATCGCGTAAAGGAAGCGGGCTGCTTTTCAGGAGAAAAAGCACGCCGGGCGGTAAATCGTCTTTGCAGCAGAAGAGGGAGAAAGCGCAGCAGCCAACGTGTGCCGTATCCTTCGCTTTGTTTATAAACAGACTTCGCCAGGAGCGTGTTTTCCAGAGCCGTAAGCGCGGCCTCGTTCGTTCCGCCGGCCTCGGCATTCTCAAAAGGAACATCCGGCCGGGAGAGAGAAGGGAGAGTTATATTTGCCGGGATGCTTTTTTTCCGTCGTACTTCCACATCAAAGCAATCTTCCCACATGAACATAGTGTTGAAGCTCGGCGCCCGGAAGATTTGGAGCAGCGAGAAATATTGCTCTTTGAAGCTTTGGGGGCAAGCGGCCATTTCCATGGCAATGTTATACTGTCGAATCAGGTCGGCTTCCTCATATTCCCTGAAAGTGAGCACGCCGTGAATGAATTCGACGGCCCATTTATGATTGGAGACGGCGGCCGTGTTGAACAGAACATCCTTGCCGGGCTTGGGTGTTTCTATATAACCGCGCTTGCCGATGCGCATAAGTTCCGCACAGGCTTTTTCAGGATCTGTCACATGTTCCAGCACATGGGAACAATAAACAAAGTCGAATTCTTTATCCGCAAAAGGCGTTTCTTCCACCGTGCATTCAACGACCCGTTTTCCGGCCACAAGCTTGAATTCATTGCCGGCTCTGCCGATAGATCCATCCGTCAGGCTGATGTCTGCCAAGGTGGTCGCATAGGGCAAAGGAAAATGCCCGCTGCCCATATCCAGGACAGTGTCGCCGGGATTAAGTTTCAAATCGAAAAAACGGCTTTGGTATTGCTCGTAGCGACTTTTATCCTGCAATGCTGCGCAGGCTTCCCAGCCGAGAGAGACAAAAATCGAAGCTCTCTCCGGCCACATGTGCAGAGCCTGCTCAACCGCATCGAACACTTTCTGGTGGTCGCCGCCGGCAAGCAGGTTTTTGATATGGATATAGGCGGGATAGGGATGGGGCATAAGAATAATTATTGTGTAGTAGGAGGTAGCATGTTTCCCTTCCACAGTACATTTTTTAGTCGAAAAAGTCCCGAGAAAATTTTCTTCACGCCTTTAATATCGATTTTTGCTGCTGCCCACAGGAAATTTTTAAACAAATTTATTATTATTTCATATCTATGATAATGAAGGCGGTGGTATGCCCAATACATATCAAGTGGTGAATCCATGATGTCTTGAGTCTGCATTTTATTTTTATCAGTTATAATTTCTATAATGGCCTTTGAAGGGCGATATAATTCGTTTTGCATAAAGTTAAAATTATCCAGTAATATTTTGTCTATGTTTGCTAATCGGGACGGCGACGAGAATTTATGCTTATTAATCGATATAAAATTACTTATGTTTGTGATCGGTGTTGTCGCATGCGAAGGCCATCCAATATTGCAGTATATCACGGCATACGGAATGTTTTTAATTGTTTCAAACAGGTCATCGGCCGTAGAAAGTATCGAGTATGTACCGTATATGTACGCAGCGGCGAGGCATGTTGAACCGTAATGGACAATTAGCGCGCTACGCGCTATTAATTCTTCTGTACTACAAGATTCTTTTATATATAATATATTTGTATATTGCTTGAAACTATCTAGATATTTATCGGGAATGCCATCTTTGTGCTGCTCTATCTCAACTGGATGCGGCTTTACAATAATTAAACAATCAGGGTTGGAGCTCGCCACATCAATAATTCCATCTATCCATCTTTGCCTGTATATTATACTTCTGTCTCGGCATTTTTTTAATGTCTCGTATGCTTCATCTATATGCGGATCAGATAGATTAATAAGATCTCCAGCTTTGAATATATCTTCATCTGTATAATCTGAAAAATGGAACCCTGTTATGAATATAAATATATTTTCTTTTTTATATGAATCTATGCGCTTTTTTATCTTTTCAGGAAGTATGCTGTGTGAATTTATAAGCAAGTCATAGCTTAACGAGCCGGTAACAGCAGTACGTTTTTTTGAAGATAATTTTTTTTGTCTGCATAATTCTTCTGATATGACAGCATATTGTTTTGTTCCCCAAAAAATCTCGCAGTCAATCAAATGTGGGCCATAGTTTTCCTGCCCTGCATGAAAGTAAATATCAGCAGCTGTTTCTCCGATAATTCCCTCGACTCTATATGAAAGAATTTTACATTTGAATAGTACTTTAGCAAGGTAAGGATACCACGCTAATGATTTTGCCGTCAGCGGAAATGTAAACAATACTTCCGGCTGAAATTCTATTATTTTCTCGAGCAGATTTTCATCGTGGAATATTGCTGTAAAAATTTCAGCTTCAGGAACAGCTTTTTTAATTTGTTGTGCAAGATACGTGACGCTTGCATATTCGCGTTCAAATTTATTATAGATAATAGCTATTTTCATGATGTTTTTGTTCCCGGCGTTTTATATCTCATCGTGAGTAGTCACCAACTGCTGAATCCGCCGTCAACCATCAGGATTTGGCCTGTCATGTATGCGGAGAGATCACTCGCCAAGTAAGCAGCGGCGCCTTGAAAATCTTCTTCTTTCCCCATACGTTCCATCGGGGTACGGGCGATATATCGCCGTACAAAAGTTTCCGGTTGATTGCGCCATATGCCGCCGGGAGCAATGCAATTTACGCGGATTGCGGGGGCAAGTACCGTGGCGAGCCACCGGGTGAGCTGCACGAGCCCCCCTTTGCTTGCCGCGTAGGCCGCAGGATTGCCCATTGATGTGTCATTATATAGATTCATATCCGGACCAAGCATGCCGTAAATGGAAGCTATATTGATAATACATCCATGTCCTGAAGCCCGCAAAAAAGGCGTCGCCTCACGACAAAGAGTAAAAGGCGCCGTGAGATTGACTTCGAGGGCTTTGCGCCAAGTTTCCGTGCCCTGCCCCTTGAAGTCAGTCGCCCAGCCGACCAAGCCTGAGGTGCCGACAAAACCGGCGTTGTTGACGAGAATGTCCAGACCGCCGAGGTGAGCCGCAACGACGCGAGGGAGAGCACAGACAGCGTTGTGATCCGCGAGATCGACGCTGAGGCCGAGAACTTCAATGCCGAACCGTTGTTCCAAATCTTGGGCAGCCTGTTTGGAAGCAGAACCGTTGATATCAGCAAGCGCAACGGCTGCGCCCTGTTCGGCCAGCGCGGAAGCCATGGCACGCCCCAGATATCCGGCTCCGCCGGTGATCAAGGCAACGCGGCCTTTCAGTGAAGCAAGTTCTGCAAGGGTGCGCATATACACTCCTGCTATATGTATTTGCGAAAAACCGGCTTGATGACGTGGCCTGCAAGAAATCGCTCATATCCCGCATCCAGGGCGTCCGCGTATACGGCAAGCGCCTTGCGCACTGCTTCAAGAGTTTTATCCAACTCCGACTGCGAGTGAGAGTAGGAAAGGGCAATCCAAGGCATCATAACCCGCTGTCTGTTCATCTCCTGAGCGAAAAGCGTACGCATGCCGGGGCAAACATCGCCGGTTTTATTCTTGGTCATATACGTCGGCGAGCAAGGTATTCCGTATGCCCGAAAAAAATCGCCTAGACCAAGACCTGCGGCGAGGGTATTCATACCCCGAATAAGGTTTTCGCCGTATATCCATAAATGGCGGATCACGTCGTGCTCTTGATACAATTTGACCGTCTCCACAAAGGCACCCATGCCGCACATTTCCGCCCCGTGGGTTGTGGAGGCCAAAAACAATTTTTCTTTCCCGGCATCTTTTATGCCGCCGATGTCCATGAATTCTTTTTTCCCTGCCAGCGCCGCCACCGAAAAGCCGTTCGCCATCCCCTTGCCGAATGTGGACAGGTCGGGCTCCACTCCATAGTAGGTTTGGGCGCCTTGCAGGTGCCAGCGGAATCCGGTGATCATTTCATCCAGAATGAACAGTGCACCGTTTTTGCGGCAAACTGCTTGCACTTTATGCAGAAAATTATCTTCAGGGTGCGCGGTGGTTGCCGGTTCAAGGATGACTCCGGCGATTTGTTCAGGATGGGAGGAAAAAAGATTTTCCAGCGAACAGATGTCATTGTAGCGGAAGTTAAGCGTCAACGCGTGATGCTCTGGAGGAATACCCAAAGTAACGGAGGTGTCGCCGATGAACCAATCGTCAAAAGAAAAAAACGGGTGGTCTGAGCAGCGGGCGATATACTTCCGGCCCGTGGCGGCACGCGCGACTTTGATCGCGGCGGTGGTCACATTGGAGCCGTTTTTAGCGAATTTCACCATATCCGCGCCGGGGATGAGATCAACAAACAGTTCCGCAGCTTCCAACTCAATAAGGGAAGGGCGGGTGAGGTTGTTGCCGAACATGATCTGTCGCACGGCGGCATTGGCGATGCGTTGGTTCGCATAGCCCAGAGTCACGGCGCGCAATCCCATGCCGTAATCTAAAAATTCCTCTTCACCAGGGGTGTATATGTAAGCGCCTTGCCCACGCTTCAAAATCTGCGGAGCATTGGCCGGAAACTGGTCGTCACCGCGACTGTAGGTGTGCGCCCCGCCGGGGATAACGTTGTTTAGTCGTTCACTGTATGGCATGCCAATATCCTTCATGCGATCATTTTATTGTCCCACTTTGGGAGGGTTAAAACCCCCAGCTTTAGCTGGCAGCTTTAGCATTTCTTGTTTAAAGTTGAGCCCATGAGCGAATATCGTCATGGCAGCCATAGTGTTTTTACCATCCATCTGCACTTGGTGTGGAT
>JAVBNZ010000062.1:0-60933 GCA_031551145.1 Desulfovibrionaceae bacterium | reverse complement strand
GCGAGCCCGAGCGCCCTGCTCTTCGAGGCCTCCGCGAACGATGCCGGCGCTCCCTGCGCCTGCGCCGTCGCGGAATACGGCGGGCTTTCCACCGCCTTCTACCTTTTCGCCTTCCGCAGCGCCGCCGCCCCGCCCGGCACGGCCGACGCCCTGCTTGCCGCCGTGCTGCGCGAAGCCGAAGAACGCGGCCACGCGCGCTGCAATCTCGGCCTCGGCATCGACTCAGGCATCGCCTTCTTCAAGAAAAAATGGGGAGCCCGGCCCCTGCTGCCCTACGGTGAATACAGTTGGACTCCCAAGCCTTCCCTGTGGAGAAAATTTTTCGGATGAGCGATCCCCTGCATAATCCCTCTTTCAAGGCGCCGGGCCTCATGGAATCCCTGGCCGAGGCCTTTCTGGGCCGGCGCAGGCCGCTGGCCTGCGTGCAGGTGGAGGTGAGCTCCGTGTGTGCGGCGCGTTGCGGCTATTGCCCGCAAGGGGTGAAAAAGGCGGTGTGGAAGGCCCGGCACATGGAGGCGGAAACCTTCGCGGCCCTGTGGCCTCTGCTGCGGCGCTGCGAACGCGCGCATCTTCAGGGCTGGGGGGAACCCTTTCTGCACCCGCTCTTTTTCGACTTCGCGGCCCTGGCGCGAAAGGCCGGCTGCGCGGTTTCCAGCACCACCTGCGGCCTGGACATGAACGAGGACCTTGCCGGCAGAATCGTGGAAAGCGGCATGGACGTGCTGGCCTTTTCCCTGGCGGGCACGGACGGGGCAACGAATGCCATTCGGGAGGGCGCGCCCTTTGAGCGGGCGTGCGACGGCATCCGGCTTGTGCAGCGCGTGCGCAAAGAGCGCATGGCCGCTCATCTGGAACTGCATTGCGCGTATCTGCTGCTTGCGGATCGCATGGACGCCGTGAAAAAACTGCCGGAACTCGCCGCCGGGCTCGGCCTGCACGCCGTGGTGGTGAGCACTCTGGATTATATCGCCGTGCCGGGGCAGGAAACCCTGGCCTTTGCCCCGCGGGAGGCGGACAAGATCGCGCGGGCGCGGGAACTGCTGGAAGAAGCGGCCGAACGCGCACGGGCGCTGGGCGTGGCCTTCCATTACGCGCTGCCGGGCATGGAACCGCTTGCGGTCTGCCGGGAAGCGATCGACCGCACCCTGTATGCGGACGCCGAGGGCGCGCTTTCGCCCTGCATTTATGTGAATCTGCCGACGCGGGAAAACGATCCCCTGCGCCGCGTGTTCGGCAATGCGCGGGAAGGGGATGCTTTCGCCTGTTTTCAGGGAGAGCGCTTTGCGGCCTTTCGCGCGGCCCTGGCGCGCGGAGAGCCGGAAGCGCCCTGCCTGAACTGCGCCAAGAGATTTGAGAGGTAATCGCGACGTGGCATTACCCGCCGCTGATGGCGCCGGTCGCGCCGAGATACCTGCTTAAAATCTCGTTGAGCTTGTCGAGTTCCAGAGGCTTGGCCACGTGGGCGTTCATGCCGCTGGCCAGAGCCCGTTCCACGTCTTCCTTGAAGGCATTGGCGGTCATGGCGATGATGGGCACGCTCAACGCATCTTCGCGATCCAGGGCGCGTATGACGCGGGCGGCTTCATAACCGTCAACGTTCGGCATCTGGATGTCCATGAAGATGATGTCGTAATAGCCGGGTTTCGAAGCGACGAAGGCATCCACGGCCTCTTTCCCGTCCCCGGCTTCGTCTATGGCAAGTCCGGTGTCGCACAAAAGTTCGGTGACGATCATTCTGTTGAGCGTCACATCGTCAACGAGCAGCACCTTTTTCCCGGCCAGCGAAGCGCGTTCCGTCCGGATTTCGCCCGCGCTCGTTTCCTCTTCCGCCTCCTGCAGCCAGAGCGAGAAGGAGAAGGTGCTGCCGCTGCCTTCTTCGGTGTCGACCCGGATGTCGCCGCCGAGCAGGTTGATGATGTTCTTGTTGATGGACATGCCGAGCCCTGTGCCGCCGTACTTGCGCGTGATGCTCTGATCGCCCTGCTCGAAAGGCTGGAAAAGCTTGTCGACGGTGCTTTGGGGAATGCCGATGCCGGTATCACTGATCGCGAAAGAAATCCGGCATTTACCGTCGCCGCGGGCGATTTGCGCCACGCGCAGGGTTACGGTGCCCCCCGGATCCGTGAATTTGACGGAATTGCCGAGGAAGTTGATGAGAACCTGACGTATCCGTAAAGAATCACTGATAAAATTTTCCACTTCCAGGTCTTCCATCAGCACGTTGAAGTGGATGTGCTTTTCCACGCAGCGCGGCCGGATAATGGCCGCCACGCTGTTGACGAGCTTGTTCAGATCAAAGCTGTCTTCGGAAAGCTCCACCTTGCCGGCCTCAATCTTGGAGATATCAAGAATGTCGTTGAGCAGGGCCAGAAGGTGGCGGGAGGAGGTTTCTATCTGCTGGACGTGGGAGCGTATGGCATCGGCGTTGCCCAGAGGATCGGCGAGCTTGCGCTTGGTAATGTTGACCATGCCGATCACGGCGCTCATGGGCGTGCGTATTTCGTGGCTCATGCGGGCCAGAAATTCGCTTTTGGCCTCGTTGGCCTTGTTGGCCCGCTCCACGGCCTGTTCAAGCTCCATGCGCGTGTTGCGCAGGCTGTTTTCGATGGCCACCCGGCGGGAGACGTCGCGCGCCACGCCCAGTATGCCCTGGCAGACCCCGTCGCTGCTGAAGATGGCCGTGCGGACGATGTCCACGACTTCCACATGCCCGTCCGCAAAGGTGATGCTTTCTTCCGTATAGATCGGTATTCTGTTCTGCACGGCTATGGCGTCCATTTCGGGGTTTTCGCCGGCCGTTGCGGTCGGGAAGACGGATTCCCAGGTCAGGCCCGCGATTTCCGCGCCGGATTTGCCCGTCCAGGCTTCAAAGCGCGGGTTCACGACCAGATACCTGCCCGAGCAGTCCTTGAACCAGATAATATCGGGCGAAGCACTGAAGGTGACGTCGAGCATGGCGCGTTGGCGTTCGATTTCCCTCTGCTCGATGCTCATCTTGGTGACGTCGCTGGTGACGATGACATACCCGATGGCGTTGCCGTTCTTGTCGTTGAGAAAATCGGCCACGCCCTTGTAATACCGCTCCGTCTCCTCATGGAAGAAGATTTCCGTCTCCCTGCCCTCGATCAATGCCGTAAGGGGGCAGTATTTCGAGCCGACGGGATAAAAGCTGTAGTCCGCGTATTGTTTTTCCAGCACCTCGTCGAGCGTTTTGCAGACAAGACGCAGCCCGGCGTCGTTGATGTACTGGATGTCATAGCGCATGTCCGTGATGACAAGCGGATCCTTCACGCTGTCCACGATACTGTCGGCCATGTCGTCAAAGGAGTCGGCCAGGGTGCCGATTTCGTCCTTGGCGGGATAGTTGAAGCGGAAATGCCGCTGCCCGGCGCGGAAACGCGAAATGCCGGCGATGAGGTTCGTGATGCTGCGCGTGAAGGCCGAGGCCAGCAGTATGGCTATCAACACCACCAGGCAGGTCATCAGGGCCGTGGAAATCATGAGGCTGTAGGTGGTGTCGCGCAGATTCCTGTCGATGGAGTCCTGGGTCTCGTGCGCGGCTTTGTCGAGGCTTGCGTCGAAATCTTCGATGATCTTGTCGATATGCTTCTGGGTTACCGTGGCGGCCTTGTGGAAGTCGTCCACATTGGCGCCCACGGCCACAAAGCCGAAACCCCGCGGCGATTCGCCGTAGCGGCCCGTGTGATAGGGAATGGCCGCCGCCGTGGTCAGCTTGCGCAGCCCGCTCCAGAGGATGACGAAGGAGCCGGAGCCGCCCTCCCTTGTCAAATCGAACCAGCCCGTACACTGGGCGGCAAAGTTCAGATAGCGGCAGTCCAGCCCCACCAGCCCCTGCTTCATCAATTCCACGGAGGGTTTTCGGGAATTCGACTGATCGAGGAAAGGAGGCACGGTTTTGATGAATTCGCTGTACGGCAGGCCGCTTCCCTTCCAGGCTTTGTAAATCGGGGCTTCCAGCCAGGGAATCTGGGGATCGCCGGTCTCGGGATCGTAGCCGGCTATGGAAAAATGGCGCGGATGCACGATGCTCCGCCCCTTGTAATCCCAGATGAAGGCATAGTTGCCTTCGGAGGCGTCGGGCAGTTCGGTGTAGCGCTCGGGCGTCGGCATGATGTGGTTCATGAATTCCATGATGTGATCATGATCCAGCGCCAAAGTCACGTAGCCGGCAATTTTGCCGTCCTTCACCACAGGGGCGGCCCAGCGGATTATGCCCTGAAAGCGCTTGCCCAGCGGGTTTTCCCGCCCGGCATACGCGGATTTTTCCGGGTCGAAGGGCTCGCCCGCCTTGGCCGCATTGGCCGGGGTGTACATGCCGATGACCCTGGAGGGCACGTAAGCGCCGATAACTTCCGACACGTAGATTTCGCCGGGCTTCAGCTTCTTGAGATCCTCAAAATAGGTTTCCGCCTTGATATACGTGTTCTGCCGGTCGGCAACGTTTTTGAGGCGGGGGTCCATGCGCGGCGAGGTCACGACCTTGACGCGCTCCCGGCCCTGCGGATCGACGAAGGTCATTTCGAGATACAGCGGACGGTTTTCGTATTTGAAGTTCTTCGCCGGGCGGTAGTGGAAGCTGTCGGCGTTGTCGGGAATCGTGGAGGTGACTTTCTCCGACCTGCCGTGGGGGATGCGCTCCCGCCAGGATTTGCCGTCCGGCGCAAGCTCCCATTCGCCCTGCCTGACGAGCAGGCCCCGGTTGTTCTCGATGAAATTTTTATACAGGGCCGCGTCGGCCGGCAGGGAGGCGGCCAGGAGAATATCGTTGTCGCGGCCGTATAAAAAGGCCGCCACGCGCCCTGCCGCATCCGTGCTGATGCGCTCTATGTCTTCCGTGGCCCGGTCGTCCAGCGCCTTGGTGGCACCCGTGATCGACACCTTGCCGGATTCGACCAGGGCGTCGAGAGATGTGTTGACGATGGTTTTTGTGTGCCGGAGCACTTCTTCGCCCAGCTGGCGGGATTGTTCCCAGGCCAGCACGGCCAGGAGCACGAGAGGAATGACCTTGATGAGGATGAAGAGAGTGATGAGCTTTGCCCGCATGCCGAAGCCGAGCTTGGTGAAAACGCGATCCATGGCGCGGCGGAAGGCTTCCTTCAGAGCTTTCATGCGCGGCTCAGTCCTCAGAGCAATAAATACAGGTTCTTCTCAACAATCATTTTTGTCTGCGGATCATATACGTTTATTTTCGCCTGTTCAAGTGCTCCCAACGCCGAAATGGTGCGCCGGGGTTGGGTTAAGAAAGGATGCTCCCCGGCGGAGAGTCCGCTTGTCCGGCTGAAAAAAATCCGCCCTCTTGTGGGAAAGAGCGCCGGGTGCTACAATTTCTTTGTGCGCGGAACTCCGCGCCGCCCCGGCCGGTTTCTCCGCCGGCGGAGCAAAAACGCAACCCGGCCCGCACGACGACGCCACAGCCCATAATCATGCATAACCCCGCCTTTGATCGCCTGTGCCGATCCGCCTCCCTGTCGCTGTTCTCCTTCACTCTCGGCGTCCTCTTCCCCTACAGCGCCCATGCCCTGGAAGTGGCGGACGGCATGGCTCTCATCCGCCAGACCATGCCCGCCAACTACTGTGCCCTGACCTTTGACGACGGGCCCGGCCCCTATACGGCCGAACTGCTCGACCTGCTCGCCTCGCGCGGCATCGTCGCCACCTTCTTCGTGCTGGGGCAGCAGGTCGAACGCCGGCCCGCCCTGATCAAACGCATGCTGGCCGAAGGACACGAGGTCGCGAGCCACAGCTGGTCGCACCCCAACATGCGCAAACTCAAGTTCGACGCCCAACGCCTGGAGTTGAAAAAAACTTCGGATCTGCTCCTTCCGCTCGGCGTCACAGCCAAATATTTCCGTCCGCCCTACGGGCGCTACAACGCGAACACCGTTGCCCTGACGGACGAAATGGGCATGACCATCATGCTCTGGTCGCTGGACAGCCAGGACTGGAAGCGCCACGTCTCGAAGCTTGAAGGGCTGCGCAGCATTTCGCCCTCTCTCCAGCAGTCTTTCTCCGGCATGCGCGGCGTGCTGCTTTTTCACGACACGCACAAGCACACTGTGGCCGAAATGCCCGAAATACTCGACGCCCTGCTGGCCGGCGGCTGCGAACGCTTTGTCACGGTTTCGGAATACCTTGCCGGCGCAACGGCGGAAGAGGAACGCCGCCTTTCCACCCACGCCCCCAACGAAGGCGTGGGCGAAAACCCGCCCGTGCCCCTGCCCGAAAACGGCAGGGACCTTCCTTTACCGCCCGCCGCCGTCGAAGCGGCGGCTCCCGCCCAAAAGACCCTGCCGCCCCTGCCGCTTGCGCGCAGCGACGGCAGACCCGTGCCGCGCGCCTTGAATTCCGGCGCGACGCCGCTGCCGGGCAGCATTCCGCCCCTGCTTTCTTCCCAGCCGGATCTCATCACGCCCACCCGCAAGCCCCCCGGCGGCCTCGGCGTACGCCGGGCCGGAAACGGGCCGGGGTAATCGATTCGGAACCCGACCGCAAATCAACCCTTCGGAGCCGCCTCATGAACATTCGCTGCATGCCGCTTGAAAAATCGCTTCGCAAATCTCTCCCCTCAGGCCCTCTCCCCTTCGGAGCCCTGCGCACCGATCACATGTTCGTGGTTGAATACAAAAACGGCGCCTGGATCGATCCGCGCATCGTTCCCTACGAAGCGTTCTCCATCATGCCCGGCGCGGTGTGCCTGCACTACGGCCAGACCATCTTCGAAGGCGCGAAGGCCTTCCCCCATGCGGACGGAGAAATCCATCTCTTCCGCGTGAACAAGAATTTCGCCCGCCTGAACCACTCGGCCCGCATCATCTGCCTGCCCGAAATTCCCGAAGACCTCCAACGCGAAGGTCTGTTGCGCCTCATCGACCTGGAGCGCGACTGGTGCCCCAGGGAGCCGGAATCCTCCCTCTATATCCGGCCCTTCATGTTCGGCACCACCGACACCACAGGCGTCAAGCCGGCCGTGGACTGCACCTTCTGCATCTTTCTCTCGCCTTCCGGACCATATTATAAGGGCGGTTTCTCCAATCCCGTGCGCCTGCTCATCAGCAGGCAGTTCCACCGGGCCGTTTCCGGCGGCACCGGCACCTCCAAGTGCGGAGGCAACTATGCCGCCTCCCTGCGCGCCGCCGCCTGGGCCGAATCCCACGGCGCGGCCCAGGTGCTCTACCTTGACGCCTCCAACACCTATATCGAGGAAGTGGGCACCATGAACCACTACCACGTGCTCAAGGACGGTACCTTCATCATCCCGGAATTCAACGATTCCATTCTGCGCTCCATCACGTCCGAATCCGTGCTCGAACTCGCGGACATGGGCAGAATACGCGCCCGCACCGAACGCATAGAACTCGAGGCCTTCCTCGACGGCATCCGCAACGGCGACATCATCGAGGCCGGCGGCTTCGGCACCGCCGCCGTCATCAGCCCCGTGGGCTCCTATCTGCTCGAAACCGGCGAAACCTTCACCGTCGGCGACGGCAAGATCGGCAAACACTCCCACGCCCTCTACACCCTCTACACCGATATCCAGAACGGCCGCGCGCCCGCCCCGGCCGGCTGGCTCACCAAAGCCCCGCGCTACGCATAAAAATTTGCGGGGGAGAGGAACCCGTTCCCCTCCCCCGCGCTTTCTCCGCAAAACTTTCTATAAAAATTCTCAGCTTTCCCGTTCTTCCTGGCAGGCACGGCACAGCCCCACGCCGGGCAGGGCTTCGAGCCGGCGGGGAGGGATGGGTTCGCCGCATTCGCGGCAGCAGGCCACACCGTTCACCCATTCCGGGCCTCCGGTATCCAGGGCGCTGCGCGAGCGGACAAGGGCGCTTTCGCGGTCGAGACGCTCCAGTTCCTGCGCCTGATCGAAAATATCCATGACAAGATCCTCCGGACGGACAAAATTGAGAGCAGCCCCGGAAGCCGGGACTGCTCTTCATGTGTGCATCGTAGTATGAACGCGCGTGCTTGTAAAGCCTTCGCCCGATCAGGCGATGTTACCGCGAAAGAACGGCTTCCAGCGCATCGGCAAAGGCGTTCAGGTCCTCTTCCGGCACGGTCAGGGCCGGGAGCAGGCGCAGCACCACGTCCTGCGTCAGGTTGCAGACAAAGCCGCGCTCGATCAAGGCTTCCAGCACCGCCCGGCCCGGCTCGCGCAGTTCTATGCCCAGCATGAGGCCGAGACCGCGCACTTCCTTGATTTTGTCCGGCATTTTCGCCGCCAGGGCCGTAATGCGCTCCACGAAACGTTTGCTTACATCAGCGACGCGTTCGTCCAGACGGTCGCGTTCCATGATTTTGAGCACCTCGGTCCCCACGGCCGTAACCAGCGCGCCGCCGCCGAAGGTGGTGGCATGGCTGCCCACGACAAAGCCCTTGGCGACTTCCGCGCCTGCGAGCATTGCGCCCAGGGGCAGACCGTTGGCCAGAGCCTTGGCGCTGGTGATCACGTCGGGCCGCAGGCCGAAGTGCTGAAAGGCCCAGGGCTTGCCCGTGCGGTACAGGCCGCACTGCACCTCGTCCACCATGAACAGAATGTCCTTTTCCCGGCACAGGGCTTCCAGCGCCTTTGCATAATCGGGAGTCAACGGACGTACGCCGCCCTCGCCCTGCACGACTTCGATCAGAATCGCGGCTGTCTTGGGGCCTATCGCGGCGCGCAGGGCGTCCATATCGCCCCAGGGAACCTGCACAAATCCTTCGGGAACGGGCGCGAACCCGTCCTGCATGCGCTTGCCCGTGGCGGCTATCATGCCCAAGGTGCGGCCGTGGAAACAGCCTTCGAACGTGATCACCTCATACGCGTCCCTGTTGCGCACCCGCTGCGTATAGCGCCGGGCCAGCTTCACGGCGGCCTCGTTCGCCTCCGCGCCGGAATTGCAGAAAAAAACCTTGTCCAGCCCGGACAGCTTGATCAGACGCTGCGCAAGCTCGAGCTGCTCTTCCTGATAAAACAGGTTGCTTGTGTGAACGAGTTTGCACGCCTGACGCTCCATAACCCGCGCCAATTCCTCGTTACAGTGCCCGAGCGAGACGACCGCGATGCCGGCCAGCAGATCCACGTACTCCTTGCCGTCCGCGTCCCAGATGCGCGAACCCTGTCCCCGCGTCGCCGCAATGGGGTAACGGTTGTACGTCCTGAACAGCAGCGCCTCTTCCCGTTCCTTGATTCTATCGAACTGCGACATTTTTTGCTCCCCATGTTGCGCCGAAACTTTCGTCTGCGCGCAACACATTGACACCGTTAAAAAGTTTAGGAGGGGTGGGGGTCCGGGGGAAGGAATTCTTTGTATTGAAAGGGTTCCCTCCCCCGCTGAACTCATAAAAAATTTACTTGCGGCCGGTGTGTCCGAATCCGCCGTCGCCGCGCCGGGTTGCGCCGAGTTCGGCGACTTCTTCCAGGGCGGCGCGCATAACGGGCTGGAACACAAGCTGGGCCATGCGTTCGCCTCGTCGCAAGCGGCGCTCTTCTCCGGAGCTGTTGAGCAGAAACACGCGAATTTCGCCGCGGTAATCCGGGTCGATCACCCCCACGCCCTGGGCCACGCTCAGGCCCTGCACGGCTCCGAGCCCGCTGCGGGAATAGACAAAACCGGCCACGCCCGGCACACGGGGTTCCACGGCAATGCCGGAGGGCACCCCGGCCCGGGAGCCGGCGGGGATGACAAGCTCCTCTTCCTCGATGCAGGCGCGCAGGTCAAGCCCGGCGGACGCCTCGGTGGCGTAGGCGAGCCCGGCCTCATACAGCGCGCGGGCCGAGGAACTGAGATAACGAATATGAACAGGGCAGTGCATCGGACTTGCCTACCGTATTCACCCGGACGACGCAAGAGCGCGGAGAACAGGCTTGCGCCCGTCGGCGTTTTAAGGGAAGTTGCGGACAGCACGGAGGACACATGGAAATCGCTGTTGCAGGCGCGGGCCTGGCGGGCTGCGAATGCGCGTTGCGCCTGGCGCGCGCGGGCATACGTGTTGCGCTGTTCGAGCAGAAGCCGGAGCGTTTTTCCCCGGCGCACAGTTCGGCGGAAGTCGCGGAGCTGGTCTGCTCCAATTCCTTCCGCTCGAACGAACCCACCACGGGCGTGGGTCTGCTGAAAGAGGAAATGCGCGCTCTGGGCAGCGCGATCATGGCGGCGGCCGATGAAACGCGCGTGCCCGCCGGCAAGGCCCTGGCCGTGGATCGCCTGCTGTTTTCGCGCGCCGTGGCGCGGCGTTTGGAGGCCGAGCCGAACATACGCCTGATCCGCCGGGAGATCACACGCCTGGACGATCCCGATCTTGCGCGGGCGGATCGCGTGATCATCGCGGCCGGCCCCCTGGCCTCGGATGCCTTAAGCGCGAACCTGGCGGAACTGACGGGCCGGCAACTGTATTTTTACGACGCGCTCGCGCCCATCGTGCTCGGGGATTCGGTGAACATGGACATCGCCTTTGCCGGCACGCGCGGGGCCGACCCGGCCGACGATACGGGCGATTACCTGAACTGCCCTATGGACAAGGAGGAATATCTGGCCTTCTGCGCGGCCCTGCGCGACGGCCGCCGCGTTCCGACCAGGGATTTCGAGAAGGAAATTCATTTTGAAGGCTGCATGCCCATCGAGAGCCTGGCCGATCGCGGCGACCGCACCTTGAGCTTCGGTCCGCTCAAACCCGTGGGTTTTGTCGATCCGCGCAGCGGCAGGCGGCCTTGGGCGCTCGTGCAACTGCGGGCGGAGAACCTGAGCCGCACGGCCTTCAATCTGGTGGGCTGCCAGACCAAGCTCATGCAGAGCGAGCAGGAGCGGATTTTCCGCCTCATTCCGGGACTTGAAAAGGCCGAATTTCTGCGCTACGGCAGTATGCACAGGAATACCTATATCGACGCCCCCAAGGTGCTGGACGAGAACCTCGCCCTGCGCGCCGCGCCCCGCATCCATCTGGCCGGCCAGATCAGCGGGGTGGAAGGCTATGTGGAATCCGCCGCCTGCGGGCTCTGGCTGGGCATGCTGCTGGCCGCCCGGCATCAGGGCCGCCGGCTCGCCCCCCCTCCGCCCACGAGCGCCCTCGGCGCGCTGCTGGGGCATCTGCGCAGGCCGACCAAGCATTTTCAGCCTTCCAACATCCATTTCGGGCTCATGCCGGAGCCGGAAGAACGGGTCAAAAAAAAGGAACGTCGAACCTACCTGGCCGGACGCAGCCGGGCGGCCTTCGCCGCCTGGAAAGCCGAACAGGAACTTACCTGGAACTTGTTCATACATTAGAGGTCAGCCATGATCACCAAAGCCGCTCTCGCGTATTTCAGCCCCACCGGCGGAACCAAACATGTGCTCTCCGCCGTGGGAGAAGGCCTGGGCCTGCCCTGCTCCCACATCGACATGACCCTGCCCGCGCAACGTTCCCAGGACTATGCGGTGGACGCGGAAACCCTGCTCGTGCTCGGATTTCCCGTCTATTACGGTCGTGTGGCGGGGATGCAGGAGCAGATTCTGCCCCGCATCACGGGCACGGTGAAATACGTGCTGCCCATCGTGGTCTACGGCAACCGCGCGTATGACGACGCCGTGATCGAGCTTGCCGATCTCTGCCTCGCCAGGGGCTGGACGCTCGCCGCCGCGGCCGCCTTCATCGCCGAGCATTCCTACACCGCCGAAATGGGCGGCAAACGCCCGGATGACGCGGACAGAGAGCTGGCCGTGCGTTTCGGGGCCGCCGTGGCCGCTTCCCTCAAGGCCGGCAAAGTCCTCGATTCCGCAAGCCTGCCGGGCAACAGGCCCTATAAAATCTACGGCCCCAAGCCGCCCATCGCGCCGACCACGGATCCCGAACTCTGCATACGCTGCGGCATCTGCTCCGAAGTCTGCCCCAACTCGGCCATCGCCTTTGACGATCCTCTGCACAGCAACCCCACGCTCTGCATCCTCTGCGCCGCCTGCATCAAACGATGTCCCGAAAACGCGCGCGCCATCACCTTCCCTGCCATGGTCGAACGCATCAAGGCCATGGCCGAACTCAACCGCGAGCCCAAACAGCCCCGGCTTTTTTTGCCGAAGTAGCTTTCACACCCTCCCCAGCGCATCGCGGGCAAGCTCGGCAACGGTACGGGTGCGCGCGGCGTGGCCGTCGAAGATGTCGACGGGTGTGCCTCCGGCTTCGGGGTCGTCGGCCAGCTTGTGGAGATCCGGGAGGGCTTCCGGGGGAATTTTCGGCAGTTGGGCCAAGGCGTGGGCGGCCAGGCCCCGGCAGGGCAAGTCTTCGTCATCACGAAGCGCGGCGAGCAGCGCGGGCACGGCCTTGTCCGCGAATTCCGGCCGGGCCGCGAGCAGGCGGGCCACGGCCCCAAGGCAGTCGCGGCGCAGGAGCGCGTGATCGACGTAATTGTCTTCCCGGCCCGTGTCCCGGATGTAGGAAATCAGAATGTGGCCGAATTCGCGCGCAAGCTGGGGGCTGCGGGCGCAGGCCTCGGCCGTGCTCTGCGGGATTCCCCAGCCCAGGTTGCCGGATTCCTCGTTCATGTGCCACAGAAAGCGGCGCATGAGCACGCGGCCGTCTTCCGGGTTCAGGCGGGAGATTTCGGCAACGTCCGCGCCGAGCGCGGCGGCGGCCCTGCCGGTAAGCGTTCCGCCCGTGAGCAGAAAGGACATCAGCGGCCCCACCCGTTCCCTGCGGGGCAGATCGAGTTTCTCCAGGCGTTCGCGCCAGTTCTCGCTCTCCAGAATTTCCTTCAGCAGCGCCTTGCCGGCGCGCATACGTGACATACTGTCGCTCCTTCGGCGGTACATATGTTCCGGAGCAAAACTCCGAAACCCGCCTCAGTCACTCAAAACGGCTGCCGCCGCCGGCTCCGCCGGCCTGTACCGCCTAATGCCTGAACGACCTCTGGCCGGTAAAAACCATGGCCACCTGGGGCACGGCCCGGTTGCAGGCGGCGATGACTTCCGCGTCTCTGAGCGAGCCGCCGGGCTGGGCGATGGCCTGCACGCCGAAGCCCACGGCCATGTCCACGCCGTCGCGGAAGGGGAAGAAGCCGTCGGAGACCAGCGCGGAACCCTGGAGCCCGCCCCTGGCCTTTTCGGCCCTGCTTTCCAGATCCGCGAGCAGTTCCGCGGCCTTGGGATCGCTTCCGGCCTTGAGCATGAGTTCGTAAAGGCTGAGGCCATGTTCTTTAAAGGCCAGGGCGTCGGCGTACTTCGTGCGGGCCTTGTGCCCGGCCAGCTCGACGCAGCCGACGCGGTCCTGCTCGCCGGTGCCGATGGCCAGCGTGGCGCCGTTTTTGACGAAGATGACGGAGTTGGAGGTCACGCCGGCTTCCACGGCCCAGGCGAAAAGCAGATCGTCGGCTTCCTTGGGGTTGGGCGCGCGGGCGGCCACCCGGGTTCCGTCGGCGGTCGCGGCCGTGGCCGGCAGGAAGTCGGCGGCCGTACGGATGCGGTTGACAAAAGATTTTTGCACGATAAGTCCGCCGTCGGCCAGACTTTTGATATCGAGGAAGGAGGAGCGGGTGAGGCTTTCGAGTTCGGCCAAAGCGGGCAGCTTCAAAATGCGCAGATTCTTGCGGCTCATGATGCGTTCGAGCGCGCCTTCCTCGAAGTCGGGCGCGGCGACCACCTCGAAATAATTGGCGGCGATGAGTTCGGCGGCCGCGAGATTCAGGGGACGGTTGAGGATCACGGCCCCGCCGAAGGCGGCGATGCGGTCGCACCAGAAGGCCTTGTGCAGGGCCGTGTCTATGCCTTCGTCCGCCCAGGCCGCGCCGCAGGGGTTGTTGTGCTTGAGGATGAGAGCCGCCGGACGCCTCGTCAGGTATTGCAGAATGTTGACGCCGTTATCCACGTCGGTGAGGTTGGTTTTGCCGGGATGTTTGCCCGCCTGGAGCATCTGCGCCTCGTCCACGGCGGAGACGATGCCGCCGGGACCGCGCCAGGCTATGCCGCCGCAAGAGATCGCACCTTCGACCAGTTCGAACAGGGCGGCCGGCTGGTCGGGATTTTCGCCGTAGCGCAGACCTTTTTCCTCCCCGTCCAGCGTCCAGACGCGCTTGCGGTAGCGCAGGCGCTCGCTGCCCAGTTCTATGGTCAGGGTGTCGGGAAAGACGTCTTCCTGGAGGGTTTTGTACATATCCTTGAGTGTCATCAGGCGCTCCGAAAGGGGTTGCCGTCCCGGCCCAAACGGCCGGAAACGGGAAGACGGCACCGTAGCACGAGAACGCTCCCAGGGCAAATTTCATTTGCCGGCGGGGCTTTTTTGGTGTATGATCATTTTCATATGGAACAAATGCTGCTCAGACTCGCGCGCCAGTTAGACACGCTTGACGAATCCTCCCTGATGGCGCTTTGGGAGAAGTACGCCGGCATTACGGCGCATTTCGAACCCACCCGCCGCTGGGAAGAAGCGGCGCTTGTGCTCTCCTTCATCCAGGCCAAACGCTGGAAAAACCAGCTCTTCAACTACCACTGGGCGCGGCAGGTGCAACTCGGGCAGAACACGCAGCCCGACGGCCGCGTGGACAGCGCCGAGGGGCCCGCAAGCCCGGCCCTCAACCTGCTCGAGCCGACCTCAGGGATTGGCGGCGCTGCTGACAAGAAGCGGTGCCAGGTGCTTCCCTTCCGGGCGAAGAAGTGTGACTAAGCCGCGCAGCACGTGGTAATACCAGCGCACGTTCTCCACAAAACGCACCGCTTCCCCTCCCCTGCACGTTCCCTGCCCCACCATGCCCGCGTACTCCGCCTTGGAAAGCAGGAGATAGATTTTTTTCAGTTCCGCCCAGTTTCCGCCTCCCTTGCCCAGCTTTTGCGCCAGTTCCAGCGCGCCTTCCAAACGGCGGGGCCCCTGATTGAAGGCCGCCAGGGTGAAAAACCAGCGATCCCAGGGATCGAGCTTCAGATCTTCCAGATTATCCCATAACCAGCGCAGATACCGCGCCCCGCCGCGCAGAGCTTCGGCGGGCCTGAGCCTGTTCACCTTGAGAAATTCCGCGGTTTCGGCGGTCAATTGCATAATGCCGCGCACGCCCGTGAAGCTGACGGTGGAGGGATCGAGGCGGGATTCCTGAAAGATGACCGCGAGAAAAAACAGGGGATCGATGCCGGCTTCGCGCGCCGCTTCGGCGATATTGTCGCTGTAGCGCGGCAGGCGGTTTTCCAGCGCGTCGAACAGTTCCTGAAGATCGTCCGGATCATAGCGGCGCGGCACAAAACCGAAATAGCGCTCGTTCAAATCGGCGATCAGCGTATCTTTGCGCGTGCCGTGCTTTTCCCAGAAGACGCGCAGAGCCGCGTCCAGATAAGGGTCATTCTGCCGCCAGCGCCAGCGGTGAGCGCGCTCTCCCGCATCGTTGGCGAACGAGGGCCGCGTTTCACCGGCCACGGGCAGGAAGGGACGCCAAAGCTCCAGCGCGCGGCTGCTCAAGTCGGCCGGCAGCAGCGCGTCGGCCGCCGGCGGGCTTTCCCGGGGCGGAATCCACTCCAGCAGGCCGGCGTGATAATAGGCCGGGCTGTCTTCAAAGCCCGACTCGACGGTGTCCCTGCCGGCATAGCCGGCGACGAGATCGGCCAACCCCTGCCGCACCATGTGCAGAGCCGTATTTTGATCTTCAAGCACGATCCAGCGCGGGCTGTAGCCGTATTCCGCGCAAAAGGCCTGTACCAGCCCCTGCTCGAAACCGGGGCCGAAAGGAGAAACACGGCTTTCGTCCAGCGTGCTTTTGGCTATGGCCACCCGCAGCACGGGCAGGGGGCGGTCGGCGGTGGAACGATCGTCAAGCGCGGAGGGTGCGAGCAGCAGAGCCGCGAGCATCGCGCACATCATGCCGAAAAGGCATGTTCGGGAGGAAAAGATACTGTTCATTGGCGAAGGGTGAACTTTTGAAAGCCGGCGCGGGAGACGGGAAAACGGACTCCGCGGTGCGGGCGCGGCGGCCTGAGCGGAAAGAATTCGATGCGTTCCGCTCTTGTTATCATTTGACGGGGCTTGCAAGCCGCGTGTATACAATCGTCGTAAAGGGCCCGGACGTGCAACGGCGCATTTTCGTGCGGCCCCGAGCGGAAACGGAAACGCGGTTTCCACTCGTATGCTTTTTATATCGCTGTGGAGTGCTGTATGTCAAATGTTGTGCTGGTCGGCGCCCAATGGGGCGATGAAGGCAAGGGAAAAATCGTGGATCTGCTCAGCGCGCGCACGGACGTGATTGTGCGTTTCCAGGGCGGCAACAACGCGGGCCACACCATCAAGGTGGCCGGAGAAGAACATGTTCTGCATCTTGTGCCTTCCGGCATTCTGCATCCGGGCACAACCTGCCTGATCGGCAACGGCGTGGTGCTTGACCCGGCCGTGTTCCTGGCCGAGGTGGACAAGCTTGCCGCGCGCGGCGTGGACGCCGGCCCCGACCGCCTGAAAATCAGCTACAAAACCCATCTCATCATGCCCTATCACAAGGCTCTTGATGCCGGACGCGAACTCTCGCTGGCCGGTCGCAAAATCGGCACCACGGGGCGCGGCATAGGCCCCTGCTATGAAGACAAGGTGGCCCGCGTGGGCCTGCGCGCGGCCGACCTGCTGGATCCGCCCCGCATGCGCGCCAAGATTGAAGCCGCGCTGATGGAAAAAAACGCGTTGCTCACCGCGCTCTACAAACGGAAAGCCCTGGACGCCGACGCCGTTTTTGCCGACCTTTCCGCCCTTGCCCCGCGCCTGATCCCCTATCTGACGGACGTGTCCGCGCAACTTGACGCGGCCGAGGCCGCCGGAAAAAGCGTGCTTTTCGAAGGCGCGCAGGGCGTGCATCTGGATATCGACCACGGCACCTATCCCTTTGTCACCTCCTCCAACACCGTGGCGGGCAACGCCTCGGCCGGCGGAGGCGTGGGCATGAGCCGCTTCGGAAGCGTGATGGGCGTTGTGAAAGCCTATACCACGCGTGTGGGCGCGGGCCCCTTTCCCACCGAGCTTTTCGACGCCGTGGGCGACTATCTCCAGAGCAAGGGGCACGAATTCGGCGCCACCACCGGGCGCAGACGGCGTTGCGGCTGGCTGGACATGGTGATGCTGCGCGAAAGCGCGCGCCTCTGCGGCTTTACCGAGCTTGCCCTCACCAAGCTCGATGTGCTCGCCGGCCTCAAGGAGCTGCGCATCTGCACGGCGTACGAATATCAGGGCGCGCACACCGACTATCCCCCCCAGGAGGAACGGGCCGCCGGACAGGTGCATCCCGTGTACGAAACCCTGCCCGGCTTCGATCAGGACATCACCCGGTGCACGAGCTGGGATGAGCTGGACGAGGCCGTGCGCCGCTATGTGCTGCGGGTGGAGGAACTTGCCGAAGTGCACATCAGCCTTGTTTCCGTCGGGCCGGATCGTGAGCAGACCATCGTCCGCTGAAGCTCCGCAGGAGCCCACGCCGGAAAACGCCCGCGCGGCCTTTGCCCCGGCCCTGCATCTGGAGGCTCTGCGCGCGCTCGCGCCGCTTGCCGCATCTCCGCCGCAGGCCCTGCTGCTGGAAGGCGGCACGGAAGCGGAACGCACGGCGCTGGCGCTCTGGTGGGCCGCCCTGCTCAACTGCGCAACCCGCCTGTCCGCGCCGGAGGAACAGCTTTTTCCCTGCCTGGAATGTCCAAGTTGTCTGCAGATCGGCGCCGGCCGGCATTTCGACCTTTTTGCCGTGGACGGACGCATTTCCAACAAGGACGACGAGGAACGCCCCGGCCCGGTACGCGCCCTGACCATGGACCGCGCCCGGCAGCTTCGCAGGCAGGTGGGCGAGCAGCCCCACGGTCCGGGACATAGGGTAATCATCCTGGCCGGACTTGAGGAGCAAAGCCGCAACGCCGCGGCCAATGCCCTGCTGAAAATTCTTGAAGAGCCCGCGCCGCGCTCGGTTTTCGTGCTTGTCACGCCCCAACGCGAACAACTGCTGCCCACTCTGGTCTCCCGCTCCTGGGCGCTTACCCTGCCCTGGCCGATCGGCGCGCCGCTCTCTCCCTCGGAAGAGGAATGGGAAGCCGCTCTGGCGCGTTTTCTCGCCGACGGCTCCGGCTGGTTCGACATCACCGGCCGCCGCGGCCTGGAACTCTCAGCCGTGCGCGAACTTGTGCTCGTCTGCCGCAAATCCCTGACCGCCGCCCTTCAGGGCCGCGCACACACCGAAAGCGCCCGATTTTTTGCCGAACGCCTGGATCCCGCCGGACTGCACGCGGCTTCCGAACTGCTCGGCCGCATGCAGGATGCCCTGCACTATACCGTCAATCCCTCCCAGGCCGCCGACGCCCTGGCGGTGGAACTGTTCGCCCTGCTGCACCGATAAGAATCTTTGCGGGGGAGGGGCGCTTTTCAGCGTCCTTCCCCCGAACCCCCTCCCAGCAAAACTTTTCCGCGGCGTAGTTACGTTGCCTTTCAGCCAACGTCCCGACGCAATGAAGGGATATCTAAAAAGCGGTCACGTAGCGCTTTTTGTACTGCAGGAACGCCGCGAGATCGCCTTCAGCCGACGTAATCCCGCAGCAGGCATGCTCTAATGCCGACTTTATCCGCCATCGTATTTTTGTACCACATCTTCGGCAGAGGTTTTTCGGCTTTCCGGCACAGCCCCCACGAGAATGCGGGAGGTGCGGGGCCAGACCCGCCCAAAGCAGAAGCCCCCCCGGATTCCGCCGGAGGGGCTTCAAATTCAGGCGGGAGAACCCGCTTGCCGATTACGGATTGACGATTTCGATGTCCGCGCGGCGGTTCATGTAGCGACCGTCAACGGTGCGGTTGTCGTAGTCGTAGGACACGCCCTGACCGTCTTCGAGGAAGATCTTGTTCTTCACGCCGACTTTTTCAAGGTAGTTCTTCACGGCGTGAGCGCGGTTCTGGGACAGAATCAGGTTCTTGTCTTTGCGGCCGGTGATGTCGGCCCAGCCGCGGATAAGCAGCTTTTCGGCCGGACGGGTCTTCAGCACGGCGGCGTAAGCGTCGAGGCGGGCCATGGCCAGCTTGTCGAGCTTGTAGGAACCGATGGCGAAGTGCACGGAACGGATGGTCACGATGTCGCGGCTCTGGTTGGCTTCGTAGCAGAACACTTTCTTCACGAAGTTGTCGCACAGTTCTTCAACGGCCACGATTTCGGTGGCGTCAACCAGCACGGAACCGGGCTTCAGAGCGGCGATGGCGGCCAGGTTGGCGGCGCCTTTCTTGCTGTCGGCCAGGCTGACGATGTGGATGGTGGCATTGGGGTTGGCGGCGTAAATGGCCTGGGCGCTGGCGACCGGGTCGGGGCCGAGGTTGCTGTCGCCGTCGGAAAGCAGGATGACGGCGGTCTTGCCGGGCAGAGCGGCAACGGCCTGGGCGTTGGAGGTGAGGCCGTTGGCCATCGGGGTCATGCGGCCGTAGATGGCCTGACCGCTCTTGAGCGACCAGACGCCCTTATTGATGGCGGCTCTGTCCCACGCGCCGGCGGGCACGATGGTGGAATTGGGCGCGAAGGTCACCAGACCGGCCTGGTACGCCAGGTTGGGCAGTTTGGCGTTGATTTTCGCCATGGCCTGTTTGGCCACATTGATTTTTTCTTCTTTGTACAGTTTGTGGGTCATCATCATGGACCCGGAATAGTCCACGAGGAACAGGAAGCTGTCCTGACATTTGATATGCGCACCAAGCGTCTGGTGTGCGGAAGCGATGCCGCCCCAGCACAGGATCAGTGCCAATGTGCACGCAAGAACGGAAACCTTTTTCATACTACCTCCTCAAGATCTCGATGTTCCGGCCCAATGCCGGATTTTGCAAGGCGCTTTCCTCAAAAAGTTTCAGAAAAACCGCACGATGCCGGATTCCGAGTCCTGCACATATTGCGGCATCTGTCCTGCCTTCCCCAAAAACGCGGAGGTTTTTGAGTTTATGCCCGTCAACACACAAGGCGCCCACTGCACAGCAACGTCTCCACCATTTTCCATCCTTCCGGCGGGCGCGCGCTTGTCAATTTTCCGGGCACTTTCATGCAAAGGCTGCGGCAATGCTTCTGTAGCACGCCTTCCAGCGGCATGCAAGCATTCTATGCATACCGGGACAATATATTTTACTCTACCACGTCATAGGAAGCTTTGCAAGCGCTGATGAGGGGTTACGGAAAACTCTCCATATTTTTTTCCGCTAAGGCGTGGTTAAAGCTGTATTCTTCATCAACATTGTGGATTTCCTTGCGATTCTCTTGCGGCGGCCGATAAAGCGCTGTGCGAAATCCGTCAATTTTCGTAATACGAACGCAACACCTGGCTGCGTACCGGGTGGCGCAGCTTGCGCAGGGCCTTGGCCTCGATCTGGCGGATACGTTCGCGCGTGACGTTGAAAAGCTTGCCCACTTCCTCCAGCGTGTGGTCCGATTTTTCGCTGATGCCGAAACGCTTGCGCAGAACCTGCTCCTCGCGCGGGGTCAGATCCGCCAGCACGGCGGCGAGTTGTTCGGAGAGCTTGGTGTTGATCACCTCTTCGGCCGGCGCCACGGCTTTTTTATCTTCAATGAAGTCGCCGAGGCTGGAGTCTTCTTCGTCCCCGATGGGCGTTTCGAGCGAAATGGGCTCCTTGGCGATTTTGAGCACTTTTTTCACCTTGTCCACGGGGTATTCCATGCGTTCGGCTATTTCCTCGGGCGTGGGGTCGCGGCCCAGCTCCTGCACCAGATAGCGCGAGGTGCGTATGAGTTTGTTGATGGTTTCGATCATGTGCACGGGAATGCGTATGGTGCGCGCCTGATCGGCGATGGCCCGCGTGATGGCCTGGCGTATCCACCAGGTGGCGTAGGTGGAAAACTTGTAGCCGCGCTGATATTCGAACTTGTCCACAGCCTTCATGAGCCCGATGTTGCCTTCCTGGATCAGGTCGAGGAACTGCAGACCCCGGTTCGTGTACTTTTTGGCGATGGACACGACCAGGCGCAGGTTGGAACGTATAAGCTCCTGCTTGGCGCGCATGGCCGCGGAATTGCCGCGCTTGATGCGCCAGAGCACTTCTTCGAGATCCGTGACCTGATGGCAGCATTTTTCCTGCAAACGCTGCAGAATTTCTATTTTGCCGATGATCATTTCCTTGAACGAGAAAAGCTCGTCCACGCTCATGCGCAGTTGCTCGGCGGCGAGCGAGGGTTTTATCGCGCGTTCCTCAAGGCCCTTGAACAGTTCCTGAATTTCGCTCTGCGTGCGGCCCGTGGAAAGGATGTAGGCCGAGAGATCGCGCTGGCAGTTGTGCATCTGGCGCACATAATCCTCGACCGTTTCGATGATGCGGTCGATAAGCGTTTTTTCCAGCTTGATGTCGCGCAGGCGGGTGACGATTTCTTCCTTGAAAACGAGGATATCCTTCTGCACGTTGGCCACGCGGCGCTCCAGGGTGCAGCATTCGTCCAGCTTGGCGTAGATGCGCTTTTTCTTGCGGAAGGTCTGCTTGATCTCGTCCAGCAGCAGAATGACCCGCGAGCGCTGATTCATCTCGTCCTCGCTCGGGTCGTCCTCCTCGATGGTCTTGACCACGTCCTTCAGCTTGATGCGGTTCTGCTTGAGATCTTCGCCGACGTTGATCAGTTCCTCCACGGCCACGGGCACTTCCACCAGGGCGTAGAGCACGTCCTGTTCGCCGTTTTCGATCTTTTTGGCGATGACCACTTCGCCGTCGCGGTCGAGCAGCGGCACGGCCCCCATTTCGCGCAGATACATGCGCACGGGGTCGGTGCTGCGGGAGGAATAGTCGGCCGATTCCTCGTCCTCGGCCAGATCGAGGCCGTTTTCGCCCGCCGGGGCCTCGTCGTCGGCTTCGCCGGCGGAAACGGAAATCTTTTTGCCGTCTTTTTCCGTATCCACAATGACGATTTCAAGTTGATCGAAAATGCCGATGATTTCCTCGAACTGCTCAGGCGTGCCCATTTCCACAGGCAGGGCCTTGTTCACTTCGTCGAAGGTGAGAAAACCAACGGCCTTGCCTTTGGCGATAAGGGATTTGATCTGCTGTATATCTTTAAGATTGCCCATCGTCTGTCCTTTGCGTTAGGCGTAACGCTCCAATATATTCCATATCACCGTCAAAGTCACCTGCCGCGGCGGCCTCCCGAAGGGCGGCGGAAACCGCGCCGCTCGCCGTTCTTCTGTGTCGCGCCTCTATTTTCCGCAGCAGGGGGGCGAGTTCCTCTTCTTCGCGGGATCGGCCCTCCCCGTCGACCAGGGGCGGAGCCTCGCCCTCGCGGCAGTTCGCCCGAAAGGCCTTTTCGCGCTCATCCAGGCAGTAGGGAAGCTCATCGGCCGAATGGATGAAAAACTTTTCCCACAAAGCCCGCGCGCGCGAAGTTTTCAGGAACAAATCCGCGCCTGCCTCGCGCAAATCCCCGCAACGATGCGGGTAGCGCAGGGCGAAGCGCAAAATTTCGCGCTCAAAAACAACATCCGGCCCTCCGCTCGCAAGCGCCGCCCCTGCCGCGGGAGCCCGCCCGCCCGCCGGGCTTTTGCGCCGCGCCGGCGCGGAGGCGCGCAGGTCGGCTTCCGCCAGATTGAGGCCGCGCGCCAGATCGGAGGCGAAACGGCTGTACAGTTCCGGCAGATCGAAGTCTTTCAAGAACGCCCGCGCCCATTCCACGGCCTCGCGCGGGGCCATTTCGCGCCGCACCGCGTCCAGGCAGAAGCGCAGGCCGTCCGGCGCGGCCGCCAGCAAGGCTTCAAATGCCTCCCTGCCCCGCGTGCGCAGCAGGGAATCTATGTCCTCCCCCTGGGGCATGAGCGCCACGCGGCAATCCAGGCCCCTGGGCAGCAGCAGCTCGCAGGCCCGGCGCGCGGCCTTGCGCCCGGCCCCGTCGCCGTCAAAAAGCAAAATGATGCGCGAAGTAAAGCCCGAAAGCCGTTTTATCTGCTCCGGCGTCAAGGCAGTGCCCAGCACGCCCACGGCGTGCGCGTAGCCGAACTGGTGGAGCGTCAGCACATCCATATAGCCTTCGGTAAGCAGGGCCGCGCTTTGCGCCGCCACGGCGCGCCGGGCCTGGGGCAGCGCATAGAGTTGATCGCCCTTTTTGTAGATGGGCGAATCCGAGCTGTTGATGTACTTCGCTTCGTCCTCGCCGCCGATGATGCGCCCGCCGAAGGCGATGACCTGGCTGGAAAGGTTGCGGATGGGAAAGATCAGCCGCCCCCGGAAGCGATCATAGGCGTTGCCGCTCTTGTCGCTTCTGCCGAGCAGGCCGGCCCGCACGGCAAGCCCTTCGTCAAAACCCTTGCGGCGCAGGGCGTCGGCCAGATCCCGCCATTCGGGCATGGCCCAGCCGAGCCCGAAGCGCTCGGCCGCGTCTTTGTCTATGCCGCGCCTGTCCATATATTCCCGGCACACGGCGGCCTTGGGAGAAGAGAGGTTGCGCTGGAAATGGTCGGCGGCAAAAGTATACATGTCCAGCATAATCCGGCGTTCGCTGCGATCCTTTTGCGCCCCCCCCCTGCCCGCGCCGCCCGGGCGGGGATCCAGTTCCACGCCGGCCTCGGCCGCGAGCTGCTCCAGACTCTCCTTGAAATCCAGCCCGTTGATCCTCCCGTAAAAATCGAACAGGTCGCCGCTCGCCTGACAGCCGAAACAATAAAAAAGCCCCTCCTCCTCATTGATGGAAAAGGAAGGCTTAGTCTCCTGGTGGAAGGGACAGGGCGCGACCCAGCGCGGGCCGTTGCGCCGCAGCTCCACATAGCGCCGGGCGATGTCCGCCAGGTTCAGACGTTCCTTTATGAGGCGCACGGCGTCTCGTCGCTGCATGGGCCGCTCAGAACGGTTGAATTTCGGCGGCGTTGCGTACCGCCAGCCAGGGCGCCAGAAAGAACAGGCTGTATTTGTCGATGACAATATCCTTCGCGGGATCGGCCGGCTGAATGCGCTCGTGCACCCACAGCCGTATCCCGTCCCGCTCCCGGCAGGTGAATTCGGACATATGCTCCTCGGACGGTCTGCCCCCACTCACGGTGGGGATAAAGCGGTACATCCCCTTGCCGAGTCAGCAGCCGGACATCCTGCGCCGTTTGGGATAAATCAGCAGTTCATTGCCGAGGTTACAGATGTGTTTCGCGGCGGACGGCGTTATCACAATGTTCATGGGCTCCCTCGCGGCGGCTTGAAGGGAAGGCGTTGATAGCCTCATAAATAAGCGTTTACGCGGCAAAAGCAACGGCGCGGAGAGTTTTTTTATCGAAAAATCACCAAGGTCACTCCATCACCTCCCTGTTCTTCAGGCGCGAGGCGCAGATCGGCGATGCCGGGAAAAGTTTTCAGAAAATTGTGCACTTCACGGCGCAGCGCGCCGGTGCCGCGCCCGTGCAGAATTTCCACGCCCTCGCGGCCGGCAAGCAGGGCCTTGTCAAGAAAGGGGGCGAGCTCGGCCAGGGCTTCGTCGGCGCGTTTGCCGCGCAGATCGATGCGCAGGGAGCCCGGACCGGGCGGAGCGTGGAAACCGGCGGCCTGCCGGGGCGTTTCCCTGCCCTGCGCTTCCAGATCCGCATAATCCGCCCAGAGGGAAACCCCGTTCATGTCCAGGCGGGCGCGCTGTTTGCGCTCGTCCGTTTCCAGAACCACGCCGGGCCGGCCGAAAGGCCGGTGCAGCACGCGCAGGCCGGGTTCGAGACGGACGGGAGGCAAGGCCCGCGCGGCGGCTTCCGCCGTTTTGGCCGTCTCGGCGCGCAGTTTGGCCATATCTTTCAGGGCCTGCTTGCGGCCGGCGCGGCCCTCCTGCCAGGCGCGCATGATTTCCCGCGATTTTTCGCGTACTTCCTCGTCCAGAAGCCTGCGTTCGCTGTCAAAGCGCTCCTGCAGGCGTTCGCGCTTCAGGCGGGTGCGTTCCTGCTCCTGCTTCAAGCCCCGTATTTCGGCCTCGCGTTCCACGGCCAACTCGTTCAGGCGGGCCAGAACGCGGCCTGTATCCTCCACGCCGGGCGAAAGGTGCTGTTCCGCCCGGCGCAGGATGGATTCCGGCAGGCCGTGCTCGCGTGCCACGTCCAGGGCGCGGCTTGCGCCCACCTGATCGTAGGCCAGGCGAAACAGGGGCTTTTTGGTGTGGGGATCGAACAGCACCGAGGCCGCGCGTACCTGGGAACGGCTCAGGGCATAGAGTTTTAACGCCGGGAAATGCGTGGCTGCCGCTATAAACGCTCCCAGTTCCAGGGCCTCGTCCAGCACGGCCTGGGCCAGAGCCGCGCCCTGGGCGGGATCGGTGCCCGCGCCGAATTCGTCGAGCAGCACAAGACAATGCGGGCCGAGATCTCCCCAGGCGCGCGCCAGATGGCGGATTTGCGCGGTAAAGGTCGAAAGCTGGTCGTCCAGGCTCTGCTCGTCGCCGATAAAGGCGTGGATGTCGCGCCAGGCGGGCAGATGGGAGCCCTTGTCCACCGGCACGGGCAGGCCGGTGAGGGCCAGGGCGCTGATCAGCCCCAGGGTTTTCAGGCAGACGGTTTTGCCGCCCGCGTTGCCGCCGGAGATGATCAGGGCGCGTTCGTCGGGCCGCAGCACGATATCCGTGGGCTGGGCCGCGCCGCTCAGGGCCAGCAGAGGATGGCGGGCCCGCAGCAGCTCCACGCCGCCCTCTTCACCCAGACCGAGGCAGACGGCGTCAAGCTCGTCCGCCAGCCGGCACTGGGCCAGCAGCAGATCCAGGCGCACAAGGAAATCAAAGGCCGCCCTCGGGGCGGGCGCCTCCTCGCGCAACAGGGCGGCGAGAAAGGCGAGCACCTTGCGTTCTTCCCCACGTTCGCGCTGCTTGAGTTCCTGGATGCGGTTGTTGACGTCCACGAGAAAGAGCGGCTCGAACCAGCAGCTTTCCCCGGTCTGCGACCAGTGGTGAATGACGCCCTGCATGCGGCCCCGGAAATTGGCCTTGAGCGGCAGCACATAGCGGTCGGAGGCCAGACCCATCAGGTCGTCCTGGAGATAGTGCTCCATATTGTACTGCCGGGCGAAATCCCTGACCCTGCGCAGGCAGCTCTGATGCAGGCCGCGCAGATCCTGCCGCACGGCCATGAGTTCGGGCGAGCTTTCGTCCTTCAACTGCCCGTCGTCGTTCAGGCAGCGCTCAAGGGCGCTCAGGGCGCGATCGGGAAAGGGAAAGGAGGCCATATGCCGCAGGCGGGGCCGCACGGCGTCGCGCGCCGCGCCCGCGTCGTCTCCGGCCTGTATGGAGGCGGCCGCCCGGCGGGCTTCGCGCAGCGCTTCGCGCACGGCCCACAGGGCTTCCGGATCGGGCTCCGCGCCCTCGAGCACGGGCCGGATGTCGGGAAAGGCGGACAGGCGGTATCCCGCGCTTCCCGCGCTCGTGGAGGCAAGCGCCGCCCAGGTGCGGCATTCCTCGAAAAGCAGGGCCTGTTCGCGGGCTTCGCCGCAGGAAGGCAGCGGGCGCAGAAGCAGCGCGGCTTCCTTGGCGGATTCGGAAAGGCAGCGCGCGGCAAGCTGCTGCAAAAACCTGCCGTATTCAAGAGCTTTGAGCGTACGCTCGTTCATTGTGCCGCCAACTTCTCCCGCACCAGCGCGCTCAGGCTCCTGCCGTCCACTTGGCCGGCAAAACGCGCGGTAAGCAGTTGCATCACCCTGCCCATGTCCTTGGGGGAAGACGCGCCGCTTTCGGCGATCGCGGCTTCCACGGCACGGGCCGTTTCTGCCGGCGTGAGCTGTTTGGGCAGGTATTCCTGAAGGATGCGCCATTCCGCTTCTTCCTTGTCGGCCAGATCGGACCGGCCGGCCGCGCGGAACTGTTCGATGGAGTCCTGCCGCTGCTTGCCCTGTTTGACGAGCACGGCGGCGTATTCGGCATCCGTAAGCTTTCCGCCGGGGCGCCTGAGTTCCACCAGCAGGTTCTTGGCCGCCGTCTTGACCAGACGCAGCACGGAAAGGCGCAGGGCGTCGCCGCTTTTGTAGGCGGCGATATAGTCCTGTTCGACACGGTCACCGAGTTCCATAGTCCTCTCCTTGCGTCCAAAAAAAACAGGCAAAAACGGGGAAGCTTTCGCCTCCCCGTCGTAATTCGAACATCTTTGCGCCCAAATTAGGCAACGCTCATCTTCCTGATTTTCTTCAGCAGGCGTTTTCTGGCGGCAGCCTTTTTCTTCTTGCGCATAACGCTGGGCTTTTCATAATGCTGGCGCTTCTTCATTTCCGAAAGAATGCCGGCCTTTTCCACCTGCTTTTTGAAACGGCGCAGGGCGATATCGAAATTGTAATCGTCCTCGTTCAAATAGACACCGGGCAAGAGCATCACCCCCCTTCAGCGAAATAGGCCGCGCCGGGCGCGGCTGCCGGGCGGAAAAGCGCTTGGGATTTCCAACCCGGAGGGGGACCATACCCTCCCCCATCGAAAAAGGCAAGCCGGGATCTGTTTGATGCCGCAGGAGTTTTCGTTCTCTGCCGCGAGGACGCGTTTTTTATGAAACGCAACAGGCCCCGAGGGGCCTGTTGCAAAAAAGCATGGAAGCCCGGATTTCCGGGCGCGCGGCTATTTCTTCACAGCGTCTTTCAGCAGCTTGCCCGCGCGGAATTTGACCATTTTGGAGGCGGGAATGGTGATTTTCGCGCCGGTGCGGGGATTGCGGCCGGGGCGGGCTTTGCGGGTTTCCACGGAGAAGGCGCCGAAGCCGGTCAAGGTCAGTTTGCCTTCCTTCACGAGGGTTTCTTTCACGGAATCAAGAAAAGCGTTCAGTGCGCGTTCGGCGGCGGCCTTGGTCATGTTGGCCTTCAATGCGATTTTTGCAACCAGATCGGCCTTTGTCATCAGCGTATCCTCCCGTATATGGATTTAACAACATTAAGTTCCCGCATACCTTCCCCAAAATACCACAGCGGGATGGCTTAACAACCGAAGCCGGACGCCGCTGCATCCCCGCCGCGGCGGAGATGCATATCGGGCGAAAGGCACGGCCTTCCGCCGCCCGTCCCGGCAGACGGCAAACTTGCCCGGAATCCGCGACGCATTCCCGGTTACGTAAACGCGAACGCGCATTATCTACAAACAGATTTTTTTGTACCCAAGCATTTTTACCGCGCGCCGTCAATACAATCTCAAGGAAAGTTCCTGAAAAAGCTTCGGGGAAAGCGTTTCCGGCCGGGCCTGCGGATCGATGCCGAGGACGGACAGATGCTCCGAAGCCTGCGGCATTCCGCATTTTTTAAACAATGATTGCAACTGCTTGCGCCTATTTTGAAAGCAGATTGCCAGCAGATCGGCCAGGGCTGCGGGCCGTTTCGGCCGCATGCGCATCGGCAAAGGAAGAAAAGAGACAACGGAAGAATCCACTTTGGGCGGCGGAGAAAACGCGCCCGGCCCCAGGCTGAACTCCAGGCGCGGGCACGCGAAACTCTGCACCCAGACCGAGAGCGCGCCGTAGCTTTTGCCGCCGGGCGGGGCCGCGATGCGCTGCGCCACCTCCTTCTGCACCATGAACACCGCCCGCTCAAGGCCCTCGGCGCGCGACACGATATCCCAGATCAGATACGAGGCGATGTTGTACGGCAGGTTGCCGACGAGCTTCCAGGGCCGCTCCGGCACAATGCGCTCCCAGGCGAAGCGGGTGGCGTCCATGATCACCGCTTGCCCGTCCCCGGCTTTTTGCCGCTCGTGCGCCCAATATGCGTCTTTTTCCAGCAACACCAGCAAGGCGGGGCCGGCGGTCCGCAAAAATCCCGAAAGCGCGCCGGGGCCGGGGCCGATCTCAAGCACCCGGTCTTCCGAGCCTATGTCCAGCAACTCCACGATGCGCCGCGCCGTGTCCGGGTTGCGCAGAAAATGCTGGCCCAGGCTTTTTTTGGCTTTGGGGGTTGTGCTCACGGAATGTCGAATTTTTCGAATTTCATGACCAAGCCGGCGCGGCCCTGGGTGGCGGAACGCAGGGAGGTGGAAAAACCGAAAAGCTGCCGCATGGGCGCAAGCCCCTGCATAAGCTTCTGCCCGGCGCGCTCGCCCAAATTTTCAACCTTGCCTCCGCAGGCGCCGAACAGGCTCAACGCCGGGCCGAGATACGTTTCCGGCACCGAAATTTCAACGGCCATAATCGGCTCCAGGGCCACGGGAGAGGCCGCGGCCAGGGCGTCGCGCAGGGCGATGCCGGCCGCCATGTGGTGCCCGGCCGGAGAGGAAAGCCCCTCCCGGCCGATCAAGGACGTGACTTCCACATCCACGTCCTGCACGGGATAGGCGGTAAGCGCGCCGCTTTGCAGGCAGTCGGCCAGGCCCTGTTCCGTGGCGTCGAGCAGGGCTTTCGACCAGACCTTGGGCCAAGCTTTCGAGGGTTCGTTCAAAAAAGAACCGAAGCAGATGCGGTTGCCCGCGCCGCGTTCGCGGGGACCGACATGCACGCTCACGTTGCCGTAATGGCGCTCCTTGCCCAGTTCGCGGTCGAATTCCCCCTGGGCGGAAGCGGGCCTGCGTATGGTTTCGCGCAGCACGACCTGGGGATTGCCCGCCCGGGGGGCGATGCCGTATTCGCGGCACACGCGCTCCAGCAGCACGTCCAGGTGCAGTTCGCCCATGCCCGAGACATACCGGTGGCCGGAGGCCTCATCCAGGCCGACACTCAGGGTGGGGTCCTCGGCGCTGAAGCGGGTCAGGGCTTCGTCGAGGATCTTGCTTTCGTCGGCGTTGCGGGCTTCAAGCGCCAGGGTGATGACGGGCTGGTACACGGCAATGGGTTCGAGCAGCACTTCGCGCTGCCGCGCGCCGTAGGTTTCGCCGGTTTGAGCGGAACGCAGACCCACCACGGCCACGATGTCCCCGGCCGAAGCCTCGGGAATCTGCTCGCGGCGGTCGGCGTGCAGACGGTAGATGCGCTGGGCGCGGTCGTCCACGCTTCCGGAAATATTGCGGCAGGTTTCGCCCTCGCGCAACGTGCCGGCATACATGCGCAGCAGCGCGAGCTTGCGGCCGTTTTCCATCAGCACCTTGAACACCAGGGCGACAAGGGGCGCGGCCGGATCGGTCGCAACGGACACGAGTGCGCCTTCGGCGTTGCGGCCCTGGGCCGGGGGCAGGTCGAGCGGAGAGGGCAGATAGGCGCAAACCGCGTCCAGCACGGGCTGCACGCCGCTGTTGCGCAGAGCCGAGCCGCAGAGCACGGGCGTGACCAGGCGGGCGATGCAGGCCCGGCGCAGGGCGGCGTGGATGTCTTCCGTCGTGTGGTTGCCGCCGAGATATTGATCCAGAAAAATTTCATCGGCTTCGGCCAGGGTTTCCAGGCTGCGCTCGCGCGCGGAACGGGCTTTTTCCTCCCATTCCGGCGTCAGGGGCGCGCGGGTGATCACACTGCCCTGGGAATCGGCGTCAAAATGCAGACTTTCCAGGCTGATGAGGTCGATAATGCCGGCAAAGTCCTCGCCCTGGCCCAGGGGAAGAGTGATGGGCAGAGGATTCGCGCCGAGGCGGACGCGCATCGCCTCGAGCGCGGCGTCGAAATCCGCGCCGATGCGGTCCATTTTGTTGATGAAGGCCAGCTTGGGCACGGCGAAATGCTCGGACTGCCGCCACACGGTCTCCGACTGCGGCTCCACCCCGGAAACCGCGCAGAACACGCCCACGGCGCCGTCGAGCACGCGCAGGGAACGTTCCACTTCAATGGTGAAGTCCACGTGGCCGGGCGTGTCGATGAGGTTGATGCCGAAGCCTTTCCAGGAACAACTCGTGCAGGCCGAAACAATGGTGATGCCCCGCTCCTGTTCCTCCGGCAGATAATCCATCGTGGCGTTGCCGTTGTGCACCTCGCCCATGCGGTGGATTTTTTCCGTGTAGAAGAGCACGCGCTCGCTGAGCGTGGTTTTGCCGGCGTCGATATGCGCGATGATGCCGATGTTGCGCAGTTTGTCCGGGGGAAAGCTCATGCCGGGCTCTCCGCATCGGCTTCTCCCGTTGCGCCGGAGGAGGGAGCGAGCGCCGGGGCGCGGATGCGGAAAAAGTCGGGCGCCAGCCCCGGATGCACCCAGCAGCCCTCCATGCCGGCGGCAAGTACGAGCGGGCACAGGCCGGAAAACTCGCGCGCGGCCCGCGCGGAACAATAAACCGCGTCCGGCGCGGGGTCGTCGACGGGATGCAGGGCGTGGGACGGGGAAGCTTCAATGCGGGCATCCGGGTGGGCAAGGCGCACCAGTTCCGCGTCCACGCCGGTGTCGGCCAGATGCAGCAGAGGGGGCCGACGCTCTTCCCAGCAGGGAATGCCGGCCGCCGCGGCCGCCGCGCGCAGCGCGGCAAACGGATCGGGCGAACCGGGCGGATCGGGATCGCCCCCGTGCAGAAGCACGATCCGGCCGGGTCCCGCGGGCAGGGCGGCCGGCAGTTCCGCCGCCTGCGCGGGGCTGATCAGCCGGCATTGCTCCCGCCCGGCCAGTTCAAGGGCGCAGAGCAGTTCCGGCCGGGGCCGTCCGCCTATGCAGAAAACCGGCGTATGCGGCACGCGGGCCAGTATGGCCGGCATAAGGGCCGCGAGCAGACGGGGGGCGGAGGCGTAATCGGCCGCAAAAACCGTCAGCGCCCAGGCCGCCGGCCGGATGCGCAGGCGCACTTCCAGCCCCTGGGCCTCGCGGGCGAAAAAATGTTCCTCCCTGTCCGGGGCTTCGCCGAACAGCGCATGCTGCGCGGCGACCGCCTGCTTGCAGAGTGCCCGCAGGCGCGGCGGCGTGGCCTCATAAGCGCGGGCCCATTCCTCTTCAAAAAAGGGCCTGCCCGGCGGCTCCGACAGGGAAGGCGCGCTCACGGCGTTTGGGCCAGAGTGCGCATGCCCAGGCGTTCTTTCATATACAGCTTCATAAGCTCGCTGATCAAATCCTCGCGACCGAGTTGGGCCGGATAGCGGCCGTCCTGCAGCACGGCCTGGAAATCCCCGCCCGAAAGCACACCGTCGTTCGCCTTGCCCGCCAGGGACGCGGCGTACGGGGTCAGGGCCTCGCGCAGTTGCGCGTCGTTCATGGCTTCAAGGCGGTTGTAGCATGCGCGGATTTCTTCCGGCTTGGGCAGGGAGGGGGATTCCAGCACCTGGCGCATGCCGGCCAGGAAACGCCTGCCCCCGGCGGTGATGTGCTTGGTCTTGACCATATTGATGTTCGACCACCCGGCCTTGACCCACTTGAAAAAGGCCAGACCGCTCTCGTCGCCGTTTTCATACATGACGCTGACGTTGGCCGAACCGTACATATACGTGTCGGCCCAGCCCACAAGCTTGAGGGTGGAGCCCACGACCTTGGTGTACACATAGTTCCAGTCGCTGTCTCTGCCCACGACCGCGCCTTTGAAACCCACGGAGGACTGTTCCGGCTGGCGCGAAACGGAGAGGATCACCGGCTTGTCCCCCACGCGCATGAGCACGATGAGACGATTCAGCCTGTAATGATAATAGCAGCCGCTGAAGCTGTCGGGGGTAATCTCTTCATACTCCGTGCCGCGCAGCACAACGGGCTCCTGCGCGTTCAGCTTTTCCCAGAGTTTGGCCTCGAGCAGCGCGGCCCTGCCCTCGGGCAGCCAATAACCGCGCCGCAGCACCGTGGGATAGAGCACTTCCGTGGGGATGGACGGATCGAAGCAATACCGCACCAGCCTGGGGAAGGTCAGGCGCAGGGACTGACGGGCGAAGACGCCCTCGCCTTCCGCGCGCATGGCGGGGCGCACCTCCGCAGGCGGAATGTTCGGAGAGATCATGAAGCCCACCAGGCGCTCCAGATCGGCTTTGGCGGGCAGGGGTCTGTTCTCCGGCAGGGCATCCAGCAGGGCGGTCAGGGTCTTTTCCAGTTCCGGCGAAAGTTTCATGCTCCGTACTTCATCCTCCTTGCCTTCTTCGGAGAATTTGGCCTGCGCGGGCGGAACGGCGAAACCGAGGAGAACGAAACAGAGCAGCGCCGCGATCAGGCATCGGCGCGGATCCGCGCACGCGGAAGGATGCATTGACATAATAAACCTCATGCACGCGGCCGGGCCGCGATTTTTTGCGGGGGAACCATTGCGGCGGAACGCGGCGGGATAAGCGTTCGTAAACCCGCGACCCGCATGCGAAAAACGTGTTTTTTTCGAATGCAATTCCTAAACATTCACTAGAATAGCTTCTATCCAAGAGGCCCGCAAAGCGTCAAGGGGAAATGCGTTTCGCGGCATTGCGGCCTTCGTATTCTTCAGGGATCCGGTGTGCGCTCCCTTCAACGTTCGGGATTTTCTCGTATTTTCCGGCAGCTTCCCGGATCAGACCGAAACCGCCGCAGGCGCCCGGCCCGCGGAGAACTCCGCGTCATAGAATACGCTTCTGTTGCGGCCTTTCTGCTTGGCCGTGTACAGGGCCTCATCCGCCTGTCCGATCGTTTTGTCGATGTCCGTCTGCGCCGAAGCCCGGGCCAGGCCGAAACTGGCGGAGCTGTATATGGCTGTTCCGTTGAACATTACCGGGTGTTCGCAGATCCTGCGCCGTATGCGCGTGGCCAAATTTTCCGCGGACTTTCTGTCCACATTGGTGACGAAAATAATAAATTCCTCGCCGCCGTAACGCGCGAACACATCATACGGTCTGATCTCTGCCTTGACGCTTGCGGCAATGTTTTTGAGCACCACATCCCCGGCCGCGTGTCCGTAAGTGTCGTTCGTCTTTTTGAAATGATCCACGTCGAACATGATGATGAAACAGTCCTGCATGTTTCTGGCCGCCTGCCGCAACTGGTTCGGAACCATATCCATGAAGTGTCCCCGGTTGAAAATCCCGGTCAGGGCGTCGTGCCGGGCCATTTTTTCCAGCCGGCTTCGCAGCTGTTTGAGTTTATAGTTGTCCTGCGCGACAAAGGCGACCAGACCGCTGATGAAAACGCCGACAAGCAGCAGGAGCCACGTCGACGGGTACTGATACCACATCCTCACCGGAGAGATGCGGAAGTGCCAGGTGGAGTTCAAAATCGTCATGCTTTTTTCTATGAACAGCGCGTTTTTGTTGTATTCATACCCGCTGTGGGCGATGATCTGCCTCCTGCCGGTGTCCGGGTTTATGCGCCACAGCTCAAAAGCGTAGCCGTGTTTTTCCATCAGACGCAGCCCGACGCCGTCCAGAGCCTGGGGGTATTTCAGCGTGACCGAGACCAACCCCCAAAATGTCTTCTCCCCTTCGGGGCCGGGGATATATACCGGCAGCCTGCCCACCAGGGCTTGCTGCCCTCCGCCCTGCGCCAGGGGAAAAGGACCGCCGAAAACGAGTTTCCCCGTCTTTTTGGCTCTGACCGCCTCCTCATTGCCGGGGCCTTTTTTGAAAAAGTCGAATCCCGGCAGGCCCTCGTTGCCCCGCAGGGGGTATACGTGAGTGACAACGCCGGCCGGGGCGATGAGAACGTTGAAAATGGCCGGGTCGTCAACCAGGGCGGAGGCCACCCGCTCAAAATCATTCACTTTTCCGTTGCTTTGTATGACAAGAGCGGCAAGGGCTTCGGTTTTATATAATAATTTATGAATTATCTCCGTTGCTTTGGCGCATTTTTCCATGATCAGCTGTTCCATCATCAAGCGGCGCAGATGCGCTTGATACGAAATGATGACCGCCAGGATGACACAGCAAAAAAACATGGCGACCAGAAAGGAGACAACGGCGGCGGAGGATATTTTTTTCCCTTGGAGGGAACTGTTTTCCCGCGTGTATGCATGATCTGACATGAGACCTCCGAAAAGGGCTTATGGCCGCGTGACGCGGCCGGACGTCTCAGGGGAACGGGCGGGACATTTCCAATGTAGCGCGGACGTGGAGGAACCATCACCCGGGAAGCCCGTCGGCCCACCTATAGCTGTTATCATTATACACGCATTTTGCCGGGATGCAACGGCGTGACGGCCGTAACCCGCGACGATGCTGATGCCGCCCTGCCCGGGAGATGCATCGACGGGGGACGGGGTTACAGCAGAAACAGCGTGGCCAGGCCGAGGAAGAAGAAAAAGCCCGCGCTGTCCGTGATCGTGGTCAGGAAAATGCTGGAAGCGTGAGCCGGATCCCGCCCCAGGCGGCGGAAGATGAGGGGAATGGAGCCGCCGGCCACCGCGCCGAGCGCCATGTCCGCGAGCAGGGCCGCGCTCATGACCACGGCCAGACCGAAATGCCCGGTAAAAATCCATATGGCGGCCAGGGACAGGCAGGCCATAAACAGCCCGGTCACCAGGCCGATCTTGCTTTCGCGCAGCACGGCCAGCCAGGATTTGCGGGAATCGAAGCGCTCCATGGCGAGCTGGCGGATCATCACGGCCAGGGCTTGCTGGCCGGTGTTGCCCGCCTGGTTGGCCACCATGGGCATGAGCACGGCCAACACGGCCATGTGCGCTATGGAGCCCTCGAACAGATAGACCACGGAAGCCGAAGCCGCCGAATTGCACATGTTGATGAACAGCCACGGCAGGCGTTTGCGCACGGATTCGCGCCAGGGCGTATCCACGGTTTCGTCGGGGTCCGCGCCGACCATGCCGAGCATGTCCGCGCCGGCCCCGTCGCGGATGATGTCGATGATGTCGTCGTGGGTGACCATGCCCATGACATGCCCCTGGTGATCCACCACGGGCAGGGCGATGAAGTTGTAGTGCGCCACCATCTGCGCTGCTTCGCTCTTGTCCATGTCGAAGGGGATGCTGATCACGGTCTGGTTGCGCACCGCCTCTTTCAGCAGAGTGCCGGGCCGCGCCAGCATGAGGTCGCGCAGGGAAAGCACGCCGAGCAGAATGTCGTGCGCATCCACCACATAGGCGTAATAGGGGTTTTCCTTGTCGTGCATCTCCTGCCGGATCTGACGGATGGCGGCGTCGGAATCGAGATAATCGTCCAGCAGGATGATTTCGGTGTTCATGATCCCGGCGGCGGAATCCGGGTCAAAGGCCAGCAGCCGGCGCAGCTCGTCGGCGTCTTCCTTTTCCAGGCTGTTCAGCAGGGCGTCGCGGTGGCCTTCTTCCAGTTCGTCGAGCACGTCGGCCGCGTCGTCGGGCGACATTTCGGCGATGATCTGCGCGGCCACGTCCGGATCGAGATTCTCCAGCAGATCGACGGCCACGCTTTCGTCCAGCTCGGCCAGGGCCTCGGCCGCCTCTTCGGCCGGCAGGTGCTGCATTACGCAGACCTGCTTTTCCAGACTCAGATTCTCCAGATGCTCGGCCATGTCGGCCGGGTGAGCGAATTCGGTCTCGCCTCCGGCCGCGTCGCGGCAGGCTTCGGGCACGACAAAGCAGCGCTCCCCTTCCTGAGAAGAAGACGCCGGAGAAGCGGGCAATGCGGGGCTTTCGAGGTCTTCAGCCATACCATTTACCGGAAAAAGTTATCCATGAATGCGAACCAATGCGGTGCGTTCACAGCATGAATCGGGCGGCTCGCCGGTTTGTTGTCAGGCAAGGAAGGCAAGGTTACGGCGACGGGAGCGTACTCCTCGGTACGCGACCGGAGCCGGAACCGACGCCTGACGAAACATCACGACAAAGCGGACGCCGCCCGACTTGACGCCTGTCAGGCGAGTCCCTATACGCAAAATACAGCAACGACGCCTGGGCCTTCACGCCAGGTCTCCTGTAGCACCCGAAGCCATTGGGAACAAGCATGGACAAGCGGCTTTTCGCGGATTTTTTCAGCGGCGCGCGGCGCGCCCGGCTTCTGCGGACGCTGGATCTCGCCCTGGAGGAAGACGGCGAGGATCTGACCAGCCTGGGCGTCTTCGCCCCCGAAGACGGCATGAACGCCGTGATCGTGGCCAAGAGCGACGCCGTGGTCGCCGGGCTGCCGCTCATCCCGCTGATCATGGAGCGTTGCGAACATGGGGCCTGGACTCTGCATCCCGGCGCGGCCGAAGGCGAATACGTCAAAAACGGGCGGGAGATCGCACAACTCGGCGGAAGCGCGCGCGGCCTGCTCAAGGCGGAGCGGATCATTCTCAATTTTCTCACCCACCTTTCCGGCATCGCCACGCTCACCCGGCGCTATGCGCAAGAGCTGGAAGGCACGGGCACGCGCCTGCTCGACACGCGCAAAACCCTGCCCGGCCTGCGCGGAGCGGAAAAATACGCCGTGCTCGCGGGCGGGGGCCGCAACCACCGCATGGATCTCGCGGAAATGCTCATGCTCAAGGACAACCACATCGACGCCGCCGGATCCATAGCCCGCGCCGTGGACATGCTGCGCACGCGCTACGGCGCGGCCTGCCCGCCCATAGAGGTGGAATGCCGCAATGTGGACGAACTGGCCCGGGCTCTTGCCTGCGGGGTCGAACGCGTCATGCTCGACAACATGGACGAGGCCGGCCTGGCCGAAGCCCTGCCGCTCATCCCCCCCCAGGTGGAGGCCGAGGTGAGCGGCGGCGTCACGCTTGAAAACATCCGCCGTCTGGCCCTTGCTTCGCCCCGCCGGCCGGACTATATTTCCGTAGGGCGCATCACGCATTCCGCCCCGGCGGCCGACTTCAGCATGCGCATCCGCCGGACGTAGCCTCATAAAAAAACCGAGCATTCCCTATGGACGGCACTTCCAGGCTCTACACCCAGGCACTCGTCATCGGCTCCGGCATCGCCGGCTGCACGGCGGCCCTTACCCTGGCCGACCGGGGCTGCGAAGTCACCCTGATCAATTCAGGGCCGGGCCTGGGCGGCGGCAATTCCGAACTGGCGCAGGGCGGCATTATTTACAGGGCCGAGGAAACGGACGACGACGCGGCTCTGGAACGCGACATCCTCACCGCCGGCCGCCGCCACAATTACGTGCAGGCCGTGCGCCGGCTGTGCCGCAAGGGGCCGGAAGCCCTGGAAGACATGCTGTTCACGCGCGCGCCCGTGCCCTTTGACCACGGAGAGGACGGCAATTTACGCCGCACGCGCGAAGGCGGCCATTCGGCCGCGCGCATTCTTTTCCGTGCCGACTACACCGGCCGGGCCATCATGGAGGCCCTGACCGGGGCCGTGGAGAACCACCCCGGCATACGCATTCTCGCCGGGCGCACGGCCATCGACCTTTTGACCACCCACCACCATTCCGGCCGGCAAATCTATCGCTACCAACTGCGCAACCGCTGCCTGGGCGCCTATGTGCTCAACGAAAGCTCGGGCCGGGTGGAAACCCTGCTCGCCCGGCAGACGGTGCTGGCAAGCGGCGGCATAGGGCAAATCTATCTGCATACCACCAACGGAAACGGCGCGGTGGGCTCCGCCGTGTCGGCCGCCTCGCGCGCCGGGGCCGCCCTGAACAATCTGGAATACGTGCAGTTCCACCCCACGGCGCTCTACCACCGCTGGTCCTCGCGCAGGCCGCTGATCACCGAGGCCCTGCGCGGCGAGGGCGCGCGCCTGCTGGACGGCGCGGGCAAGCCCCTCATGGCCCGCTACGACAAACGCGGGGATCTTGCCCCGCGCGACGTCGTGGCCAAGGCCATGCTGGAGGAAATGCTGCAAAGCGGCGAGCCCTGCCTCTACCTCGACGCCTCGCGCGTGGAGCACGATCTTGAACAACGCTTTCCCACGGTGTTTCAGTCCTGCGCGGACATCGGCGTGGACATGCGGAAGGATCCCATCCCCGTGGTGCCGGCGGCCCATTATTTCTGCGGGGGCATACTCACCGATCTGCACGGCCGCACCACCCTGGAAGGGCTCTATGCCGTGGGCGAGTGCGCCTGCACCGGGCTGCACGGCGCCAACCGCCTGGCCAGCAGTTCGCTGCTGGAGGGACTGCTCTGGGGCCGCAGCGCGGGGCAGGACGCGGCCCGGCGCATTCTGGGCCGGGGCAGCCTGCCGGCCCGCCTGCTGAACAGCATTCCCGACTGGGAGCGCACCGGCAGCGAGCACAACGACGACCCCGCCCTGATCGCCCAGGATTGGGCCAGCATACGCCACAGCATGTGGAATTACGTGGGAATTTCGCGCAGTTCCGCCCGCCTGCGCCGGGCCTTTGAGGATCTGCGCGACCTGTCGCGGCATATCCACGATTTTTACAAGAGCACGCCCACGTCCAAGCGCCTGGTGGATCTGTTCCACGGCTGCCAGGCGGCCTATGTGATCACGCAAAGCGCGCTGCGCAACAAGACGAGCCTTGGCTGCCACAACCGCGTGGATTAATTTACCAGCCGTAGAAGCGCGGCCAAAGCTCCGTGCCGCCGTCCTTGTTCAGGACGTGGTATTCCGGGAACTGCGCGGCCGTGGCGCAGGCGTGGTTGGGCAGAATGCGCAGCAGGGTTCCCACGGGAAAGCGCTCGGCGATATGGCCGTCCACTTCGCCGGCAAGGCTGACGATGCCGTGCTCCTGGTTGGCCCCGCTCACGATGCAGCCGGACAGGGGCGTTCCGTCCGCCGCGCAGACCTGGCCGTAACCGAAATCGACGCCGTGGCGCGCCGTGCCCCGGTCGCGGCTCATGGCCATCCAGCCGGCGTCCACCAGGGCCCAGCCCTTTTCCTTCTGGTGGCCGATCACGGTGGTGAGCACGCTCAAGGCGATCTCGTCCATGCGGCAGACACCGATGTTGTGCATCACCAGATCAAAGAACGCATACACCCCGGCCCGCACTTCGGTAACACCCGCAAGGCTTTCGGCGCTCAAAGCCGTGGGCGTCGAGCCCACGCTGACCGTGGGGCAGGCGAAGCCGGCCCGGCGCAGACGCTCGGCCGCATGCACGCAGCGGGCGCGCTCCTGCTCGGCCAGAGCGACAAGCGCCGCGCGGTCAAAGAACTCATAGCTCGCGCCGGCATGGGTAAGCACCCCGGCGAGCTGCGCCCCGCCGGCCCCACCGGGCAGGGCGGCGGCGATGTCCGTCAGTTCCGGCGCGTCGGGCAGCACGCCGGAACGGTGGCCGTCGGTATCTATTTCGATCAATACCTGAAAGGCGACGCCCTCGGCCTTGCCGAAAGCAGCTACGGCACGCGCGCTTTCAAGATTGTCGGTAATGATCTTCAGGTCGCAGCCCCGGCGCATCAGGCCTGCGGCCTGGGGCAGCTTGGACGGCGCCATGCCCACGGCGTAGGTGATGTCGCGTATGCCCGCCGCCAGAAAGCGCTCCGCTTCCTTCAAGGTGGAAACCGTGATGCCGCGCGCGCCGGCGGCGAACTGACGCTCCGCGATCGGCAGGCATTTGGCGGTTTTGACGTGCGGGCGAAAGGCGACGCCCAGGGCGTTCATGCGCTCCTGCATGCGCGCGATGTTCGCGTCCATGCGCGCGCTCTCGATGAGCGCGGCCGGGGTGGAAATGTCGACCATCCTGGTCATGTTTGAAATTTCCTATTTAAAATGACGGTTACGAAATATTTGCGCCGCGAAATTCCCCTGTTGCCGGGGTGAAAGACAACGAATTCCCGGCCGCGCGGCAAGCGGTTTTCCCGGCTTTGCCGGCGCCTCCGCATGTTATTCCGGCGGATTGGCCCGCAGGTGAAGTATCTTGTCCGTGGCCTTGAGCCCGGAGCCGGAAAACAACATCACCGTGCGCTCGCCCGGCTTGATGATCCCTTCCCGCAACAGCCTGGTCAGGCCGGCCGGGGCGGTCGCGCTTGTGGGCTCCACATACAAGCCCAGACGGGCGAGACGCTCGAACGCGGCCCAGATTTCCTTTTCGGACACCGCGACAAAGGCCCCTCCGCTTTCCCGCACCGCCTTCAGCGCCGCGCTTCCGCGCACCGGCACGGCCGAGGCTATGCCTTCGGCAATGGTCGGCTTCGCGGCGAACGGAGCGGGCGCGGAGGCGTTGGTCTTCCAGGCCTCGTGCAGGGGACTGCAATGTTCGCTCTGCACGCCGAAAACCCTCGGCATCTTTCCTTCTCTGCGGACTTTGAGAATTTCGCCGAAGCCGCGCCACGCCCCGCGCACCAGGCTGCCCTGCCCCGCCGGAACCACGATGTTGTCGGGCAGGGAATCGCCGAGCTGTTCATAGATTTCAAAGGCGTAGGTCTTGATCCCTTCCGGAAAATACGGGCTCCAGTTGTGGGAGGCGTAATACACGCTCTTGGCCGCGTCTTCCGCCGCCGCCGTGGTTGCTTCGCGGGGGCCGGGAATTCTGCGCAGGGTTGCGCCGTAGGCCTCGATCTGCACGCATTTTCCCTCGGAAGCGGAATCCGGCACGAAAATTTCGCACTCCATGCCGGCCGCGGCCGCATAGGCGGCCATGGAAGCCCCCGCGTTGCCGGAAGAATCTTCGACCAGCCTCGGCACGCCCAGTTCCTTCATGCGGGATATCTGGACGGCCACGCCCCGGTCCTTGTACGAGCCCGTGGGGCTGAGCGCGTCGTACTTGCAGAGAATTTCGGTTTCTCCCGCGCCGTAGTCCCACACGCAGGGAGCAAGGGGCGTCATGCCTTCGCCGAGACGCACGGCCCGCGCGGGCTCGTCCACCGGCAAAGAGGAGGCGTAGCGCCATATTCCGGGCAGGGAAGGATCGGGCGCGAAGCGGAACGAAGCCGTATCGCAATTCAGGGGGCCGCCGCAGCCGCAGCGCCAGAGCAACATCTTTTCGGGAAACTTTTGCCCGCATTTTTCGCAATACAACATCACGGCGTTTCTCCTGCGGCATTTTTGCGGCATTGTACGTTTGAAGCAGCCCTTTGACGGCGGAACTCTCCCTTCGGCTGTTCCGCGGCGGGAATTTTTATCCGCATTCGGCCACCGCGCTCACTTCCGCCAAAATCCCGCGCAGGGAGCAGGCCACGGTTGTTCTGGTGGGGAAGGGTTCGGAAAAATACCGTTGATACACGGCGTTGAACTCGGCGAAATACGCGATGTCGGCCAGGTAGACGTTCACGGAAACCACGTCCGCAAGAGTCGCGCCTCCGGCTTCCAGCACGTGGCGGACATTCTCCAGGCAAAGCGCGGCCTGGTTTGAAAAATCCTCCGGGATAACGCCCGTCGCGGCGTCCACCGGCCGCTGGCCCGACACATACACGCGCGGCCCCACCTTCAACCCCTGGGAATACGGCCCGCCCGGCAACGGCGCCCTGGGCGTGCGGAGTACCTCTTTTGCCATGTTCGCTCCCTGTGATTATGTCTGAAACGTTTGCCCGGAGGCGGGCGAAACCCGTTCCGCAACTCCGGCGCGGGTTTTCGTTCGGTGCCGGCGGCGAATGGAATTTCGCAGACATAGCCGGAATATACGCCGATGTCGATATGCCGCCGGCCGGGCCGTGCGCGGCAATTTCGACCGGCCCCTTTGTGTTTTTTTCGACGTTGTGCTAAAGTACATATTATGAAGTGCTCCTTCCGTACGTTTATGCGCGGAATGCGCGCCGCATCCGCCCTTGCCGCCCTGAGCCTGTGCCTTTGCATGTCCGCTCGGGCCGTGCCTTGCGTTGCGGCCCAGGCAGGCGCATCCGTTCAAAGCGGCATGACATCTTCGAAACCCTCGGCCGGCGTCTCCAGGGCGCCCGCGTCGGAAAAAGCTCCGGCTCCGGAGAAAGCCAAATCCGGCTGGGATTTTCACGAGCCGGACAAAAGCACGCTCAACGCCCGCTGGAAGGAATCGCTGAATGCCACCTTGAAGCAAACCACCTTTGCTCCTTCCTCCCCGGCCGGGCGATATCTGCACCGCCATAAAGACGTGGGCGACCTGCCGCCCGCCCGGATAGAAAAACTTGACGAAACCCGCCCGCCCGAGCAAAAAAAGCTCATGCTGGGCGATAAAGCCCCCATCACGGGCGAAGTCACCAGAGAACGCAGCGGTTGGCGGCCCGACGCCGGCGACGCTTCGCGTACCACTCCCGTCACTCCCGCCATCAGGGAGGATACCAAGGCCGGAGCCTATGCCGACTTTCACCCCGACGAGGATGTGGAACTGAAACTGGGGCCGGAGTACCGCTTCGGCGCCTCTGCCCTGCGCCCAGACCAGACAGGCCGCGTCAAGGACAATCCCGGCTCTCTCGGTATGGGCATGAAGCTGAAAATAGATTTCTAAAAGAAAGGAGATACCATGAAAAGCGCTGCCGACGCCCCCTCTCTCCACTCTTCCGGCGCACATACACACAGGGACGACGAGTTGCTGCAACTCGTGACTTTCAATATAGCGGAAGAGGAATTCGGCGTGGACATCCTGAGCGTTCAGGAAATCATCCGCCTGATGCAGATCACCGCCGTGCCCCGCGCGCCCGCCTGCATAGAGGGCGTCATCAACCTGCGGGGCAAGGTCATTCCCGTCATCGACATGCGCAAACGCTTCAACCTGTCGCCTATCGAGCGCGACAGCCGCACGCGCATCATCGTTATGGAATTCGGCGTGAAAATCGTCGGCTTCCTGGTGGACGCTGTTTCCGAAGTGCTGCGCATCCCGGCGAACACCGTGGAACCCGCGCCGGCCGTGGTGTCCGGCATAGGCTCGGAATACATCAGAGGGGTGGGCAAGCTGGACGACAGGTTGCTTATTCTGCTGGATCTCGACAGCCTGCTTGAAGGCACCGACATCGCCGGCGCTGCCTAGCGCCGTGCCTTTTTGCCCTTCGACTTCGTCAGACTTTGCTTCGGCCTCTGGGCGAGTACCGAAAGGTGCACTTCCATCGGCCGAAGCTCGTCTTCGCAGGAGAACAAAAATTGACGGCGCGCGTGCGCGTGTTCGTGAACAAGCTCGGCGCCGGCGCTTTCGCTACCCCGAAACCCTTCTTTTCACCGCCATATCAACGGACTGAATCCTTACATGAACATCCGCTTGTCACGCTCCATCGTGGGAGAGGCAGAGGCAGAGGCCGTGCGCCGCGTGCTGCTTGAAGACGGCTATCTCGGCATGGGCGCGGAAGTGCGCCGTTTTGAAGAAGAACTGGCCGCCTTTCTCGGGTGCGGCCCAGATGCGGACATCGAGGTCATCGCGGTCAACAGCGGCACCGCGGCCCTGCATCTGGCCGTGCAGGCCCTGCTTGCGCCGGGCGACGAAGTGCTTGTGCCTTCGCTCACCTTTGTGGCTTCCTTCCAGGCCGTAGGCGCGGCCGGCTGCGTCCCCGTGCCCTGCGAGGCGCGGGAGGAAGACGCGCTCATCGACCTGCATGACGCGGCACAACGCATAACCAGACGTACAAAGGCCGTCATGCCCGTGCACTATGCGAGCAACCCGGCCTGCCTCGACGAAGTGTACGCCTTCGCGGCCGAACACGGTCTGCGCGTGATCGAGGATGCGGCCCATGCCTTCGGCTGCAGCCGGAAGGGCAGGCTGGTCGGCTCCTTCGGGGACACGGCCTGCTTCAGCTTTGACGGCATCAAGAACATCACCTGCGGCGAAGGCGGCTGCATCGTCACTTCGGACGCGAAGGCGGCGGCTCTGTGCCGCGACGCGCGCCTGCTCGGCGTGCAGAACGACACCCAGGCCCGCTATTCCGGCGCGCGCAGTTGGGATTTCGAAGTCACGGAACAGGGCTGGCGTTACCACATGAGCAACATCATGGCCGCCGTGGGGCGGGTGCAGCTTGCGCGGCTGCCCGGCGAATTCGGCCCGGCGCGCATGCGCCTTGCGGCCCTGTACCGGGAGCGCCTGGCCGGCCCGTCCGCTCCGGACGATCTGGCCCTGCTGCGCGTTGACCCGGAAGACACGATCATCCCCCACATCCTGCCCGTGCGCGTCACCAACGGCCGGCGCGACGCCGTCAAGGCCTCCCTGGCCGCCGCAGGCGTGCCCACGGGCATGCATTACAAACCCAACCATCTTTTGCGGCGCTACGGCGGGGGCAGACCTTCCCTGCCCGTTACCGAACGCCTCTACGGCCAACTGCTCACCCTGCCCCTGCATCCGGGCCTGGGCGAAGCGGAGGTGGAGGAAATCTGCCGCCTGACGCGCGAGGCCTTGAGGTGACGTCCCCTGCTTTCGTAGACGCTCAGGGCGCTTCGATGAGCGCATCCCCGGCTTCCGCAGGCGCGCGGGACGTTGCGGGCGCCCCGTTGGTTTCCGTGATCATGAACTGCCTCAACTGCGCGGGCGACCTGCCGGCCGCGCTGGAGAGCGTGCGCGCCCAGACGTTCACGGACTGGGAAATCATTTTCTGGGACAACGGCTCCACGGACGCAAGCCCGGCGATCGCCCAAGGCTTCGGCCCCAAACTGCGTTATTTCCGCGCGGAGACGACCGTGCCGCTCGGCGCGGCGCGCAATCTGGCCCTGCGCGAAGCCAAGGGACGCTACCTCGCCTTTCTGGATTGCGACGACCTCTGGCTGCCGGAAAAACTTGAGCGCCAGGTTGCCCTGTTCGAGGCGAATCCGGCCCTGGGTCTGGTGTGTACGGACACGGAAATCTTCACCGGCGGCAAAACCCTGAGCCGCGTGTTCGCGCAGTCCGCGCCGGCGCGCGGCCGGGTATTTCGGGAACTGATGCAGCGGCAGTGGATCTCCATGTCCTCGGCCGTGATCCGCGCCGAGGCCCTGCGCGGGCTCGACCACTGGTTCGACGAAAGCCTGAACCTCTGCGAGGAGGCGGATCTCTTTTACCGCATCGCGCACGACTGGGAACTCGACCACGTCGACGCTCCGCTCGCCCGCTGGCGCGTGCACGGGGGCAACACCACCTTCAAGAAGTTCGGCGCGTTCGCGGCTGAGACGCTGTACATCCTCGACAAGCACCGGCGCATCTACCCCGGCTACGAGGAAGAATACGCGGATCTGATCAGGCTGCTCACCCGGCGCGCGGCCTTTCAGCGGGCCGTGGCTCTGTGGCGCGAAGGCAGGGGCGCGGAGGCGAGAAAAAGTATTGCCCCCTATGCAGGAGCTTCGCTCAAGTTCCGCCTCTTCAACCTCGCGAGCTATCTGCCGGGAAGCTGTTTCGACCTTTTGGCCCGCCTGTATTTCGCCCTGCCCGCCGGCATTCGCCGGGGCTGAGAACGAAGGCCGTCAATCCGGCTTCGTGCCGTTCTTTTTCGCGTTCAGGCCGTATTTTTTGACTTTATAGTGAATGACGCGATAGCTCGCGTCGAGCATGCGGGAAGCCTGGAGCACGTTGCCGCCGGCGGCGAGCAGCGCGTCCGCCAGCAGTTCCTTTTCATACTGCTCCACGGCTTCGCTGAAGGCGAGCCGCTGCTTTTCAGGAGCTGTTTCGGCGGACTGCATGGCCAGCGGCAGATGGCGGCTGCGCACGACCTCCTCGGCGCAACGCGTCGCCGCCTGCTCCATGCAGGCCTTGAGCTCGCGGACGTTGCCGGGCCAGGACCAGCGCAGCAGCAGTTCCGCGGCCGCCGGGGAAAGGCGGCGGATGTCCCTGCCCTGCTCCCCGGCCGCGTTCCTGAGAAAAAAATCCGCCAGCAGCGGGATGTCTTCGCGACGTTCGCGCAGGGGCGGCACAAAAATGCGCAGGGCCGGCTCCTCCGCCAATTCCGGCTCAAGTTCAAGCGGGGCGTCCGGCGCGGAAGCGGTGCAGGAGCAAAAAATGCGCGCATCCACGCGCACGGGGCGTTCCGCGCCTTCGCGCCGCACTTCCTGGGTCTGCATAACAACGGCCAGGGCGCGCTGCACCTCCGGCGGGCAGGCCTCAAGACTCTCCAGAAATACGCTGCCCTTGTGGGCGCTCTCAAACAGACCCTTGACGCTGTGCGGAGCGCCCGCGCCCTTCTGCCTGCCGAACAGTTCCTCTTTGAGCCGCGCCGGCGGCAGGGAAGCGCAGTCCAGGGGTACGAAGAGCCCGGCACGGCCGCTCTTTTTGTGGATCAGTTCCGCCAGACTCTGCCGGCCGACGCCCTCCTCGCCCACCAGAATAACGGCGCAGCGGGATTCCGCCGCCTGAAGGGCCTGCTCCCGCACCCTGCTCATGGCCCTGGAAACAAAGAACGGGCCGGGCGCGGGAAGCGTTTCGCGCTCTTCGACCGCCGGGGCCTTGCGGGTCAGTTCCTCCTGAAAGCGGACGGCACGGCTGCCTATGAGCGCCGCGACCAGTTCCAGAAAACGGGCGTAGCGCTCCAGGCGTTCGCGGGGGCAATGGGGGATATCCGCGCTCAAGGTGCCGACCACGTCCTGCCCGTCGAGCGGGTCGCCGCCGGAGGCGTACACGGGCGCACAGATAAAGGAAAGCCGTTCCATCTCCTCGGGCGAACGCATGAAGAACTTGTTCTGAAACACCGTGCTCTCGCTGATGCGGTCCACGATCACCGTGCGCCCCAGCGTGAACACCCGGCCGGTGATGCCCGCGCCGGGGGCATACACCTCGCCGGCGGCCCGTGCCGGGGAATCGGCCAGGCAAAGGCGCAGGCTGCGGGCCTGGGGATCGTAGATCACCAGATGCGGCCGCAGAAAATCGTGCCGCTCGGCCAGGGTGCGCAACAGTGCCTTGAGCGCGGCGTGGAAGGAGGCGTGGGAGCCGAATTCCGCGACGATGCGCTGCAGGGTGGCAAGGGCGGATTCCAGGTCGAGTTCGCGGCTCATCGCGCCCGCGCCGCCCCCAAACGTGCCGCTTTCAGGTTCGCTTCCCGCAGCTTGGCGGGCAGGCAGGAGCCTATGGCTTCTTCCAGGGCATCAAGCCCGAAGGGCAAAAGGCCCGACGCGCACAGAGCCCCGAGCAGCGCCGTGTTGCCGGCGGGTTCCGAACCCGCCTCCAGCCCCAGGCTGCGGCAGGGCAGAAAAAGCGCACCGGCTGAAGCGGCTTCCACTTCGGCGCGCAGCGCGTCCATATCCGGGTAGGTTTCCTTGCGCAGGGCCACGCCTATGGGCGGCAGCCCTTCGGAGGAGGAAAAAACCCGCCCGCCCGGCGCGAGATAGGGCAGAGCGCGCAGGGTTTCCAGCGGCTCGAAGCCGAGCAGGATATCCGCCTCGCCATGCGCGATGCGCGGCGAGCGCCGGCCGCCGAGCAGCAACGTGGATTCCACCACGCCGCCGCGCTGGGCCATGCCGTGCACTTCTCCGGCCACCACGTCCACGCCCCGCGCAAGGGCCGCCTCGGCGAGCAGGGTTGTGGCCGTCAATGTGCCCTGGCCGCCCACTCCGGTCATGAAAACAGCTGTGCCCTTCATGCTCGGCTCCTTTTGCGGGATGTAAAGGCCGGGGACACCTGGAGGCAGAGCATGCAGCCCGCGCACTGTCCCTCGTCCACCGCCACATTGTCGCCTTCGCGCCGCATGGCGGGACAGGCGAGCTGCTCCAGGCCGGCCAGGGCTTCGGGCGTCTGCACGGGCACATGGGCCGCCTGGGGCGCGCTTTTCTTGAGCACCCGCCGGGCATAGAGCGCGCAGGGCTCGCGCGCGATGATCACGCGCACGCCGTCGAGCGCCTTCATCTCCTCCAGCGCCTGCAGGAGTTTTTTGCGGTTGTAGGATTTCACCGTGGTACAGCGGCTCACGCCGCAGCCGCGCACGATCGCCTCGATATCGAGATGGGCGCGGTCCTCGCCCAGCAGTTTGGCGTCCACGCCGGGGTTGGGCTGGTGCCCGGTCATGGCCGTGGTGCCGTTGTCGAGGATGATCAACAGGATGTCGTGCCTGTTGAACACCGCGTTGACCAGCCCCGTGATGCCGGAATGGAAGAAGGTGGAATCCCCGATAAAACCCACCACAGGCTTGCCGCTCACCCTGGCGAAGCCGCTGCCCGCGCTGATGGAAGAACCCATGCAGAACAGGAAATCCGCCGCGCGCAGGGGCGGGAGCATGCCGAGCGTATAGCAGCCTATGTCGCTGGAATAGGCCGCGTCATCCCCGTAGACCGTGCGTACGGCGGAAAACACGGCCCGGTGCGCGCAGCCGGCGCAGAGCAGCGGGGGCCGTTGGGGCAGATCGGGACGAAGGGGCGTAACGGGCGCGGGCGCGAAGTGTTTGCCGGCAAAGGCCGCCACGGCCTCCCGCACCAGGGTGACGGAATATTCGCCCTGAATCGTCAGCGGCCCGCCCTTGCCGACGACGCCGACCGGCAGCCCGCGCTCCTGCGCGAAGGCGCGCAGGTCCCGCTCCAGCAGCGGCTCCAGTTCTTCCAATACCAGAATTTTGTCGCAGCCGGCGCAAAAGCGCTCCAGCAGCCTTTGGGGCAACGGCCAGCTCTGGCCGAGTTCCAGAATGTTGAACGCGCCTTCAAGGTCGTCCAGCAACAGAGCGTCGGCCAGATAGGCGCGGGCCGCGCCGGAAGCGATGATGCCCAAACGGCCCTTGCCTTCCGAAATGCGGTTCCAGGGGCTTCTATCCGCCTCGGCGGCCGCGTGCGCGAGTTTTTCGGTCAACGCGACGTGCCGCACCCTGGCCACGGCGGGCACGGGCACAAAGCGGCGGGGATTCGCAACATAGGGAACCGGGGCCTTTTCGGCCAAGGCGCCGAAACGCACCGGCCCGCGCAGATGGCTGACGCGGGTTGTGGTACGCAGCATCACGGGCTGCTCCAGTTTCCGGGCCAGGGCAAAGGCGTCGCGCGTCATGTCCTTGGCTTCCTGCGCCGTGGCCGGCTCGAAACAGGGCAGGCCGGCAAAACGGGCGTAATATCTGTTGTCCTGCTCGTTCTGGCTGGAATGGCAGCCGGGATCGTCGGCCGAAAGCAGCACCAGGCCGCCGGGCAGGCCCGTGTAGGTCATGGTCATCAGGGGATCGGCGGCCACATTGACGCCCACGTGCTTCATGGTCACAAGGGCCAGGGCTCCGCCCAAAGCCGCCCCGGCGGCAACTTCCATGGCCACCTTCTCATTGACGGAATATTCCAGGGTAAAGCGGCCGCATGCGGCCAGACGGCGGAAAGTGTCGGGAACCTCGGACGAGGGCGTCCCGGGGTAACAGGTCACCACGTTGACGCCCGCTTCAAGGGCGCCGCGCACGATGGCCTCGTTGCCCAGCAGCAGTTGCCGCGCTCCTTCGGGGGCCAGCAGGGGATGGTTCATGGCGTGTTCCTTATGAAACAAAACAGAGTTGACGCATAGAAATATAGCGCGCTCTGAAATGCCTGCGGACGGCGCCGGCGCGGACTTGCGCGAAAAGCCTTGTCCGCCAGGGGCCGCCGCCGGCGCTTTCGAGGCAAAACTCTTTACCGGGGCGCGATCTTCTGTTCCAGAGCGGCTTTTTTCTGCGCCCAGTAGTTGGTATCGACGTTGGCGCCGGGGTTGTTCAGCACCGTGTCGCAGGCGGCCACGGCGCGCGCGTAGTCGCCCTGGCTTTCGGCCAGGAAGGTGATCTGGCGGTTGATCTGCTCTTTGTCGTAGGGGTCCGTCGCGCCGGAAATGCCTTCCAGCAGGGCCAGGGCTTCCTTGTTCTTGTCCTGGGCCATAAGCGCGCGCGCCATGCCCATGGTGGCGGGCGTCTTCAGGCGGGCGTCGATTTTGGCGATCTGCTCCCAGGCGGCGTAGGCTTTTTGCTGATCGCCGGTCTGCTGGGCGGCTTCGGCAATGGCGAACCATGCGGCGTTGTGCATGGAGGCCGGGGCCTTGGCCACGTAGGCGTCAAGGGCCTTCAGGCGCGCCGCCGGGTCCGCCGTCACGACGATGGCCCCGAATTCGCGCTGTTCCGCCATGGTTTGCTTGCCCTGCCGCCATTCGTAGACCCAGAAGCCGATAATGGCCAGGATGAACAGGCCGATGCCAAACGCGATGGCCTTGGCGTTGTTGATGAGAAACTGCAGCAGAGGCGAAGCTTCCGTGCTTACCTCGGACTGAAGCGAATCCATAAATGTCGGAATTTTTTCCTGTCTTACGGCCATGTTATATCTCCTTACCGCGCCGCGCGGCGTGTGCTTTTCAGCGCGGTTTCTCACAAAACCGCTTCAGGGCCTTTCACACTTGAAACGCCCGCAAGGTTGAAATGTTCCAGATCAAGCGGGCCGGGCTTTACGCGCGCGGCGAAACGTCTTTCCATAAGCTCGTTGCCCCGAAATGTCAAAATCCCTGTAACGGGATTCCTTACAAAAGAAACGAGTTTCCCCCGGAGCCGGATTTTCGTCCTGCTCCAGGGGAAAAAGAAAGCCCGGCGCGTTGCGCGCGCGGCGGTCCGGCCTGCTCCGCCTACTTGGGAGGAAGGGCAAAAGGCCACATGAACGGTATCACGAAAAGGCACACCAGGAAGCACACCAGGATCAGCGGCACGCCGGCCTTGACATAATCCATAAAGCGGTAGTTGCCCGCGCCGAGCACCAGGGTGTTGGGCGGGGTGCCCACAGGGGTGCCGAAGGCGCAGGAAGCCGCGATGCAGATGGACATGAGCACGGCGTGGGGCGACACATGGATCTGCTCGGCGATGGCCAGGCCGATGGGGCACAGCAGCGTGGCCGAAGCCGTATTGGACATGAACTGGGTCAGGCCGCAGGTAAGAATGAACAGAACGGCGGTCAGCAGCAGGGGCGAGGGGTTGCCGCCCATGATGTCGACCACCGCCTCGGCGATAAGCTTGCCCGCGCCGCTCTTGTCCAGGGCCGTGGCCATGGGCATCATCCCGGCGAACAGGAAGATGGTCACCCAGTCGATGCCGCGGTACGCCTGCTTTTCCTTAAGGCAGCCTGTCAGCACCAGGATGATGGCGCCGATGGTGGCGGGAATTTCCAGGGGCAGTTTCTTTTCGGGCACAAAACCCATGATCAGAACCACGCCCAGCAGGGTGGCGCCCATGATGACCTTCTTTTTGGGGTCGTGGGTGCCTATTTCCGTTTCCTTGCCGCCGGCGGTCTGGGCCAGTTCCATGTCCGCCTCGCGCTTGGGCAGCAGGTACTTGGCGAACAGCATCATAAAGACCATACCGGCCAGGGACAGGGGGATGCCTATTTTGGCGAATTCAAAAAAGCCGAAGGTCGCGTAGTTGTGCGAGCCCAGCACCTGGTTGGCTATAAGGTTGGGCGGAGTGCCCACCAGGGTGATGGTGCCGCCCAGCCCGGCGGCAAAGGCCAGGGGCATAAGCTGCCGCGAGGGCGAAGCCCCGGCGGCCACGCAGATGCCGATGACCACGGGCATCAGGGCGGCGGTGGTGCCGGTGTTGGAGCATACGGCCGAAAGGGCCATGGCCACGAGCATGGTGCCGAACATCAGGCTTTTTTCACTGGTGCCGCAAAAGCGCACCACGGTTTCGCCCATGGTCTGGGCCAGGCCCGTGTGGAACATGCCCGCCCCGATGACGAAGAACGCGGCGAAAAGCACCACCGTCGAGTTGGAAAGCCCCGTGAAAACCTGCTTCATGGGGATGATGCCCAAAAGGCCAAGCGCCACGGCGCCGCCCAGCGAGGTAATGGCCAGGGGCACGATTTCGGTGATGAACAGCGCGGCCATAACCGCAAGCACGCCAAGGGTGACCACGGCCTTGTTCTGTTGCACCCACTGCCCCATGTCGACGGGCAGTATGGACGTGTCGGGCAGCAGCTTGGGAGCCGCCGGAGCTACCGTCCCGGCAGGGGCGGCGGGGGCGTCGGCCGCCGCCAGGGTGATCACTTGCGGGGCGGCGTTATCCGCCGTGGCGGACCCGGAAAAGAAAATGGACGTGCACAGCAGCGCGGTCGCCAGACACAGATACACCAGTCCGATGCGGATGCGCAAAGGACGTTCCGCCGGAACGGACAAAGGATGGCGAGAAAAAGAGAACCCTGCCGGAGAAGATGCTTTACCCATATAAGCCTCCTTTCATCAAAAAGAACATGAGCGCGCCTGATTGCGCGGACACTGCCATGCCGGTAAAACCGGCTGTCCGCATGCGGGGCATATTCCTGAAAAAATACGGCAAGCCGTCTTTATACATATGGCCGGTATACTGTCGGGGCACCTCCTGCATACAGGCAGCTTAGGCGAATACAGAGGAGCGTGTCGACAAGAAATGCACATGTAAACGTGTACCAGCGCTGATTTTTTTCTTATTGCTTCCTTCGCCGTCGAGGGGCCCATTTCTTTTGCCTTTGCTCGCGCGCTTTGGTAAACTGAATGGATGCGCCCTTCCATCAGAATAGCCGCCACGGCCCCCACCGGGCCCGGCCTGCCTCCCCATTCCCAGCCCCGCCCGGAACGCGTCACCGGCCGCGAAATATGGGAACTTACCTGGCCGCAGGCCCTGATGATGTTGTGCCAGTTTCTGGTGGGCTTTACCGACGTGGTAGTGGCCGGGCGCATCGACCCCAACGTGCAGGGGGCTTTGGGCATCATCACCCAGTGCCAGTTTTTTTTGCTGGTGCTGGGCATAGCCGCGGTCAACGGCGGGGTCGCGGCCATGAGCCAGGCTTTGGGCGCGCGCCTGCCCCTGAGGGCCGAGCGTTACGTGGGGCTCATCTGCAAGCTGTCGGCCCTGCTGTGCGCGGCCACTTTGGCCTTCGGCATCCTGTTCCAGCGCGAACTGCTCGTGCTGCTCAAGGTGCCCCAGGAAATATTTCCCATGACCCTGGAATTGTGGGTGCTGTTTCTGGCCATCATGCCCGCCAGCTACCTGAGCATGACCACTGCGGCGGTGTTTCGCGCGCGCAAAAACGTCATGGTGCCGCTGGTTTCCGGGGCGTTGGTCTGCCTGGTGAACACAGCCGGGGACTTTGGCCTGGGGCTTGGCTGGTTCGGCATGCCCAATCTGGGGGCCAGGGGCCTGGTGTGGTCCTCCATCGGATCGGTCAGCGCGGGGGCGCTGTTCAACCTGTGGGTGCTGCTGCGCCAGGGGCTGATTAGCCGCGCCTGCTTCGCCCCCTGGCGCTGGGAAAAGCGCGCCCTGCCCTACATACTTAAAGTCGCCCTGCCCGCCGGGGGTACGCAGATTCTTTGGAATCTCGGGTACATGATACTGTTTCTTATCACAAACACGCTGCCCCGGGACAGCGTCACCGCCATTTCCGGCCTGACGGCCGGCATGCGCGTCGAGGCCATCCTGTTTCTGCCCGCCTTCGCCTTTAACCTTACCGGCTCGGTGCTGGTGGGGCATTGCCTGGGTTCCGGCAACCGGGCGGAGGCAAAACGGGTAAGTCTGCGCGTGGTCACGGGCGGGGCGGTGTCCATGAGCGTGGTGGCGGCCTGCATGCTGCCCTTTGCCGGAGAGATAGCCGCCTTTGTGGCCCCGGCCGCCGGGGTGCAAAAGGTGGCCGCCAGCTACCTGTATTACAACCTGTTCGCCACGCCGTTCACCGTGATCAGCATGATCGTAAGCGGCATCTTTTCCGGCGCGGGCGCAACCGTTTACAGCCTGATTGTCTTCAGCTTCGCCACCTGGGCGGTGCGCCTGCCGCTTGCCTGGTGGCTGGGGCACTTCGTCTGGCGCGAGGCTTCGGGCGTTTTCGCCGCCATGCTTGTCTCGCAGGTTGTACAGGCCTCGTCTTCCATGTATGTTCTGTTGCGCCGTGACTGGTACCGCTTTTCTTCCACGGCCAAACGCTTTACCCGGAAGCCAGCCGCTTCCCGCGAGAATGCATGAACAGCGAATATTCCCCCATTTCCTTCTCGGGGATGGAACAATATCTTTCCCTGCTCGGCCAAAGCCGGTCGCGCGCCTCGGATTACAGCTTCGCCAACCTTTGGGGCTGGGCTCCCTACTACGGCCTGGAATGGCGCTTTGACGGCGAATTGTGCTGGATTCGCCAGCACAGGCCCGAACCCTGCTTCTGGGCGCCCGTGGGCCCGTGGGACGCCGTGAAGGATTGGATGGGGCGGGCGGAGATGGCCCCCGGTTCGGTGTTCATCCGCGTGCCCGAGCCGCTTTGCGAACTGTGGCGCGCCGCTTTGGGCGATCGCATCAACCTGGAGGAAGCCAGGGGGCAGTGGGATTATCTGTACCTGTCCTCGGAGTTGCGCACCCTTTCCGGCAACCGTTTTCACAAAAAGAAAAACCTGCTCAAGCAGTTTCAAAAGCAGTACAATTACGAATACCGGTCGCTTTCCGTCAACTGCGTGGAAACCGTGCTGAACATGCAGACCGAATGGTGCCGCTGGCGCGACTGTGAGTCTTCCGAGGCGCTTTTGGCCGAAAACGACGCCGTGGCCCGCGTGCTGGCGCATTGGAACGACATCCCCGGCCTGTGCGGGGGCATTATCCGCATCGACGGGGTGCCCGTGGCCTATACTCTGGGCGAGCCGCTCACCGAGGACACCCTGGTGATCCATTTTGAAAAGGCCGCCAGCGGAATCAAGGGAGCGTACCAGGCCATCAACTACCTGTTCTGCAACGACGCGGGCGTGAACTTCACCTATATCAACCGCGAGCAGGACCTGGACGACGAAGGCCTGCGCCACGCCAAGCTTGGTTACAACCCGGCCGATTTCTCCAAAAAGTGCCGGGTGCGGGTGCTGGAACAGGACTAAAAAAGCAAGCCGGTCTTACGGGCCGTCGCCATTCCGCCCCGGCCTTGCGGGGGGCGTCAATTTGAAAAGCCGCTTCATGGTTCATCATGAAACGGCTTTTCGATTTTCAGCCCGCCATGCGGCTCATTCTCCGGATGCGGGCCATCCCCCTTTCAAATCCCCGGTGCGGGCGACCACCACTTCGCGCACGGGCACCCCGCTTTCTTCCCCCGCTTCGCGGCAGGCGTTGAGCAGCCCGTTGCAGCAGGGCACTTCCATGCGGGCCACGGTGCAGCTTTTGGGCCGCGCTGTGCGAAAAATTTCCGCAAGGCGTCCGGAAAGTTCCCGATAATCTTCAAACTTGGGGCAGCCGATCAGCGTGATCCGGCCAGGGCGCAAGGCGTCGTTAAAGGCCGGGGAGGCAAAGGCCGCGCAGTCGGCGGCAATAAGCAGATCGGCTCCTTCAAGAAAAGGGGCGTCCGGCGACATCAGGCGGATCTTCAACGGCCAGTGGGTGTTGGCGGTAAAAGAGCCGGGCATGGCCTTCATCCCTGCAACGGGGCCGGCAGCGAGGCCGGCGGCGGGGCCTGTTACAGACGCGTTCGTCTTCCCGCCCGACACGGCGAACAGCGTCCCGGCACGGGAGCCGGGGCAGCCGCATCCGGCAGGGGCCGGGGGGCGCGGGGCCGAGTGCGCGCAGCCGCACGCCCCGTGGCCTTTTTCGTGATGTCCCTCGCCGTGATGATGGCCGCCGTGGTGATGACTTTCGTGCTGTTCGCGGCCGTGATGGCGGTCCTGGCGGCTTTCGTGCTTATGGCCTTCATGCCGTCCGTGGTCATGCGCCTGGGCATGGCTGCGGCCCTGTCTGGCCAGATGTTCGTCCACGGCTTCCTGGTCGTAGGGGGCGGCTTCACGCTGTTCGATGGTCAGCGCGCCGGTGGGGCAGCCGGAAAGGCAGGCTCCCAGGCCGTCGCAGTACATGTCGGCGATAACCCTGGCCTTGCCGTCCACCAGGGCGATGGCCCCTTCGGCGCAGTCAAGTATGCACTGGCCGCAGCCGGTGCAGAGTTCCTCGTCAATTCTGACGATATTGCGCAGTATCTTGCTCATGTATTTTCCCGTGGAGAGGGCCGGAAGGGGCGCGCGGCTCCATGCGACGGGCGCGGCCCCTCCGGCGTCTCCTTTATATCCTTATCCCAGAATGGCCTTCAGGTCTTCCTCAGGAGTGGAGATAGGCTTGATGGCGAAATTGTCCACCAGCACCTGCAACACGTTGGGGGTGACAAAGGCGGGCAGGCTGGGTCCAAGGCGGATGTTCTTGACGCCCAGCGCCAGCAGGGACAGCAGGATGGCCACGGCCTTTTGCTCGTACCAGGACAGGATCAGGGACAGGGGCAGGTCGTTGATGCCGCAGTTGAAGGCCTCGGCCAGGGCCATGGCGATCTTGACGGCGGAGTAGGCGTCGTTGCACTGACCCACGTCCAGAAGGCGCGGAATGCCGCCGATATTGCCCAGATCCTTGTCGAAAAAGCGGAACTTGCCGCAGGCCAGGGTCAGAATGACGGTATCTTGCGGGGCTTTTTCCACAAACTCGGTGTAGTAGTTACGCCCGGGCTTGGCACCGTCGCAGCCGCCCACCAGGAAAAAGTGACGGATGGCCCCGGACTTCACCGCATCGATCACGGCTCCGGCCACGCCCAGCACGCTCTGGCGGGCAAAGCCCGTAAGCACGCGGGTGGGGCTGCCGTTTTGCGCGTCTTCTTTGGTGAAGCCGGGCAGTTCCCTGGCGCGGGCGATAACCTTGGAGAAGTCGCCGTTGGGCACGTGGGTGATGCCGGGCCAGCCCACCAGGCCGGTGGTAAAGACATTGTCGGCGTACGAGGCGGCCGGGCGCTGGATGCAGTTGGTGGTAAAAAGAATAGCGCCGGGAAAGGCCGGAAATTCCCTGGTCTGGTTCTGCCAGGCCGTGCCGTAGTGCCCGGCCAGATGCGAAAACTTCTTCAGGCCGGGATAGCCGTGGGCGGGCAGCATTTCGCCGTGGGTGTAAATTTTGATGCCCGTGCCTTCGGTCTGCGTCAAAAGGTCGTGCAGGTCTTTCAGGTCATGGCCGGAAACCAGGATGCACTTGCCTTCCACGGGGCCAAGGGGCACTTCCGTGGGTGTGGGATGCCCGTAAGCGCCGGTGTTGGCGGCGTCCAAGAGTTCCATGGCCCGGATGTTGACGTGCCCGCATTCCAGCACGGCGGAGATCCAGGCGCCAAGGTCGCGGGATTTGGCGTCAAACCCGGCGGCCAGCCCCTCGTGGATGCGGCGGTACAGGTCCGGATCCTGCTGGCCCAGGATGGCCGCATGGTCCGCGTAGGCGGCCGCGCCCTTGAGGCCGTACAGCAGAATCTGGCGCAGGGAGTTCACGTCCGGATCGGCGTCCATCTGGAAAACGGAAGCCGTTTCGGCCTGGCTTTGCAGCCCTTCAAAGGTGGCTGCGGGCACAAAGGCGGCCGGGCCGGAGGCGAAAGAAGCCCCGCACCTGGCGCCCAGGGCGTCACGAGTGGCGACAACCTTGCGCAGCAAAGCTTCCAGAGGCGCGGCGTCAAAGTTCACGTTGGTAAGGGTGGAGAACAGCGCGGAAACGGTCAGGCGGTCAGCCGCCGCGTCGACGATATTCTGCTTGCGCGCCTCAAGAGCCACGCGGGAAAGACCGCGCAGGGCGTAGACGATAAGATCCTGCAGCTTGGCAATGTCGTCCTGCTTGCCGCACACTCCCTGGGTGGTGCAGCCGGTTCCCTTGGCTGTTTGTTCACACTGGTTGCAAAACATGGAGATCTCCTTCAATTAAAGGTTTACCTATATCATTTTGTATAAATGCATTCTAGGTAAAGGAAAAGAAAAAAGATGTGACGGGCGTCACAATGAAGGACTTTTTCGAATTTTTTTCTAAAATCCAAAAGAAGCGCCCCCTCAGCGGGAGGCGCTTCTTTTGGGTGCCGGATGAACCGGGCATCGGACGGGTGATGAAGGGGCCGGAAGGTATCTGCGCCCCGCGTTCCCCCTACTTCACCGTAAGGCGCAAAAAGCGTTTTTTGCCAAGCTTGATGACGTATTCCCCGGCGGGCAGGGGTCCATTGGGGTCGGTGCACAGGACGTCGTCGACGCTGAGGGCCTTTTGCGCGATAAGACGGCGGGCTTCCCCGCGCGAGGCGGTCAGGCCGCTTTCCGCCAGAAACACCGCCGGGGCCGAGGCTTCCCCCGCAACGCACTCGTACGCGGGCGCGTCGTCGGGCACGCCGCCGCCGGCGAACACCGCGTTAAAACCCGCCTTGGCCTCGTGCGCCTTTGCCTCGCCGTGGTAGCGGGCTGTCATTTCAAAGGCCAGATCTTCCTTCACGGCCTTGGGATGGGCCTTGCCGGCTTCCACGTCCCGCTTCAGGACGGCGATGTCCTCCAGCGACTTGGCGGAAAGCAGCTCGAAATAGCGCCACATCAGGACGTCGGACAAGGACATAAGCTTGCCGAAGATTTCCGAGGGCGGCTCGTCGATGCCCACATAGTTGCCCAGGGACTTGGACATCTTTTTGACGCCGTCCAGGCCTTCCAGCAGGGGCATGGTCAGCACGCACTGCGGCTCCTGCCCGTACTGCCCCTGCAGATGACGGCCCACCAGCAGGTTGAACTTCTGGTCCGTGCCGCCCAGCTCCACGTCGGCCTTAAGCGCCACGGAGTCGTACCCCTGCATCAGCGGGTACATGAACTCGTGCACCGAAATGGGGATGTTGTTGCGGTATCGCTTTTCAAAGTCGTCGCGCTCCAGCATGCGGGCCACGGTGTAGCGCGAGGTCAGCCGGATGAAGTCGGCCGGAGACAGCGCGCCCAGCCAGCGGGAGTTGAAGTCCACCACGGTCTTTTCCGGATCCAGAATCTTGAAAACCTGCTTTTTGTAGGTTTCCGCATTGGCCTGGATCTGCTCCGGCGTCAGGGGCGGGCGGGTGTCGGAACGGCCCGAGGGGTCGCCGATAAGGCCGGTGAAGTCGCCGATAAGAAAGACCACCTCGTGCCCCAGTTCCTGAAAATGGCGCATCTTGTGCAGCAGCACGGTGTGGCCCAGGTGCAGGTCGGGCGCGGTGGGGTCAAAGCCGGTCTTCACCCGCAGGGGGATGCCGCGCGCAAGCTTTTTGCGCAGCTCGCCTTCTTCTATAAGCTCGGCGCAGCCGCGCCTGATGTGGGCGATCTGCCGGTCGATGCTGGTGGTCATGGCAAGTCTCCGTAAAAGACTGTAAATCAGGGCCGGAACGGGACAAGCTGGCAAAGTTCACGCATAAAGTCAAGATATGGAAAAAAGCCCTTGACGCTTTTGAGGCCGGGGCGTATACCTCTTTGCCTGACGGACGACTTCTGGTGTTTTGCCCCTTCTCGCAAATGCTCGTAAGTCTCACTGGTCAGCATATCGCGGGATGGAGCAGTTTGGTAGCTCGTCGGGCTCATAACCCGAAGGCCGCAGGTTCAAATCCTGCTCCCGCAACCAGAGATTACAGGCACTTAGAAGACTTTCTCCTAAGTGCCTTTTTCTTTTTCCTACCCTATTCCTACCCTGGGTTGATTTTAACGGCTCCTAGGTTACAAAGAATAAAAGAGGAATCCTTATGGAAAAGCAATTACTACGAATTCAAGTCGCCTTTTTCTTGCAACAACTCTTAGAGCGCCCAGATAAATTTGGCTACCGAATTGCTGATAATACAAAAATCTTTTCTGATGTCGTCCCAATTGTTATACCCGCGCCCCCTGGGCCACCTATCGAAATGCCTTTGTGTATTTTGAATTCATTAGATGGGAAATATACCCTTGCATTATCAAAAACGAGAGCGGATTTTTCCTTTAATATCCCTATTGACTTACCAGATTGTGCTAAATTTCTTGAAGAGTTTCCTAACTCATTCAAGGACATACACGAAGCAATATTGAAGGATAATGCTTTATCTAGAATTGGAATTGTATTATCGGTTTTTATTGAAAATAATAAGTCGCAAACATTGGTTATTAATAGATTTATTAAAGATAAAAAAATAGCTAATGCAAAAGAAGTATCTGTTAGGTATAATAGGCCAGAAATATTCAATAAAATAGATCTGAATGTCATTCACGATTGGCAAGCTGGAGTCGAACTATTAACGCCTCAAGGACAAAAAATAGGATTGCTCATTAACATAGACATTAATACGGATGGTAAAAATAAAATAAGTAAAGACTTTGTATACAAGCTTTGGGAGTTTACTACAGAGAAAGTCCTTGCGTTAAGTGAGGTGGGGGATGAATGACTTCACAAACATGCCTCCTATGCCGCCTCCGCCCACTTATCTTGCCACTAGCTCCTCAAGCACTGGGGGTGCTACATCTCCACAAAACTTGCCTGTTGATGCTGGAACCGTAACGTGGCTAACAAATATGTATAATGCTATTATTCCACGCTATCAAAAAATTGAAGAAGGGCACATTAAGGTAAAAGAACAGCTAGCTGCTGAAAGAGAAATTTTAACAAGCTTTAAGCTGCTTGTATATCTATGTTATTGTTTATTTCTTTTTAGTTCTGCCGTATTTATAATTACAGGAATACTTGTCTACCTTCTTTTTATAGATGGATCTTCAGCTGACAGGATAGATCAAGTATTCAATGTATATAAGTGGATTGGATATGGTACATTTATACCAATTACTGGTGCAGCTGTGTTGTTCCTTGGTTTACGGAAGCGCGTAGAGGCGATAGAGAAGAAGCTCTCCGGCTCTTAGACACTGTTTTGCTATAATAAATAAGAATTTATCCGTAAATAAAATTTACTATTTTTAGATTTTTTGATATGCTTTTCTCCAACGGAGATAGGCAGATGAAGCTAAAATCATGGGAAGTTTCTAATGAATTTTGGGCGATAGTCGAGCCGCTTATACCTCGCC